>DBQR01000031.1:392-24640 GCA_002305335.1 Clostridiales bacterium UBA1389
GATGGGGTTAACGCATGGGACGGTGCTGATGTCCGCGTATATGGCAATGTAACGGTAACGGATGAATATGCCACAGCGGTATCAGCGACAGGTGCTTTGGTGCAACTGCGTGGCAATGTGACCTCTGAGGGAAAAGAAGGTACGGGAATCCATGCATCGGCTTGGGATCTTGCGGACTCCGTTGTCGGAGCGATGGTTAAATCCGACGTTAAAATCACCGCTTTCAAACCGCTTCTGATAAAAGGGATAATCGTGGAAGAAAGCGAACATAGTAATGAATCTGTCTATGCGGGTTATTACACCTTTACAGACGGAACAAACACAGTTTGGGCAAAGCCGGGGTCATTTGTTAAAATATCCGGTTCGGATTCCGACACTACCCCGAGTCCGCAGACGGGGGATGCATCAAATATAGTTTTATACACATTCATATTGTTTTCCAGCGCAGGCATTATCGCTATGATATTCTACACAAAGAAAAGGCATATGGTTTCGCCGGCAAACCGCCTGTAGAACAAGTTATAAATAACCGAGGAACTTGCGTAACAGATTCTAATAAACTCAAAGCTTCGTTATGAAAAATTAAACTTAAATAAGGGTAAGCTATGGGTTCGATTCCCGTTGTGGGTGCCAAAAAAAGCAGGTTAAGAACCTGCTTTTTATATTATATTCGTCTCCTTTGCGGAAGTTGAGTTATATTGTGCTTTGCCATCGGTAAAGCAAAGCTAAATTACTCCTTCAAAACAGTTGAAAAAATAGATAATTACCTAATAAAAAAACCATCACAGACCGTATAGTAAACATCATTGGGAACAGTAAAAGCACATAAGCAATAGAAAGCCGTTTTTATGCAAAACGGCTTTTTGTTTTAGTACATTTTACCTACCGAAAAAACTATTAATATATCATTTTTTATAAAACATACTATTGACAAAACAGTTAGCATATGCTAACATATACTTGTTAGCGGAGGCTAACAAAAGGAGACGCGGCAGATGAGAACGCTGAGAGATATAAAACCAGGTGAAACGGTAAAAGTGGCAAAGGTGGCCGGAACGGGAGCAGTCCGCCGGCGGATCATGGACATGGGAATAACCAAAGGGGTCAGCGTTAAGGTTATCAAAACCGCCCCCCTCGGTGACCCGGTGGAAATAACCGTCCGGGGCTACGAACTTTCGCTGCGTAAAGCCGACGCCGAAATGGTTATTCTCGAAGGATAGTTATGGATAAGACTATTAAAATAGCCCTTGCGGGAAACCCCAACTCCGGTAAAACCACCTTGTTCAACGCCCTGACCGGCTCAAATCAGTTTGTGGGAAACTGGCCGGGGGTAACGGTGGAAAAGAAGGAGGGTAAGCTTAAGGGAAGGGATAACGTTATAATAACCGACCTTCCCGGCATATACTCCCTTTCCCCCTACTCCCTTGAAGAGGTTGTCGCCCGCAACTACCTGATAAACGAATGTCCCGATGCAATTTTGAATATAATTGACGGTACAAGTCTTGAACGCAGCCTGTACCTCACCACCCAGCTTGTGGAGCTGGGCATACCGGTGGTTATCGCCATCAACATGATGGACGTTATCCGTAAAAACGGTTATGAAATCGATACCGCCGGCCTTGAAAAGGAGCTGGGGGTTAAAATAGTTGAAATTTCCGCCCTTAAGGAAGCCGGAACCGGGGAGGCGGCAGAGGCGGCAATCGACGCAGCCCTTTCAAATAAGTCCTTTTTCCCCAAACACAGATTTGCCGGCAGCGTGGAACACGCCTTAGCCCATATAGAGGAAGCGGTTTTGCATGATATGCCTTCAGCCGGTCAGCGCTGGTATGCCATTAAAATCTTTGAACGGGATAAAAAAATAAGCGAACTCCTTGACATATCCCCCGAAACCCTGTCCCATATCGACGGGGACATACGGGAATGCGAACGGGAAATGGACGATGATGCCGAATCCATCATTATAAGTCAGCGCTACGGGTATATCGAATCAATTATCGGGAAATACTATATTAAGGCAAAGCATGGCTTTTCGGCTTCGGAAAAAATAGACAGTATTGTTACAAACCGTTATCTTGCCCTCCCCATATTTGCGGTAATAATTTTTATTGTATATTTCATATCGGTTTCCTCCCTGGGGTCCTACCTTTCCGGTTTTGTAAACGATACCCTCTTCGGGGAATGGATAAACCCCGCATTATCAAAGGGTTTGGAATCGGCGGGTACCGCAGGCTGGCTTAACGGCCTTATAACCGACGGAATAGTGGGGGGCGTGGGCGCCGTACTGGGGTTTGTTCCCCAGATGATGCTTTTGTTCATCTTTTTAGCCTTTCTGGAAGCCTGCGGTTATATGTCCCGCATAGCCTTTATAATGGATAAGATTTTCCGCCGTTTCGGCCTTTCGGGGAAATCCTTTATACCCGTCCTGGTGGGTACCGGCTGCAGCGTTCCCGGCATAATGGCAAGCCGGACAATCGAAAGTATAAGAGACCGGCGGATGACGGTAATGACCACTTCCTTTATGCCCTGTTCGGCAAAACTCCCGGTGATCGCCCTGATTTCGGGAGCTATGTTCGGCGGCGAATGGTGGGTGGCCCCCTCCGCCTACTTCGCGGGAATTGCCTCTATCGCCCTTTCGGGTATTATATTAAAAAAGACAAAGCCCTTTGCCGGCGAGCCGGCGGCCTTTGTCCTCGAACTTCCCGCTTATCATATGCCTACGGTGAGCAATATCCTGCGTTCCATGTGGGAAAGGGTCAGGTCCTTCATTAAAAAAGCGGGAACCATCATACTCCTTGCATCGGTGGCGGTATGGCTGCTGTCCAACCTCGGTTTTAAAGAAGGCTCCTTCGGGCTGGTTTCCATGGAAAATTCCTTCCTTGCCAAAATCGGCGGAATAATCGCCTTTATCTTCAAACCCTTGGGATGGGGGGACTGGAGGGCTTCGGCGGCAACATTAAACGGCCTTATTGCCAAGGAAAACGTGGTTTCCACCTTTGGCGTACTGTACGGCGAAAACACCCGCACTATACTGAAGGAAATTTATTCCCCCCTTGCGGGATATTCCTTCCTTATGTTCAACCTGCTCTGCGCCCCCTGTATTGCGGCTGTGGGGGCAATAAGGCGGGAAATGAACAACGGGAAATGGACGATCTTTGCCATCGCTTATCAATGCGCCTTCGCATACATCGTGTCTTTGTGTATTTACCAGTTCGGTATGCTTATAAACGGAAAACCCGATATTACCGGCACAATCGCCGCATTCACAGTATTGTTTATATTCTTGTTTATGCTCTTCCGCCCGTATAAAAGAAAGGGGGCTGTATAATGTCTACGATAATAATATCGGTAGTTGTGGTTGCCGTTATAGGGGTTGCTCTGTATTATACCCTTAAAAACCGCAAAAAGGGGTGCTGTTCCTATTGCAGCTGTTCTTCCTGCGGCGGCTGCTCCCTGTCAACGAACATTAACGAAAAAAAGGCTAATAAAGATAAATAATCTTAAAATTCAGGCCGTTAATCTCCGAAAGCTATCAAAACCGTCAAAACATACTCTAATTTTCGTAAAAAACGCCCATTACAATTCTGACAAAAGTATGATATAATATAACTGAAAAGCGGCGGCTTTGGCAAAAAGCCGCTTTTGTTTACCGATTCAATAAACAAATGTGAGGGGGGTTATCATGTTCAACAAAGGAGACTGTATCGTTTACGGCACCAACGGCGTGTGCAGGGTGACGGAGGTTTGCGATTCCCCCTTCGGTAATAATGACAGCCGCTCCTATTATGCCCTGAATCCCCTTAACGACAAGGGTTCGGTCATCTATACCCCCGTGGAGGGAGGGAGAATTCCCTTCCGTCCCCTTTATTCGAAGGAGGAAATCGAAAAGCTCCTTGACAGGATGGACGATATACCCGGCATTGTGGTTAAAAACGAAAAGCAAAGGCGGGATTCCTACCGGGTGGCAATGTCAAGCGCCTCCCCCGAAGCCTATATAAGCATAATCAAAACCGTGGCAAAACGGCGGGAAAACGCATTTGAAAACCACCGCCAGCTTGCCGTTACCGATGCGGAATACGAACGTCAGGCGAAAAACTGTTTGTACAGCGAATTCGCCCTGGTGCTCGGCCTGCCTCTTTCGGAGGTGGAAGGGTACATCAGGGGGAGAAAGAAAACGAAAAAAAGCCTTCCCCTTGAGGGGAAGGTGTCGGCCGAAGGCTGACGGATGTATCACAAGAAATCATAAATATATTACATCAATTTACAACAACTTCGTAATTTCCTCAAAGGCTTCGGAAATGCGGCAGTTGTTGTTTATTTTTTCGTCGCAGAGGCTTTCGTAAATCGGGTATCTTTCTTTGACCAGCTTTTCCAAATCAACCGAAAGGGGACGGCCGCTTGTGGCAAGGCTGTCAATATCACGGATTATCCAGAACACCCTTCCCATGCTCTTTATAAGATAGCGGTTTTCCTTGTCTTTAACCGCCCCGCCCCCTAAGGATATGACATCGGGAGGGTTTGTTGAAAGCTTTTTGATTATACTCTTTTCGATTTCCCGGAAATAGGCTTCGCCGTACTCCTTTATTATTTTGGGTACCGGGGTGCCGGTTTCGGCCTCGATAAGTTCGTCGGTGTCGGCATAGCTCAAATTGCGGGATATGGCAAGGAGCTTACCCAGTTCGGTTTTGCCCGACCCCGGCATACCCATAAGGACAATGCTTTTTTTAGATAGCCGCCGGTAAAGCCCTTCGATTACCCCCCCTTCCGGGTAGGGCAGTCCGAAAAGCCGGTGGGAGTGGGCGGCCTGGGCAATAAGCATATACAGTCCGTTATGGGCGTTTATACCAGCCTGCCTTGCCTCAAACACCAGTCTTGTGGGGTCGGGGATGTAAATTGCGTCATAAACCCCCTCAAGGTTGGCATACCGGCTTATGTCAACGGGGGTGTCGGAATTACCCTGACCGTAGCCCACTGGGGTACAGTTAATAAGCACCTCCGCATCGGCGTAAACCGCGGTGTCGGCATATGTAATTTCACCGGCGCGGGACACCACGATAATTTCCTTTGCCTTTTCCTGCCCTAAGGCATACCGAACGGCTTTGGAAGCACCGCCGCTTCCCAAAACGCAGACCTTTTTGCCGTCAACCCGAATGCGGTGGTACCTGAGGGCTTCGATAAATCCCATATAATCGGTGTTATAGCCGATTTTTTTATTTCCCTTAACCACCACGGTGTTTACCGCCCCTATGGCCTTTGCCTCCGGCGACACCTCGTCAAGGTATTCCATAACAGAAACCTTGTGGGGCATGGTGACATTGTAGCCCGAAAGGTCGGAATTTTGAACAAAGCTTTTCAAATCCTCCGGCTTTACGGGGTATGCCGAATAGTGGGGGTTTCCGAAGGCGTTGTGAATAAAGGGGGACTTTGAAACCAGGCTTTCGCCCCCCACAACTCCGTATTTCCGTTCTTCAAGATTCCGGGAGGCCTCAAAAACCGAATCGTAAATATGCTTAATATAGGTTTCCCCCTGCCTGCCGGCGTTTTCGGTAAGCCTTTTTATTATTTCCTCCTCCCGGCGTCTGTCCTTAACCGCAATAAGGTTTTCCCCCTTGATTTTGCCGATTTCGGACACAATCTCAAGGCGTTTTAACAGTAGCGATTTAATTTCCTCATCAAGGGAGTCAATTTGTCTGCGGAGGTTTTCAATGTTGGTCATGAGATTATTCCCTGTTTGTTTTTTGATTATTATTATAACAATAATTAATTTAATTACAAGTGTTTTTACTACTACTTATCATATCATCTATAGCAATACGACATAGTAATTTCATTATGTATAATATTAATTTTCACAATACCACGATATTCCTCCCTTGTCAACCCCAGGCATTTCACGCATACAATATAAGGGTGGTTTTAATGAAATTACAGACTTCTCTTATTCACGGCGGGGGGGAGAATGTGCTGGGGGCGGTGTCGCCGCCGGTATTTTTGACCTCCACCTTTAAGGATGCGAAAATACACGGCTACTCCTATTCAAGGTGCAAAAATCCCACCAGGGAAGCCCTTGAAAAAGCCCTTGCCCTTGCGGAGGGGGGAAAGTACGGCTTTGCATTTTCCTCGGGACTGGCGGCGGAGGACGCCTTGTTTTCCATTTTCCCCCGGATTATTGCGGGAAAACATATTTACGGCGGCACAAGGAGGCTATTGAACAACTTTGTTAAAAAGGGGGCGTATGTGGTTTACGCCGACACCTCAGACCTTACGGCAATCGAAAAAGAGGCGAAATTCGCCCCCTCACTAATCTTTGCCGAAACCCCGGCTAACCCCTTAATGCAGATTTCGGATATTTCCGCCCTTGCCCTTATCGCCAAAAAACATAACTGTGCCCTTGCCATCGACAACACCTTTTTAACCCCGGTTTTGCAAAGACCCCTTTCCCTGGGGGCGGATATCGTGGTCCATTCCGCCACCAAATACCTCTGCGGCCACCACGACGCCACGGCGGGCTGTGTTGTCACAGACGACGGGGAAATCGCAAAAAATCTCACCCTTGCCATAACCACCAAGGGTAACGGCCTTTCCCCCTTTGATTCCTTTTTGGTTAAGCGGGGGCTGGAAACCCTGTTTCTGCGGATGAAAGCCGTCTGCGAAAACGCAATGCGGGTGTTTGAATACCTGAAAACCAAAAGCCTTGTAAAAAGGATTTTTTATGCCGGCGACCCGGAAAGCAAAGGCTTTGAGGTTATGGGAAAGCAGGCAGCCGGCTACGGAGGGGTAATCTCCTTTGAAATGGAGGAGGGTATTGATTTCATAAAATTTTTGTCTTCCTTGAAGCTGATTGCCTTTGCCGAAAGCTTAGGGGGGAACGCCACCCTGATTACCCATCCCTTCAGTCAGACCCATGCTTCCCTGTCGGCAAAGGAAAAGGCCGACGGGGGGATAGGTAAAAACCTTTTCCGCCTGTCCGTCGGCACCGAGGATTATGGGGATATTATCGATGATCTTGAGGGTGCTTTAAAAATGTGTTGATGTAATCCGCTTAACTCCGGGTAAGCGGCACTGCCCCTCATCCGTCAGCCTTCGGCTGACACCTTCCCCTCAAGGGGAAGGCTTTTTATACTTTCCCTGCGGATTTTAATATATTCATTGCCGCTTTTGTTATGTCTTTCTTTCCGAATATAGCGGAACCGGCCACCAGCATATCGGCGCCGGCGGCCACCACGAGGGGGGCGGTGTCCCGGTCTATCCCTCCGTCCACCGAAAGGATTGCTCCGGAATCAATGCGGTCAAGCTCTTCCCTTATTTCCCTTATTTTCGGCAGCATTTCCGCCATAAAGGTCTGACCGCCGAAGCCGGGCTCCACCGTCATTACAAGCACAATGTCGCAAAGGGGGAGAAGTTCGAAAATTTCCCCGGCCTTGGTCCCGGGCTTAAGGGAAACCCCCGCCTTTGCACCTTTTGCTTTGATTTCCCTTAATACCTCCACCGGGTTTTGCGTTGCCTCCGCATGGACTGTTACATAGTCGCTTCCCGCTTTAATAAACTGCTCTATGTACCTTTCGGGGCGGTCTATCATTAAATGGGTGTCGAAAACAAGGTTTGTTGCCTTTCTGATTGATTTTATAACCGGTATCCCGAAGGAGATATTCGGTACGAAAATGCCGTCCATTACGTCGAGATGCAAATACATAATCCCCGCTTTTTCAAGGGTTTTAAGCTGTTTTCCCACCCGGGCGAAGTCGCAGGATAAAAGAGACGGCGACAAAATAACTCGTTTTTCTTCCATATGCGTTTCCTTTCGGCAGAACCATACATATTCTGTATTGAATCCCCGTTCTGTTTATATATGATTCCGCGGAGAGGAGGCGACGGGAAGTCGGATATATAGGACTATAACAATTTTTCGCTGTCCCTCCGCGTTCATATATATAATAGCGCCAAATTGCCCTTATGTCAAATGGTATCGGCGGTGTTTTTGTACTTGTATTTAAAAGATATTTACAAAAGACGGCTTTTCCCCGTCGGCAAGTTCATCAAGCGCCGCCTCCAGACGGCGTTTTGCCTGAATATAGTTTTCATAGGACTTTGTCTGGAAGCAGGCCTTTATATCCGCCACCGCTTCGCAGACCCGTTCCAGTTCGCACATATGAATTGACAGGGAAAGAAAGCCGTGGCGGCGGTACCATTTATCCACATAGTGTTGAATGTTTTCGGTATAAGAATCAAATTCCTCCCTGGTTTCGGGGAGGTTTTTTGTAAGCTCAAGGGCATTGTTGACGAACTTTCTCACAAAACAGCCGTTTGCTATGACGCAGCCGACAATCACCGCAAGCAGGATAACCGCTATAACAAAATGCTTCATTCCGCCTCGTCCTTTTTTGTTATTTTAAACCTTCCGGTTTCGTCGAAGGCAAGGATAAGGCAGTCCTCTTTTTTCAAATTGTGCTGATTCAGTATTGTTTCTATATCCTCCCTTGTTTTCCCCGTCCGGTTCATAAAGCTTTCGATTTCAACCCCCTCTATCATAACCGGCATGTCGGGGCCGGTTTCCTTAACCTTCAGATTGGTGTCGTCGGGGGTAACCGGAGCAGCGGAAGCCCTTGGGATTACCGAAATTTTTCCCGTCTGTTCAAGAATGATGTAATAAATGTCGTCAAGGGATTTATAACCCTCCGTCCGTATTACGGCAAGGACTTCGTCCAAGGTTATGCGGGCTTTGTCAAGGCCCTTGTTTACAATTTTTCCCCCCGCCACCAGGATAATGGGTTCGCCGTACAAAGCCTTGCGAAGTCTGGGTATCTTCCGGCAGGCAAAGGCGGTTATAACCTCAAGGGTGCCCAATGTTACAAGGGACACCACCCCGTGGAACAAAGGAATATCCCGGTCGGTTATGGGGAGGGCGGCAAGTTCGGACAGCATAACCGCCGCCACGAATTCGGAAATCTGGATTTCTCCTATCTGCCGTTTTCCCATCAGCCGCATTATCAGGGTTAAAATTATATAAAAAATTACGGTGCGGATAAGGATAACCGTCAATCAAAACACCTCATTAGCATAATTTCCCCTTAAGTGTAAAAAATATTCAAAACACGAAAAAGGCCGGAGCATATACTTTATTTTGTAAAACAAAAACTGCGAAAGGGGTATTTTATGTGTTCCATATGCGGCATTGCGGATATAACGGGAAAAGGGGAAATCGACGACAAGCGGCTTGAGGAAATGAATAACTCGCTTCGTCACAGAGGGTCTGACGGATTCGGGTATTACAAAGCCAAAAATATTGCTTTCGGTCACAACCGGCTGGCGGTTATGGATGTGGAAAAGGGAAAACAGCCCCTGCAGACCACCCGGAACGGCAGCAATTACACCATAATCTACAACGGGGAAATTTACAATACGGCGGAATTACGGGAGAACCTGAAAAGGCAAGGGGTGGTTTTTAAAACCAGCTGCGACACCGAGGTGGTGCTGGAATGCTATGCCGCCTACGGCGATAATTGTCTTGAAATGCTGAACGGCATATATGCCTTTGCCATCCATGACGGAAAGCGGGATTTGCTTTTCTTTGCCCGGGACAGATTTGGGGTTAAACCCTTTTTTTATGCTTTTGACGGGGATTTTTTGTTGTTTTCCTCCGAAATAAAAGGGTTATTGTCAGCGGGAATAAAACCGGTAGTGGATAACATAGGTTTATGGCAGCTACTTTATCTTTCACCCGCTACCATCCCGGGAATCAGCGTGTTTGAAGGGATAAAGGAGCTGAAACCCGCTGAATATGCCGTACTTGATAAGGAGGGTTTTCGTATCCGTTCCTATTGGAATTTGCCCGCCTTTGAATGGAAAGGGAGAAGGCATGATGCGGTAGAACAGACCAAAACCTTGCTTAAGGATACGGTAAAGCGGCAGCTTGTCAGCGATGTTCCCCTTTGCGTGCTGCTTTCCGGTGGGCTTGATTCCTCGGCAGTTACCGCCTTTGCGGCAGCGGAGGGAGAAATATCCACCTACTCCTTCGAATACGAAGGAAACAAAGACAGCTTTGTAAAATCAATGTTCCAGCCCGAAAGCGATGAAAACTACGCAAGGCAGGTGGCATCCTTCCTTGGTACAAATCATTCGGTTTTAACGGCAACAAGCCTTGAGGTGGCGGAAAACCTGCCTAATGCGACGTTTATGCGGGATTTTCCCGGACAGGCGGATATTGATTCATCCCTTTTATATTTCTGCGGTAAAATAAAGGAAAGGCATACCGTCGCCCTTTCGGGGGAGTGTTCCGACGAGCTTTTCGGGGGATACCCCTGGTTTTACCGACCTGAAATGTTAAATTCGGACTTTTTCCCCTGGATACATGAGCCGGATTTAAGGATTTCTCTGTTTGACGAAAGGGCTGCAAAGCCCAAAGAAGGGTATGCCTATTTGTCAGAGGTTTTCAAAAACAGTTTAGACGATTGCCCCATGCTTGAAGGGGATAGCCGGGTCATGAGAAACTCAAGAAAAGCCACCTGGCTTTCAATGAATTACTTTATGACCTCCCTTTTGGAACGAAAAGACCGGATGAGCATGGCAAAAGGGGTGGAAATACGGGTGCCCTTTGCCGACCATCGGCTTTGGGAGCTGGTTTTCAACATCCCCTGGGAAATCAAGTTTGAAAACAATGTGGAAAAAAGCTTACTAAGGGAGGTAATGAAGGGCTATCTCCCGGAAGATATTCTTAACCGCAAAAAATCCCCTTATCCTAAAACCCATAACCCCGAATATATGAAAATTGTTTCAGATATGCTTGATGGACGGCTTAAAAAGGGGGGTATTTTATCGCAGCTACTAAATATTAAAAAGCTAAACGAACTAAAAGAAAAAGGCGGCGGGACCTGGCTTGGCCAGCTTATGTCCACTCCGCAGCTTATTGCCTGGCTTGTTCAGTTTGACTGTTGGTTTGAGGAAAAAGGGGTTGTATTAAAGGTATAAATTCATTCAACCAGAACGGTTACGGTATCGTTTCTTACTTCGGCAATCCCGCCGGAAATGAAAAAGCTGTTATCCTTACCGCTCTTGACATATCGTATATCCCCTTCGGAAAGTAACGCTTTTATTGGAAGGGAACCCTCCCTCACGCCAAACCAGCCGTCGGATGATTTCAGGGTTACGGAGGAGGCGGTTTCTTCAAGCTTTTTCCCTTCGGGGGACAAAACCACAAGCTTAATTTTATCCATTGCCCTTGCTCCTTTTATATACATCCTCTATGCTGCCGGCAAACATGAAATCCTGTTCGGGAATATTGTTGCAGTCCCCGCCCAGAACCGCCTGAAAACCCTTGACGGTATCGGCAACGGGAACAAAACGTCCCTCCATCCCCGTAAAGGATTCCGCCACGTAAAAGGGCTGGGACATAAACCGCTGGACCCTGCGGGCAATCCTGACTATCCGCTTGTCTTCGGGGGAAAGCTCCTCCATCCCCAATATGGCTATAATGTCCTGAAGTTCGTTATACCTTTGAAGCACCCGCTTTACTTCCTTTGCGGTTTCGTAGTGGGTTTTCCCCACGATGTCCTCCGCCAGCATCCGGGAATTGGAATCAAGAGGGGAAACGGCGGGATAAATACCCAGCTCCACGATATTCCTTGACAGCACCGTGGTGGCGTCAAGATGGGTGAAGGCGGTGGCGGGTGCCGGGTCGGTAAGGTCGTCGGCGGGGACGTAAATTGCCTGAACGGAGGTGATTGAACCGTTTTTGGTGGAAACGATCCGTTCCTGAAGTCTCCCCATTTCGGTGGCAAGGGTGGGCTGGTAGCCCACGGCGGAGGGCATGCGCCCCAATAGCGCAGAAACCTCACTTCCCGCCTGGGTGAACCTGAATATGTTGTCTATGAATAATAAAACGTCCTGATGTTTGGTTTCCCGGAAATATTCCGCAATGGCAAGCCCGGCAAGGGGGACCCTCAGCCTTGCCCCCGCCTGTTCGTTCATCTGTCCGAAGACAAGGGCGGTTTTGGAAACAACCCCGGACTGGTTCATTTCCTCCCACAAATCGTTGCCTTCCCTTGACCGTTCCCCCACGCCGGCAAACACCGAATAGCCGTTATGCTCAAAGGCGATGTTCCGGATAAGTTCCATTATCAGAACGGTTTTTCCCACTCCGGCACCGCCGAAAAGGCCGATTTTCCCTCCTTTGGCGTAGGGGGTCATAAGGTCTATTACCTTTATCCCCGTTTCAAGGAGTTCGTTTGCCGGCACGATATCCGTCAGCGGAGGGGATTTATGGTGTATGGGGTAGCGTTCCTTTGTGATTATTGGACCGAGGCCGTCGATGGGGTCTCCGGTTACGTTTATCATCCTTCCAAGGGTTTCCTCCCCCACGGGGACGGATATGGGTTCCCCGGTGTCGGTTGCCAAAAGACCCCTTGACATGCCGTCGGTGGGGTGCATGGATATACATCTGACGCAGTTGTCGCCCATATGCTGTAGGGTCTCAAGGATAAAGGTCTCGTCGCCTTTGATAACCTCAACGGCGTTGAATATGTCGGGGAGGTCCTCTCCCGGCGGAAAGCGGATATCCACCACCGGGCCGGTTATTCTTACAACTATTCCCTTTGTGCCCTTTGCCATGCTATTTTCCCCCTTCCGCATTAGGTGTATTGCTGTTTTCGCTGTGGGAAGTTTCGGTCACCCCCGAAGTGACGCTTGACTGCCTTTTACGGTTTAACGTAAGTTCCAGATCGGCTTTAAGCTTTTTAGCGTTGTCGGAGGAGGTACGCATTGCCGTCATGGTGGCGGCGTTTACCCCCCTTGCCCATTCCATCAGGAAAAAATGAACCTGATTCTTTATGACTTTTTCAAAAAGCGCCTTTTCGACCTCTTCCTTGCCGGGATAAAAGGTGTACTCATCCTCTTCACCCGTTTCAAAGTTCAACGGCAAAAGTGTTGTGAATTCGGGGGTCTGGACGAGAATATTTTTAAACTTCTGGTAAACCATTATAATTTCCCCCGCTTCGCCGGAGGCGTACAGGTTTATAAGATATTCCCCGAAGGCTTTGCTTTCGGAATAGGAAGGAATGTCCGAAAACACAAAGCTTTTTTTAATCTTTATATTATTTGACGATAAAACATCAATCCCCCGCCTGCCGCAGGCGATTACAAGGGGGTTGTTTTGTCCTTCAATAAGAGTTTTAAAGAAATTAAACAGATTGGTGTTGTATCCGCCGCAAAGCCCCCGGTTGGAGGAAATCACCACGAAACACTTTTTCCCTGACGAGGTTCTTCCCGCATACGGGTCCGTTATGGTTCTTGAAAGATCATTTAAAGCTTGGGCATATGGCAAAAAGTCATTATACGCCGAATTGATGCGGTAGTATTTGGCGGCGGAAATGGATTTTACCGCATCCGACAACTTTTGGGTTATATTTACGCTTTTTAATTTGTTTTTCAGGTCTCTCTGGGTGATCATTTCAGTACGCCTTTACAAATTCCCGCAGGGCGTTTCTTATTTTTTCGATATCCTCCTTGGAGGGCTTGTCCGGGGAGGATATTATTTTTAGCAAATCCCCCCGAAGGGTTTGGAAATGCTCAAACAAATCCTTTTCGAAATTTATCATTTCCGAAGGAGGAATATTAGCCGCATACCCTTCGGTAACGGTAAATATCAACAGGGCTTCCAGCTCGTGGGGTACGGGGGAATATCTCTGCTGATTCAGTGACGCCATTATTCGTGCGCCGTTATCCAATACCTTTTTGGTGTTTTCGTCCAGGTCGGCGCCGAACTGGGCAAAGCTTTCCAGTTCCCGGTACTGGGCTAAATTAAGCCTTAACAGGGATGCCGCCTTTTTCATAAAGGGAAGCTGGGCGGCTCCCCCCACCCGGGAAACCGAAAGCCCCACGTTTATGGCAGGCCGCTGTCCCTGATTGAACAGCTCGGTTTCGAGGAATATCTGTCCGTCGGTTATGGATATCACGTTTGTGGGAATGTATGCGGAAATGTCCCCCGCCTGGGTTTCCACTATGGGCAAGGCGGTCATGGAACCGCCCCCCGATTTGTCCGAAAGACAGGCGGACCTTTCAAGGAGTCTTGAATGGAGGTAGAACACATCCCCCGGATACGCTTCTCTCCCGGAGGGACGGTGAAGCAGTAAGGACAGTTCCCGGTAAGCAACGGCGTGCTTTGAAAGGTCGTCATAAACGATAAGCACGTCCCTGCCTTTATACATGAAGTATTCCCCTATGGCGGTGCCGGCAAAGGGGGCGATATACTGCATGGAAGCCGAGGAATAGGCGTCGGCGCAGACGATTACCGTGTATTCAAGGGCACCGAATTTTTTAAGCTTATCCATAATATCGGCAACGGTGGTTTCCTTTTGTCCCACCGCCACATAAATGCAGATTACGTTTTTGCCCTTCTGGTTTATTATTGCGTCGATGGCAAGGGAGGTTTTCCCCGTCTGCCGGTCGCCTATGATAAGCTCCCGCTGTCCCTTGCCGATGGGGACCAGGGCATCTATTGCCTTTATGCCGGTATGAAGGGGCTTTGTCACCTGTTTCCGGTCGATGATTTTGGGAGCGTTGTGTTCAATGGGGAAATATTCCTTTGTCAATACGGTGCCGAGCCCGTCTATGGGCTGACCCAAGGGATTTACAACCCTCCCCAACTGGGCTTCCCCCACGGGGATGGAGGCCATATGCCTTATACGGCGCACCCTGTTGCCGGCTTCGATATGCTCATATCTGCCGAATATGATACAGCCAATCCTTGACTGCTCGATATCAAGTATCATACCCCGTTCGCCGGTGGGTATGAATTCCACCACCTCGCCGTACATAATGTCGGCAAGACCGTCAAGCCAGCATATGCCGTCGGAGATGGATATCACCCTCCCGAGCTGGTAAATTCCTATATCTATTTTGGCGTCTTTTACCGAATCAATAAGGACATCCGCAAACTTCTGGGGGGAAAAATCCTCGGCATAAGACCGGCTTATGGAGCGGGTCATCCGGTAAAGGAGGTCGGAAATGGTGCCGTCATAAACCGTGTCGCCGACCCTCAGCAGCAAGCCCCCCACAAGGGAAGGGTCGGTTCTCACCCAATATGAGATTTTACCCCCGACCTTGGCCACCATTTCGGTGGCAACCTCGCCGATTTCGTCAACCAGGTCCTGCTCAAGGGGGAAGGTGGAGGTTAAAGTTACGTATAAAACGTCCTTTTGTTTAAGATAAGCTATATCACCGGGGGTCACCTGTATCTTTGAAAGGATTGCCTTTGCAATATCCCTTTCCTTTTTCCTGAAAGCCGACACATAGGGTTCCTGCCCCATAAGCAGCAGAGCCGTCTGCTTTGCCTTTTCAAGGGCGTTTTTCTTTACGGTTTCGTGCATGTCCGCCTTAAGGCCGTAAATAAGGCGGTTGTTTTCCCGTATTATCGACTGCTTTTCCTCTTCGAAGTCCGAAAGAACGGCTTTTTCCCGTTCCTCGGCGTGCTTTGAATATTCTTCTTTAATTAAATCTATCTTCGAACCGGCTTCGGTTTCCTCCGACTTCATTATTTCTTCGGTACTTTTGGCAATAAGAGAAGCCTCCGCCGCCTCGTCAAGGAGCTTGTTTATATTCTCCCTGCGGTTTTTAAAGGGGCGGGACAAAAAATCCTTAGCGATAAACTTTCTTGCAAAAAGCCATAATCCGCCAAAGAGGAGTATTGTATTTATCAGGGAATAAAGGATTTTCATCATCATATCAATAGTCCCCCGACACTAACCTGTCGGCAAGGGTTTTGGCAAACTCGAACAGCCGCTTTTCGATTTCCTTATCCATTTCTTCCTTTTCGGTCATAAGATGTTTTTTTGCCTGTTCGAGCCTGGTGTCCTCTTCTTCAAGAACCTCTTTTTTCAAGGCGTAAGCCCTGTCTTCGGCGGCTTTTGTCCGTTTTATATACTCTTCTTTTGCCTTTCTGGTTTCTTCCTCAATGCGTGTGGAAATAAGCCGGTTCTGCTCCTCAAGCTTTTCCGCCGACCTGATTTTGCTTTTATTCCCCTCTTTGATTTTAGCCTGACGGTCATGCATTATTTTAAGCACCGGTTTAAAGTACAGAAAATGAAGCACCAAAAACAGCAGAACAAAGCTTAAAACCGTCAACGCCACCGTTATTAAATCAACGGTCATTTTTTAGCCCTCAAATCCTTGAAATTATCAAAAAGGCAATCAACAGCCCGTAAATAGTCAGTGTTTCCATAAAGGCCATGGCAACTATTAAGGTAGAGCGTATATCCTTTCTGATGTCGGGCTGACGCGCCATTGCCTCCATTGCCGACTTTGCGGCTTTTCCCTGGGCGATGGCGGGGGCTATTGTGGATATTGCCATACAGACTGCCGCGGCAATAACGTATATTGTTTCTTTCATTTTTATTTCTCCTTCTTCTTATTCTGTTTCGGTTGCCTCGTCAAGATAAATGGCGACAAGCATGGTATAAACGACAGCCTGGATAAAGCTGAAAAGCAGGCTTAAAAGCATCATGAATGCGGGAAGCCCTATGGGAAAGATTTCGTAAAGCTGTTTGGTTACCGTTTCCTCCCCGAAAATGTTGCCGTAAAGCCTTAAGGACAGGGAAACCGGCTTAACAAATTCGTCAAGCAGCATCAGGGGAAGCAAAAACAACGGCTTTGTAAACCTTCTTACATAGTTTCTGAACCCCGCCTTCACCGAATAGTACTGCAGCAAAACAAAGGTGCATATACCCAGTCCCAATGTCACCGAAAGGGAGGAGGTGGGGGCCTCAAGGCCGTGGATTATCCCGAACCCCGGAATAAAGGAGGTGTAGTTTGAGGCGAGTATGAATACAAACACCGTCGCCAAAAAGGTATAGTACCTTCCCGATTTTTCCTTCCCCAAAAGGTCGGTAAGGAAATCTTCGATCTTTTCCACGGCAGATTCGATTATATTCTGCAGTTTTCCCGGCCTTTCCTTCAGTTTCCGCCTTACGATAAGGGAAACAAGGGCAAGCGCCGCAATGATAGCCCACAGGACTAAAATCACGCCGGGTATTGTTATTCCGAAAATTTTAATTATCCTTCCCCCCTTTATCGTTTTTTTGCTTTATAAGCCGATATGTTAAAACGGCCGCGGGAAGAGTCAGGCCTGTCGCCCCGCCAAGCAGGACTGCCCATACCGTCAGATCGAAATATTCCGCGATAAAATATAAAGCCGCTATAAACAGGGATATAAGCGCAAGCCGCAGCAGATAGGATTTCAGATAAGCCTTTATATCCTCCTGCTTCGTCATTTTTTTGGTTATGAAATAGTTAGCGGTGGAAATAAGTCCACCGCAAACAAACGCACCAACGGTGCCGATAAGCTCGCCTAACATAAAGGTTTTTTACCTTTCACTTGTTATGTAAGCTATTATACTCTTTGTTTTTTAATTTTTCAAGAGGGGTTTTCCTTACTTATTCCAAGGGCTTCGGCGCAGTCTTCCCGCATCTTGTATTTTAATATCTTTCCGGCGGCGTTCATGGGGAAGGAATCCACAAACCTGACATACCTCGGCACCTTATGCTTTGCCATGTTGGCACGGATATAATCCTTAAGCTCGTCCTCGGTCAGGGTCTGGCCTTCCTTGAGTATAACGCAGGCCGTCGCCTCCTCACCGTATTCCCTGTCGGGAACCCCCACCACCTGGACGTCCTTGACTTTAGGGTGGGTGTAGATAAAGTCCTCGATTTCCTTGGGGTAAAGGTTTTCCCCGCCCCTGATTATCATATCCTTTATTCTGCCGGTAATACGGAAGTTGCCCCCTTCCACCTTCCGGGCAAGGTCGCCGGTGTGGAGCCAGCCGTCCTTGTCGATGGCAAGCCGGGTGGCGTTGGGCATTTTGTAATAGCCCTTCATTATATTATATCCCCTTGCCACGAATTCCCCGTCTGCGTTTTCGGGGAGTTCTTCTCCGGTTTCGGGATTTATAACCTTACATTCCACGCCGTACAGGGGACCCCCCACCGTGCTTACCCGCACCTCCACCGAATCGGTGGTCTTGGACATGGTGCAGCCGGGGGATGCCTCGGTCAGACCGTAAACTATGCAGATTTCGGTCATGTTCATTTTATCGATAACCTCCCTCATCACCTTTACGGGGCAGGGGGAGCCCGCCATTATGCCGGTACGGACATGGGAAAAGTCGGTCTTTTCGAAGTCCGGGTGGGAAAGCATGGCGATAAACATGGTGGGAACCCCGTGGAAGGCGGTTATTTTTTCTTTGTTTATACAGTCAAGGGAAACCTTGGGAGAAAAATAGGGAATGGGGGACATGGCAGTGCCGTGGGTCATGGCGGCGGTCATGGCAAGCACCATGCCGAAGCAGTGGAACATGGGAACCTGAATCATAAGCCTGTCGGCGGTGGAAAGATCCATGTTGTCGCCGATGGCCTTGCCGTTGTTCACCACGTTGTAATGGGTAAGCATAACCCCTTTCGGGAATCCCGTGGTGCCGGAGGTGTACTGCATATTGCAGACGTCGTGCTTGGAAATCCCCGCAGCTCTGCGGTAAACCTCCTCCACCGGTATCCTTTCGGCGAAGGTCATTGCCTTTTCAAAGGTAAGACAGCCGTTAAGCTCAAAGCCCACCGTTATGACATTCCGCAAAAAGGGGAGCTTTTTGGAATGAAGACAGTTGCCGGGGGTGAGGTTTTCAAGTTCGGGGCAGAGACTTTGTATTATTTTACCGTAATCCGAATCCTTATATCCCTGGGTGAGTACCAGGGTGTGGGTGTCCGACTGGCGGAGGAGATATTCCGCCTCGTATATCTTGTAGGCGGTATTAACCGTAACCAGCACCGCCCCTATTTTAACGGTTGCCCAGAAGGTTATATACCATTCGGGGACATTGGTCGCCCAGACGGCCACATGGTCTCCCCGTCTTACCCCAAGGGCAATCAAAGCCCTGGCAAAGGTGTCCACGTCGTTTCTGAACTCTTTATAGGTGCGGGTGTAATCGCAGGTGGTGTAGCGGAAGGCGTACTGGTCGGGGAACTCATCCGCCATCCGGTCAAGCACCTGGGGGAAGGTCAGGTCAAGCAGGTTTTCCTTTTCCCAGACATAATAACCCGTGTTTGTCCGGTTGGGGATAAGATGCCCCTTTCCGCCGCCGTCCTTAAGGAAGCGGGACATATATTCGATAAAGTTGGGGAAAACGATATCCGCATCCTGAAGGTCGGCCATCCACTTTTTAACCCATTCAAGGGAAACATAACCTTCAAAGTTTATGGAAAACAGGGAGAGCATTGCCTCCTCTACGGGGATATCCCCCTCCCCCATAAGGCAGTATTTTATCTTTCCGTCCGCAATAAGGGAATCCTTAAGGTGAACGTGTTTAATGTACAGACCAAGGTTCTGGACGGTGGTTTCGGGGGATTCGCCGCCGAAGCGGAAGGTATGGTGAACGTCCCATAAAGCTCCCACCGAATCGTTGGAAACGCAGTTTAACAGATTGCGAAGCCGGCTGGTGTCGGAATAAACCCCGTTGGTTTCCACCAGCAGAGTAACCCCTTTGCTTAAGGCATAACCGGCAAGTTCGGAAAGGACCGAACAGACAAGGTTGTCGTCAACCTCCCCTTTGGGGGCGGCGTCCTCATCACCCAACACCCTCAGATAGCGGCAGCCCAGCTTCTCGCAGGCATCAATGTATATCTTTAGCTCTTTTATGTTTTCCTCCCGCTTTTCCCCGTACTTCAGCGAACAGCCGGAAGACAGGCAGGATATTTCAAGTCCGGTGCGTTTCAGGGTTTCTTTTGTCTTTTCAAGCTTTTCGTTTGAAAAAGCGGGGGTTTTGCCGTCGAAAACGTCCACATAGGGCATTCCCTCCGAAACGCCGATTCCCCGAAGCTCTATCCCGTCAAAGCCCAAATCCTTTGCCATTGCGTAAATGTCGTCAAAGGAATATCCCGGGCAGGCAAGAGTTGAAAAAGAAATCTTCATAATGGTTCTGTCCTTTCAGAATAAATTAACTTGCATTTTAAAAAAAGCGCTGTCAGACGGACAGGGCCTACCTGTATATTTATTTATATTTATATGAATTTTATTAATGCTTATTATTATGCTGAAATATGGCTTGATTTTATAGCAAGTGTTTTTGTTTGTCAATAGTTTTTTGTTAAAAACACTTGTTTTTATAAAGCATTTGTGGTAAACTTTAAAAGGCATAAGCCGTTATTTAAAAGCATATATTACGGAGGAAAAAAGAATGGCAAAAATTAAAGTAGGCATCATTGGCTGCGGTACCATAGCCAACAGCGCCCATATCCCCGCTTATCTCAACAATCCCGAAGTGGAAATCAAGTATTTCTGCGACATTATCCCCGAAAAGGCGAAAGCCGCCGTGGAAAAATACAAATGCGGGATAGCGGTTGTCGATTACAAGGAAATTATAGCCGACCCCGAGGTTGTGGCGGTATCCGTCTGCACCCCCAACAAAATGCACTCCATCATTTCCTGCGACTGCCTTATGGGCGGAAAGAACGTTCTCTGCGAAAAGCCGGCTGCGAAAAACTACGGCGAAGCTCTGAAAATGCAGGAAGCCCAGAAGAAATCCGGCAAGGTTCTGAATATCGGCGTTGTAAACCGCTTCAATGCCGCGGTTAACAAAATCAAACAGATGATTGCCGGCGGCGAACTTGGCGAAGTTTATCATGTTTATGTGTCCTTCAGGGCTCACCGTTCCATTCCCGGCCTGGGCGGCGCCTTCACCACCAAGGAAATTGCCGGCGGCGGTGTGCTTATCGACTGGGGCGTACACTATCTTGACATCGTTATGTACTGCACCGGCGACCCCGCCCCCAAGACCGTTTCGGCCAAGGCCTTTTCCAAGTTAGGCGTTGACATGGAAAATTACGTTTATGAAAGCATGTGGGCGGAAAACACCAAAGACTTAAACGGCACCTATGACGTTGACGACTTTGTAACCGGTTTTGTCCGCACCTCCGGCCCCACCATCACCTTTAACGGTGCCTGGGCTCAGAATATAGGCATCGGCGAAGGCTACATCGACTTTATCGGCACCAAGGCGGGCATCCGTCTGAACTACGGCGGCGACTTCACCCTGTGGACCACCGCCTGCGGCTCCCTTGTTAACTGCAAGCCTAAGTTCACCCCCAACCAGCACTTCCAGGAAGAAATCAACTCCTTTATCAACTGCGTCAAAACCGGCGCAAAGAATCCCGCCAACATCGACACGGTTATCATAACCGCCAAGATGATGCAGGCAATGTACGATTCCTCCAACACGGGCAAAGAAATAGACCTTGCATAGTTAATAAAATTCAACACCTGCCGGAAAAACCCGGCAGGTGTTTTTTTATATTTCGGTTTCGCTGTTTTCCTTAAAGCCTTCTCCGTAGATTTCGTTTGCCGAACTTACTATCATAAAGGCGTTGGGGTCCTCCTCCCGGACAATTTCCTTTACAAGAGGGAAAACCCTTATTTTCGTTGCGCAGAGAATAACCCTTTTTGCCTTTTTGGAGTAACCCCCTTCTCCCTGAATGTAGGTTACGCCTATGTCAAGGTCCTTAAGCAGTCTTTTTGCGATTTTTTCGGGATAATCCGACACAATATACATAAGCCTTGCGGTGTCGGTGCCGTACAACGTGGCGTTAAAGGCCACCGAGCAGACAAACACCGTAACCCCGGCGTAAAGCCCCATCTCAAGGCTTTTATACACTATGGCGGAGGCGGTCACCACCACCGAATCAAGGATTACAAACAGAATTCCGGAATTTAAATGGCGGTATTTCTGCCTTAAAAATTTCACCACAATATCGCTGCCGCCGGTGGTTCCCCCCCGTCTGAAGATAATGCCCAACCCCAACCCCATCATGGCTCCGCCGGTTACGGCGCAGAGTATCAAATCCTCCGGAGGGTTGTAGGAAAAGGTCTTCATAAGCTTGGTTATAACCGACATAAAAATACTGGAAACCACCGTTGACCATACGGTGGAAAGCATGAATTCCTTGCCGAACCGTATAAGGCCGGCAATCATAAGGGGTATATTTATGGCAAGCACCAGCAAACCGGTGTACCAGCCGGTAAAGTGGCCGATAATAATAGCGATACCCGTAACCCCGCCCGGGGCAAAGGCATGGGGGTCGAGAAAAACCGAAACCCCCGCTGCGTACACCAGCGCTCCCGCGGTCATAAACGTAATGTTTTTGAGTATATTTGTACCGAATTTAGTCATTTAGGAAAATCCTCCCCACAGATAGTATTCTACCAGACAAGTCTTTTAATGTCAACAAGACGAGGATGTAAAAAAATAAGCTTGATTTTGAAAAAAATACTGGTATAATTATCTTATTGTGGAAAAGCATTCTCGTAAGAAAGGAAATATTTGATATGTTAAGAAGCGAAGTCAAAAAGGAACTGACCTGGGCAACCGAACACCTTTTCACCACGGACGAGGCATGGGAGGAAGCTGCGGAACAGATAACAAAATACGCCGATGAACTGGCTGCCTACAGGGGAAAGCTGTCCGCCGACGGTAATTCTCTGCTGGAATATCAGATTAAAAGCGAAGCCTTTAACGATTTTATAACAAAATGCTATACCTATGCCATGTTTAAATCCGACGAGGACAAGGGAAATTCCAAATATCAGGGTTATTTGGGGAAAATCATGTCCCTGGTAACCGCGGTTTCGGCAAAGCTTTCCTTTGAAGGCCCCGAAATAGTGGCAATACCCGAAGAAACCCTTGAGGGCTTTTACAAAGAGGTTCCGGAACTGGAACATTACAAACGCGCCATAACCCGCCAGAGGGCATATAAAGACCATACTCTGTCCGAAGCGGAGGAAACCATACTTGCCGCTTCCGGGGATATCGCCGACATACCCGAAACGGTGGCTTCCGCCTTCACCAACGCTGACCTTAAATTCCCCGACATCACCGATTCTGAAGGTAACGCAAGAAAGGTAACCCAGGCCACTTTCATCCCCCTAATGGAATCCAGCGATGTTAATGTAAGAAAGCAGGCCTTTTATTCGGTTTACAACACCTATGCTTCCTATAAAAACACCATGGCCGCCCTCTTTGACGGTCAGGTCAAGCAGCAGAAATTTTACACCTCCATGCGGAAGTTCGGCTCGAATATGGAACGGGCGCTGTTCCGCACCGAAGTGCCGGTTTCGGTTTATAAAAACTTAATTAAAACGGTAAACGACAACCTTCCCTCCCTTCACAGGTATATGGCTCTCCGCAAGAAACTCCTTGGCGTTGAGGAACTTCATATGTACGACCTTTACACCCCTCTTGTACCCGAAGCCAACGTGAAGGTACCCTATGACGATGCAAGGGCTTATGCTTTTGAGGCATTAAAGCCCTTAGGGGAGGAATATCTTTCAATAGTAAAGGAAGCCTTTGAAAGCCGCTGGATTGACGTTTATGAAAACGAAGGCAAGCGGGGGGGAGCTTACTCCTGCGGCACTCCCGTTCACCCCTATATCCTGTTAAACCACACCGACACCCTTGACGACGCCTTTACCCTTGTCCACGAAATGGGGCACGCCCTCCATTCCTATCTTTCCACCAAGCACCAGACCCCCGCTTATGCCGATTATGTTATCTTTGTGGCGGAGGTGGCCTCTACCTTCAACGAAGCGCTGCTTATGAGATATCTCCTTTCAAAGACCGACGATAAGAAAAAGAAGGCCTATCTTATAAACCACTTCTTAGAACAGTTCCGCACCACTCTGTACCGGCAGACCATGTTCGCCGAATTTGAGATGGAAATGAACGAAGCCGGGGAAAGAGGGGAATCCCTTACGGCAGATATGCTTTGCGATATGTACTACAAGCTGAATTTAAAATATTACGGCGAAAACGTGGCGGTGGATAGGGAAATCGCCCATGAATGGGAAAGGATACCCCACTTCTTCATGAATTTCTATGTTTACCAGTACGCCACCGGCTTTTCGGCGGCAATGGCCCTTTCCGACAAGGTGATTAACGAGGGCAAGCCCGCCGTTGAAAAATATATAAACTTCCTGTCTTCCGGCAGAAGAGAAGACCCCATAACCCTCCTTCGGGACGCCGGGGTGGATATGGAATCCCCCGAACCCATCAACGCCGCATTGAAGGTGTTTGACCGACTTATCGGCGAAATGGAACAGCTCCTTGCGGAATAAATAAAAACAAAGCAAAAACGGGCTTTTAAAACCCGTTTTTCTGTTTGCCGATAATTTGTCAATTCTAACTATGGCATGAAACAAAACGCCCCTTTGGCGAACTTATTCATAC
>DBQR01000031.1:24750-25515 GCA_002305335.1 Clostridiales bacterium UBA1389
TTCGGCATCGGTGTTGCGGTAATAGGAATTTTATCCCGCGTTAAAAGAAAAAAAGGGCTAAAAACCGCTTTTTATCTTTTGGCGGCGTTTCCGATAGCTGCAGGTATCGTTTTGGTGTTGATAAGCATAATACCCATGATATTTATTTACTTCTCATCCCTGCTCCATCTGATTTTTTCCCGCTGAAAAAAACATAATACAAAAGACCGGCGGGGTAAAACCGCCGGCCTTATATTTAGGTTCTGTTTAAAATGTCGGGGTGTAAATCACATTTTTTCGGATTAACCATAACTATTGATAAAGANNTATGGAAAACGCCGGTGTTTCGCCGGCTTTTTCAATAATATGGAAAGGAAAAGAAAGGACAACTTATGAACAAAGCAAGAACTCCGCAGGAAAAGTACAAAGTCGCAAGAACAAATCTTTTGGTTGTGGTTTTGTTTACTGTTTTAAACATAATCTTAATCCTTGCAGATATCGACAGGTCCTTTTTGTTTTCGGCATTTATTCCCCAGATTATGGTTTTTTGGGGGCTGAACAAAGTTGAGGGTATCCCCGAATTTTCCTCCTTTGGAACGGGGCTTATGATTTCTGTCGCCCTACTCATTATCCTTATTTATCTGCTTTCCTATCTGTTTTCAAAAAAGAAGGCCGGCTGGATGATAACCGCTTTAGTACTTTTCTCAATTGACTGTATTGTGTTTGCCGTTTTGGCCTTTCCCGGCTTTCAAGCTTCCTATTTGATTGACATTCTGTTCCATGCTT
>DBQR01000002.1 GCA_002305335.1 Clostridiales bacterium UBA1389
CGGGAGCTGCCGTTTGTTTTATTGTATTTGCATACAAAGCCTTCGAGTGCTAAATAATAATGTTAAATTATTCGATTTTTTTGCATAAAAGTATTGACAAAGGAAAAAACAGGTGTTATTATTAGGATGGTTAGCAAACAGACGTGATGAGTGCTAATGCGAATAACAAACCTTTATATCTATATATTAATATCAGTATAAATAATGCCTCGGGCGGAAAGGCAACGAAAATAAAATGGAACTTTCCGAAAGAAAAAAGAAGATACTTAAATCAATAGTAGACGCCTATATCGAATCCGGCGAGCCGATAGGGTCCAAATTCCTTTCCACCAGCTATGATTTTTCGGTTTCCCCCGCCACCATCCGAAATGAAATGAGCGAACTGGAGGAGCTGGGCTTTCTCGAACAGCCCCATACCTCCGCGGGGCGGGTGCCCACCGCATTGGGCTTTAAGACCTACGTCAACTCCCTTATGGAAAAATATTTTCTTACCATGGAGGAACTGAACCTATTAAACGAGCTTACCTCCTTTAAGCTTAACGAACTCAGCCGCACCCTTGAACAGGCAAGCCGGGTTATAAGCAGGCTTACCAACTATACCTCCTTTTCAGTGTTGAGATCGCCGGAACATACGGCAATAAGGTATGAAACACTCCTTATCGACCCGGAAAGTTTTCTTATAGTCATGATATGCGACAACGATATCGTTAAGTCCACCCGGGTAAAGACTGCAATCCCCGTTGACGAAATTGCGGTAAAATCCATACAGGATTCATTGAATTCCGCCCTCACCGGAATCCGCGCCGACGAAATCACCATGCCCGTCTTTATTTCCTTTGAAAAATCCCTGGGCAGGTTCGGCATGTATGCTTCCGACTGCGTTAAGGCGGTTTACGAAATGCTTTCGGCAGACTGCAAGGAGCACGTCCATGTGGACGGGGTTACAAAGCTGTTATCCTACCCCGAATATTCCAGCGTTTCAAACGCCAAGAGCGTGCTGTCGATAATCGAGGAGCAGAACAAGCTTATCGAACTGCTTTACATGATGAACGAAAACAAGCTGAATCTATATATAACCGACGATGACAGCGACAATATCCTCCCCGCAAAGGACACCAGCTTTGTCTTTCATCCTATAACCTATAACGGAAAACAGGTGGGCGCCATCGGGGTTATAGGTCCCAAGCGGATGGATTACAAAAAAGTTATAGCCAGTCTGAAATATCTTGCTTCCGGCATCAGCGTGGAACTAACCGAAAAGAAGCGTAAGGGAGAGGCGGAAACCATACCGAAATCCACTGCCGAAACCGACTTTAAGACAAACGACACATAAAACACATGAAAGGCACGGTAAACTCTGATAGATGAAAAAGCAAACGGATAACCAACTCAACAAGGAAGAAACCCAAAACGGCGGAAAACAGGAAAATACCGAAAAGGATATTCCCGAAAGCCGGCAGGAAAACACCGAACAGGAAAACGATATTAAAAATCAAAACGAAAAGCCCGAATCCAAAAGCGAAAAGGAAGGTAAAAACAAGCAGTACGACGAACTCAACGACAAGTTCATCCGCCTTTACGCCGAGTACGACAATTACAGAAAGCGCACCGAAAAGGAAAAGGCCGAGCTGTTCCAGGCGGGGCTTGTTTCGGCAATCGAAATGTTCATTCCCCTCCTTGACAATCTCGAGCGGGCGCTGTCCTTCGAGCCGGAAAACGAAGGCTTAATACTTCTCTGTAAGCTTGTTAAGGACACCTTCGACAAGCTGGGTGTCAGTGAAATCGAATCCGACGGAAAAACCTTTGACCCCGAACTCCACAATGCGGTTATGCACGAGGAGGACAGCGAAAAAGGCGAAAACATTATAGTCCAGACCTTTCAGAAAGGTTACACCCTAAACGGCAAGGTTATCAGACACGCCGTGGTTAAGGTGGTCAACTGAGTAAAAAAATAAATTAATATAAACCTATTTACGGAGGAAAACAAAATGTCAAAAATTATAGGTATAGACCTTGGAACAACCAACTCATGCGTTGCGGTATATGAAGGGGGCGAACCCGTTGTCATACCCAATGCGGAGGGCGCCCGCACCACCCCGTCGGTGGTGGCTTTTTCAAAGACCGGTGAAAGAATGGTGGGTCAGGTAGCCAAACGGCAGGCCATAACCAACCACGAAAGAACCATCGTTTCGATAAAAAGAGATATGGGTACCGACCGCAAGGTAAACATAGACGGTAAAAACTACACTCCCCAGGAAATTTCCGCAATGATACTCCAGAAGCTTAAAGCCGACGCGGAAGCCTATTTAGGGCAAAAAATAACCAAAGCGGTCATTACCGTCCCCGCCTACTTTACCGACTCCCAGCGTCAGGCAACAAAGGACGCAGGCAAAATCGCCGGCCTTGAGGTACTGAGAATTATAAACGAACCCACCGCCGCCGCCCTTGCCTACGGTCTTGACAAGGACATCAACCAGAAGATAATGATATTCGACTTAGGCGGAGGCACCTTCGACGTTTCGATTCTTGAAATCTCCGACGGAGTGTTTGAAGTGCTTGCCACTGCCGGCAACAACCGCCTCGGAGGCGACGATTTCGACCAGAAGGTAATCGACTGGATGGTTGACACCTTCAGGAAGGAAAACGGCATTGACCTTAGGAACGACCGTATGGCTTTACAGCGGTTTAAGGAAGCCGCCGAAAAAGCGAAATGCGAACTTTCGGCCACCATGTCCACCGAAATCAACCTTCCCTTCATCACCGCCGACGCCACCGGCCCCAAGCATTTCACCACCAGCCTTACCCGGGCGAAATTCGACGAACTCACCGCCGATCTGGTGGAAAAGACAATGGGACCCGTCCGTCAGGCACTGTCGGACGCCGGCTTAAAACCTACCCAGATAGACAAGATGCTTTTAGTGGGTGGTTCCACCCGTACCCCCGCCGTTCAGAATGCGGTTAAAAATTTTATCGGCAAGGAACCCTTCAAGGGGATAAACCCAGACGAATGCGTCGCCATAGGCGCAGCCGTACAGGCCGGTGTGCTTGGCGGCGAAGTAAAGGACCTGCTTCTGCTTGACGTCACTCCCCTTTCCCTCGGTATTGAAACATTAGGCGGTGTGTTTACCAAGCTTATAGAACGCAATACCACCATCCCTGTACAGAAAAGTCAGGTTTTCTCCACCGCCGCCGACGGTCAGTCATCTGTGGAAATCCATGTTTTACAGGGCGAACGGGAAATGGCTGCATACAACACCTCGTTAGGCAGATTCATACTTGACGGCATTACCCCGGCGCCCCGCGGAATACCCCAGATCGAGGTTACCTTCGACATCGACGCCAACGGCATAGTCAAGGTGTCGGCAAAGGACAAGGGCACCGGCAAGGAGCAGAACATTACAATTCAGTCTACCGGCAACATGTCCAAGGAGGATATCGACAAGGCAGTCCGGGAAGCCGAAATGCACGCCAACGAGGACAAGAAGCAGCGTGAAGCGGTGGAAGTCAAAAACAACGCGGAAAACGCAATCTACCGTGCGGAAAAGACCCTGACCGAGCTGGGCGACAAGGTTACCGAAGCCGACAAGGCTCCTGTCAACGAAGCTATAAACAAGCTTAAGGAAACCGTTAAGACCGGCAATACCGATGCGATTAAAGCCGACACCGAAGCGCTTGAAAAATCCTTCTATGCAATTTCCGAAAAGCTGTATAAAAACCAGGGTCCCACCCCCGGCGGAAATCCGGAGGATAATAACGGCAGCACCGGCGATAACGGAAATGACGGCGTATACGATGCGGACTTTACCGACAAGTCTAAATAATAACCGGAAAGCAAGATATAAAGTAAGCGGAGCTTCAGCTCCGCTTACAAACTGAATTAAAAGCATATCCCGGCATAACAACTTAATGCGGTGGGC
The DNA here is from genome assembly GCA_002305335.1 of Clostridiales bacterium UBA1389. Classification (GTDB taxonomy): domain Bacteria; phylum Bacillota; class Clostridia; order Oscillospirales; family CAG-382; genus UBA1206. The sequence continues at coordinate 3,918 of DBQR01000002.1, forward strand.
GGACAACATGGGTACTATCGGTGTTGAATCCTACTGCCCCGCTTAATAAGGTGATTTGATGGCAGAAAAGAGAGATTATTACGAAGTATTAGGGGTGTCGAAAAGCGCCACCGAGGAGGAAATTAAAAAAGCCTATCGGACGCTGGCTAAAAAATACCACCCTGACGCCAATCCCGGCGACAAGTCCGCAGAGGAAAAGTTTAAGGAAATAAACGAAGCCTATTCCATACTCAGCGATTCCGAAAAGCGTTCCGCCTATGACCGCTTCGGTCATTCGGGGGTTGACCCCAACAACATGGGGGGCTTTGACACTTCGGGGTTTGACTTTGATTTAGGGGATATTTTTTCCTCCTTCTTCGGCGGCGGGTTCGGCTCCCGTACCTCCCGTTCTACGGTACAGCCCGGTGAGGACATCGGCATGGAGCTTTCCGTAACCTTTGAGGAAGCCGCCTTCGGAGTCCGCAAGGAGGTTACCTATAACCGAATTGAAAAGTGTAGTGCCTGCAACGGAAGCGGTGCCGCCCCCGGCACGCATCCCGAAAGCTGCTCCACCTGCAAAGGTACGGGCACCGTCAGGACCACCCAGCGGACAATGTTAGGGATGATGCAGTCCACCCGCACCTGCCCCGAATGCCGCGGCAGCGGAAAGATTATAAAAGATCGTTGTTCCGATTGCAAAGGCGAAGGCAGGGTCAGAAAGAAGAAAACCCTTGAATTCAACNNTCCCCGCCGGTATAAATACCGGGGAAAGGATTTCCCTGCGGAATCAGGGAAACGCCGGCATAGGCGGAGGCCCGAACGGGGATCTGATTATAACCATCCTGGTAAAGCCCCACAGCTTTTTCAAACGCAAAGATTATGATCTGTACTGCGAACTTCCCGTCACCTTCCCGGAAGCGGCTTTGGGAACCAAGGTCACCATTCCCACCCTTGAGGGGGAAAGCGAGTTTACCATACCCGAAGGCACCCAGCCGGGGACTGTCTTCTCATTAAGAGGCAAGGGGATAAAACATATTAATTCCGACAGAAAAGGCGATTTGTTCGTCACCGTAAACGTTGAGGTGCCGAAGAATCTGAACGGCAAGCAGAAGGAAGCGCTGAAAAAGTTCGGTGAAGCCTGTACCAACAAGAATTACGAGAAGAAACAAAAGTTTTTTGATTTTTTTAAGAAGTAAGTCATATGAAAAAGCAAGCCATGGGCTTGCTT
>DBQR01000014.1 GCA_002305335.1 Clostridiales bacterium UBA1389
TCCGGAAACCCATGGGTTTCCGGAATTTTTTATCCGAAAAATTCGTCCCACCGAATCGCTTGCGGGATTTTTTATAAGGGATTGTAACAGAACACAAATAAACGTTTAATTTTATATATTTATTATGTCAATCGAATCATTGACATAAATATATTATTATAATATAATAATCGTTGCTTAAAAGCGTTAAATGCTTTCATGGATTGGTATATCCATTCTTTATATTATAACAATGTCGTTGCACTATATCAGAAACCGTGTCAACGGATCTGCTTTTCGGAGAGAAGAATTACTATGAGAAAAACAAAAATCGTATGTACAATCGGTCCTTCCTGTCAAGACGAAATAACACTGTCTCAAATGCTTGATGCGGGAATGGATGTTGCAAGGCTTAACTTTTCCCACGGGACACATGAGGAACATCAAATAAAAATCGATTTGCTGAAAAAAGTCCGTAAAGAAAAGAAGAAACCCCTTGCGATTATGCTTGATACAAAGGGACCTGAATTCAGAATCGGCGTTTTTGCCGAAGGCAAATGCAGACTTAACTGTGGCGACGAATTCACATTTACCGTCGATGATGCTGTCGGCAATAACGAAAAAGTGTCGGTAAGCTATAAAAACTTAAACAGGGAGCTTGAAGCAGGTAATCAGATACTTGTTAATAACGGTCTGCTGGAATTTACGGTTACCGGAATTAAAGGTAATGATATTGTCTGCCGTGTGGATGCGGGGGGTGAAATTTCAGACCGCAAGAGCATGAGTTTTCCGGGCAGGGTATTAAAGCAGTCATACCTGAGCGAACAGGATAAATCCGATTTGCTTTTCGGAATAAAAAACAATGTTGACTATATTGCCTGTTCTTTTGTGTCCTGTAAGCAGGACATTGTTGACGTAATAAGCTTTATCAAAGAACACGGTGGCAACAATATCGGAATCATCGCCAAAATTGAAAACAGAGCGGGTATCGACAACATCGATGATATCTGTACCGTGTGTGACGGAATTATGATCGGCCGCGGTGATATGGGGGTGGAGATTCCTTTCGAAGAACTTCCCGCCATTCAAAAGAAGTTGATAACGAAATGCCGTTTGCTTGGGAAAAGAGTTATTACGGCAACCGAAATGCTTGAATCCATGATACACAATATAAGGCCGACAAGGGCCGAAATATCCGACGTTGCCAATGCAGTCTATGACGGAACGAGCGCTATTATGCTGTCCGGCGAAACCGCTACCGGAAAACATCCGGTCTTAACGGTAGAGACAATGTCTAAAATAGCCGAAAAAACCGAGGAATCCATTCACTATCATAAACGGTTCTTAAAGACCGATTTCACTATTAAAAACGATATGGATGCAATATCCCATTCCGTCTGCGGAATGGCAATCGACATAGGAGCAAAAGCCATTGTGGTTTGCTCTATTTCCGGCATGACCGCAAGAATGGTTTCCAGATTCAGACCGCCGGTGGATATTTTAGGGTTATCGGTTAATGAAAAAACCTGGCATCAGCTTTCCCTTTCCTGGGGTGTGAAGCCGATTATGTGCGAAGTTTATCCTTCCGTTGAAGTGCTTTTCTACACGGCTAAACAAATTGCCATCAAGGAACTGAATCTTGAAAGCGGCGATAAAATAATAATTACCGGGGGCACGTCAAACACCTCCGGGAAAACAAATACAATAAGAATCGAAACTATATAAATTCCGGGTTAATATATGCGCAAGGAGGGTGTGTTTACTTACCCTCCTTGATTATTTATCTCACAAATTTCCGACTTTTTGAGTGCAGTATAGTTTTACCGCTGTTTTTGTGTTTTGACCTCAGCTTACCTTTTAATTTCCCTTATCGGGCGGCCTTCGATATAACCCCGCCAGCCCATGGGTTCCAGCTGGAAGCAGGGGGCGATTTTATCATCCCATTCATAGCCGTACACATTCGGGTTGAATTTGGATATGCTATCCATCAGGGCGTCGATTGCTTCCTCATAGTTATCATCGTCATAGGGTTCCCCCTGAAAAATTAAATATTTACAGGGCTGAAGGTCGATTATGTCAAATCCTTCGGGTACCTTCCCCGTAAAGTTTTCCGGCACCTCGATGGCGTGGGCATATACCCCGGTTCCCTCCGGGCGGAGACAGTCGGGCAGCCAAACCCCCATGGGTTCGCCGAGCGCCTCTTTAATTTGGGATAAAATATGCCAGGGGTCCGGCTTTTCGGGGGTATAGCACCCCACTTCCTCGCAGTATTCAAAATAATGGGTTGCCTTTTTACTGAACTTTACAATCAGTTTTCGTTTGGGGCGTTCCACAATCTGGGTGAAAATGAATGAAGTTTTGTTTTCCATGGGTTTTTCCTCCTTTAATCTGTTCCGGTCAAGATAATTGTAGGGAATAAGCCAGCCTTCGTTTCTATTATAGCTTGCGAACTTTTTGGGGGTTATGCCGAAGGCGTTGGAAAAAGCCCTGGTAAACCCTTCATGACTGTCAAAAACGAAATCAAAGGCCACCTCTATAACCTTTTTGTCGGTATTGCTCCTTAACTCGTATGCCGATTTCAAAAGCCGTTCTTTACGGAGATATTCAAAGGGGGACAGGCCTGTTTCCTCCTTGAATATACGCAAAGCATGAAACTGGGAATAGCCTGCGGCTCTGGCAATATCCATCAGGGTTATGTTTTCTTTAAGGTGACTGCCTATGAAGTTTATCATCTTAATGACGGCCGGTGAAAGGTCGGGGTTTAGTTTCGGGTTTTCCATACCATCTTCCCTTCCGGAAAACAATTATAAAAGGAATGCTTTTTCATTTCTTGATTTGAATTGCTGTTTAAAACAGGGTACTGTAAAAAATAAAAAGGAAACGGTTTA
>DBQR01000004.1:0-18694 GCA_002305335.1 Clostridiales bacterium UBA1389
TGATTGACATTCTGTTCCATGCTTGGGTTATGTATTATCTAATATTGGGGGTCAAGAATGCGGAGGAGGCAATTTTGAATCCGGAACCTGTACTCGACTTTAACGCAACCTATGACGGTGCCGGGGTATATACCGGGAACCCGGAGGGAGAAGGGCCTTTAACCACATCGGATCTGGGGCTTCCCCTTGAATCGAAAAAGGAAAAAATACTTATCAGATATAATTCCTGCGAAATGGACATACAGGTGCGCCGGACACCTAAACTGATTGAGCTGATAATAAACGGAAAGGTTTATGCAAGAAAAGAAGAAAGTGTAATCCAGACGAATTACAGAATCAGCGCCATGTATAAAGGTATTAAGGTGGAAACCGAATACAACCAGGCTTCTCAGATTTTATACATTGACGGCGTAAAGATGGCAGGCAAGACAAGATTTTTTTGATATATGTTAAAACACCCTTTGAAATTTTTCTCAGAGGGTGTTTTTGTCCTGTGTTTCTTTTATTTTCTTCCAATACTCCTCGGCGGCTTTTTCGGCCTTGCTGTCGCCGTAAGTATAGTATTTTCTGTCTTTTATATCCTCCGGCAGGTACTGCTGGGGTACATAATGGTTTGTGTAGTCATGGGGATAAAGATAGGGGGTCTTTGAGTCGGGGGAGTTGGTTTTGTTAGATATATGAGGGGGAACAACCTTTCCAAGCCCGTTTCTGGCGTCCTCCGCCGCTTTGGCATAGGCGATATACGCCGAGTTGGATTTGGGAAGGGTGGCAAGCATGACGGTGGCGTGGGCAAGGGGAACAGACGCCTCCGGCATACCCGTCTTTAACGCCGAATCCACGCAGGCGCTAACCACCACCGCCGCATTGGAGTGGGCAAGGCCTATGTCTTCCGAGGCGATTACCATAAGTCTCCGGCAGGCCGACAGTAATCCGCCCCCTTCAAGGATTCTGGCAAGGTAAAACACCGCCGCATCCGGGTCGGAACCTCTTATTGATTTCTGCAAAGCAGAAAGCAGGTCGTAATGGCCGTCCCCGTCGGAATCGTAGCCGGTGGATTTCTGGCTGATTTGAGAGGCAATCTTTATTTCAAGCTTGTCAACACATGCAAAGTAGGTGTTTTCAAGCACCGTCAGCGCTTTTCTTACGTCCCCGCCGCAGGTGGAGGCAACGGCGGCTGAAAAGTTTTCCTCCATTTCCTTTTTGCCGTAATTTTCGCAGAGATAGGAAAAACCCCGTTTCAATGCGGGAACAATCTCCTCCGGTGAAAGGGGTTTGAATTCAAAACAGGCGCACCTTGAAAGGAAGGCGGGGTAAAGGACGAAATAGGGGTTTTCGGTGGTGGAGCAGATAAGGGTTATCCTGCCGTCTTCCATATATTCCAGCAGCGCCTGCTGCTGTTTTTTATTGAAATACTGAATTTCGTCTATGTAAATAAGGGTGCCGTTAAAGGCCGAAAGAGTGTCGGAGGCGTTTAAGGCGTCCCTGAGTTCCGCCACCGAGGAAGTGGTGGCGTTTATTTTGAAAAACTGCTTGTTGGAAAGCTTTGAAATAATGTCGGCGGCGGTGGTTTTCCCCGTCCCGGGAGGGCCGTAAAACACCAGGCTCGGTATATGTTCCGATTCGACAAGCCGCCTTAAGGGGGAATTCTTTCCAAACAAATGCCGCTGCCCGCAGATTTCGTCAAGGGTTGCGGGGCGGACGATGTCGGCAAGGGGCATTATTCCTTCCCTTCCTTTTTGCTTTTCTTGAAAAAGTAGGTTTTCTTTTCCTGATTGTAATAAAGCCTTTTCATGTTCGCCCGGTGCTTGAGTATTATCAAAAGCCCCACAAAGGCGGCGAAAATCATGGCGGGGGCGGGAGGATTTGCGTCACCGCCGAACCTTACCTTGGCGCCGTAAAACACCACGGCGGGATAAATAAAGGCCGCCACCACCGATGAAAGCGACACATAATGGGTGGTAAGATAAACAAATGAAAAGACCAGAAATTCAACAACAAAATACAGGGGGTTTATGATAAGTATGGCTATCGCCGAAGCGACAACCCCTTTTCCCCCTTTGAATTTATACCAGACCGGCGCGATATGCCCCAATACGCAAAACAAACCTGTTAGGAAAGCCCCGAATTCTCCGGCAAAAAAACGCCCCATAAGCACCACGGAGGATGTTTTAAGCGCGTCCCCGAGGAGGGTTAACAGCCCCGCTTTTTTGCCGTAAACCCGGAACATATTTGTCATGCCTGCGTTTCCGGAACCATGATTTCTTACGTCATCGCCGTATTTTTCCCTGCTTACCATTATGGCGAAATTCATGCTTCCCGCAAAATAGGAAGCCGCAATACACACCAAAACCGTTATAACGTTAATAACAAGATACCAAACCGACCCTTCGGGTAACGCCGCCTTAAGGTAACCGGTGGTAAAGCCCAAAAAGTAAACCGGTTCTCCCTTAACGGTTACCAGAAAGGACAGGGCAAGGAATAAAGCCGAGGCAAAACCCAGCCCAAAAAACACTTTATCGGTTTTTTTCATTCAAAACCCTCCTTACCGGGGAAATTCCTCTCCCCGTTGCTTTATTACAAGCCTGATGGGGGTGCCCTCAAAGCCGAAGGCTTTTCTTATACAGTTTTCGATGTACCGTTGATAGGAAAAATGGAACAATTCCGCCTGATTGCAGAACACCACAAAGGTGGGGGGCTGAATCCCCGTCTGGGTCATATAATACAGTTTTAACTGCCTTCCCTTGTCCGACGGGGGTTGGGTGCGGCTTATGGCATCGTTTAAAACGTCGTTCAGTACCCCGGTGGTTACCCGCTTCCGGGAGGATTCGTAAACATCGTTTATCATGGTAAAAAGTCTGTCGATCCTGAGTCCGGTTTTTGCCGAAACAAACACAAGGGGGGCATAGTCCATATAGGCGAGGGCGGCATACACCTCTTTTGTGAATTTATTTACGGTGGAATTGTCCTTTTCCACCAGGTCCCATTTGTTTATAGCGATAACCGTGGGTTTTCCCGCTTCATGCCCCAGGCCGGCAATCCTTTCGTCCTGCGCGGTTACTCCCTGGGTGGCGTCAACTATCAGCAGGCAGACGTCCGCCCGTTCAATGGCGGCTTTTGCCCTTATTACCGAATATTTTTCAATCCTGTCTTCGATTTTAGCGTTCCGTCTTATGCCGGCGGTGTCAATAAGGCGGTATTTGCCGTACCGGTTTTCGAAATCGCTGTCCACCGCATCCCGGGTGGTGCCGGGAATGTCCGAAACTATCATTCTTTCTTCCCTTAGTACGCAGTTTACCACCGAGGATTTACCCGCGTTGGGACGGCCGATTATGGCAACCGAAATACGCCCTTCGTCGGGCTGGGGCCTGCCTTCTTCGGGTATAAGATCAACCACCCGGTCAAGGATATCCCCTGCGCCGGTGCCGTGGATTGAGGAAACGGGGAACACCTCCTCAAAACCGAGACCGTAAAATTCGTAGAATTCCGGCGGGGTTTCGCCGGTGGTGTCCACCTTGTTCACCGCCACCAATACGGGTTTGCCGGATTTTTTCAGCAGCGCCGAAATGTCGCTGTCGTTGGCGGTTATCCCCGAATGAAGGTCAACTATAAATATTATTACGTCGGCAACGGCAACGGCCATTTCCGCCTGGTCCTTCATATGCCTGAACATCATGTTGTCGGTTTTAGGCTCGATGCCTCCGGTGTCGATAACCGTCAGAACAGTGCCGTTCCATTCGGTTTCGCAGGTAACCCTGTCCCTGGTAACCCCGGGAATATCGTCAACTATAGACACCCGTTTGCCGCATATTTTATTAAAAAAGGTGGATTTCCCCACGTTGGGCCGCCCCACTATGGCTACAATACCGTTTTTCATTTTACATCCCTCCTTTTAAAAGAGGCGTTATGGATTTTCCGAAAATACCCCGCAAAGCAGATATCCGTCGTTTTCAACGGCAATCAGCCTTACATTCAGCTCGTTTTCAAGCTGTTTCGGAGTTATGTCGTCAAGGAACAGATTTCCCTCCGCATTAAGCGACGACCGGCTTATAAGCAGAACGCCGTTTGCTTTGCCCCTTAATTGCTTTATATAATCCCGACCGGTAATAAGGCCGCTGACCGTAACCGCATTCCCGTAAAATTCGTTTATTATTTTATGAACCGTTATATGCTTATGGGGGAATTTCTGCATAAACCTGCCGGCAAGCCCTGACATAAGTGGATAAGCCGCTTCGCCGGTGGCAAGATGAATTTCCCCGGCGGTTGAAAAGGCTGTTTCCGCTAAGGCGAAACCAAAGGTCTCCTCCATATCGGCAAGCATTCCCACCCCGTTTTCATACTGGGGGTAGCCTTCATAGTATTCCCCGTCGGGGGTACTGCGTCCGGCTAAAAGATAAAATTCGTCGGAACAGAATATTTTCCCTTTGCCCGTCTCCCGTTTAAGCTTGTTATGGTATTTTTCCACCGTATCAATAACACTGCCTGCGGATTGTTTGTCATAGGGAATAAGCTTACACAGCTTTTCCCTGTGCTTTGTAAGCCCGGCGGGGACCACCGAGGCGGATATCAGGGTTTTCAAACTTTTAATTTCCGAAAGGGAATATTCCAGTTCTTTTCCGTCGTTGACACCTTTGCAAAGGACAAACTGAAGATTAAGCCCCGTTCCCCCTTCGGAAAGCCGGTATAAATAATCCAGCTTATCCCCGGCAAACCGGTTCCCCGTCATATAGTTTCTCAAATCCCGGTTCATGGTGTGAACCGACACGTTTATGGGGGAGATTTTCATTTTTATTATTCGGCTTATGTCCTCGTCGGTCATNNTCTGGTCGATAAAGCAGAAAATACACTTGTTTCTGCAGGCTTTTTTCCTGTCCATCAGATAGGATTCGAATTCCAGCCCCAAATCCTGATATTCGCCCTTAATTATATCGACGCAATATTCCTTCCCCTCCCGGGAAAGTATAAGACTTACCTTTTTTTCGGTGGTGTAAAACCGGTAGTCCAGTACGTCCCGTATGGGGTTTTTATTTACCGATATCAAAATATCCTTTGGCCTTATTCCGTTTTTATATGCGGGGGAATTGTTTAAAACGCTTGTTATAATCACCATATCGCCATAAAGCAGGATACATAAAAAGGCGGGCAAACGCAACCCGCCTATTTTACGAATCAGTCTTCCGACTTAATCTCCAAAACTTCCTTGCCGCCGTATGTGCCGCATTTGCTGCAGACCCTGTGGGTAAGGTTGTATTCCCCGCACTTGGGACACTTGGTCATCCCGGGCTGATCAAGCTTCCAAACGCTTGAACGTCTTTTATCTCTTCTTGCTTTGGAAGTTTTACGCTTTGGTACTGCCATTTATGGCACCTCCTCTATATAACCTTATTGTTTGTTAAAATAATCCTTCAGCTTTTCAAGCCTCGGGTCGCCTTTTATTCTGTTGCAAAGGCATTTTTCCTGATTTAGGTTTTTTCCGCAGTCGGGGCAGATCCCCCTGCAGTCCTCCCCGCATAAAAACTTTATGGGAAGGTTTAATATAACGCTGCTTATGCATATGCTTTGAAGGTCAAGCTTTCCGTTTTCGGGAACCAGATATTCGTCCTGGTCCCGGTCGGCGTTTTCCAGCTTTACCGCCACCGGATAGGTTATGTTCATTTCACCCTTCCCGCCGAATTCCTCGCCGCATCTTGCGCAGAGGGCGGTATATTCCAGAAACAAATCGGCGGTAAATTCAATATAGCCGGAATAATTTACGCATTTACCCTTGGCAAAGCATTTCCCCGTTAAAATGTCGGCCGAAACGCCATCAAGGGGGTATTCCCTTTCAAAGGATATTTCATTGACTTCTCCGGTTAGGAGGCTGTTTAAATCAAGCATGATTTTCTCCAAATAAGCAGCAACGTACATTATATCTTTATTTTTAAGGCTTGTCAATAGCTTTTTTTCTTAAATAAGTCAGTTTGACAAAATATTTATAATATTTTTCCCGCTTTTTGTTTTTTCAAAGGCAAAAACAAGCATGGTTCCCAAAACCCCGCAGGACAGCATCTCGCCGGCAAACACGCAGAGGGCTATTATCCACCCGTTGTCGGGAAGCTTGTACACATACATAAGCACAAAGGGAATAATAATGGTGTTGAAAACAATGGGGGGAACCGGCGAAAGGAATTTGAATTTTCTTAAGGCATATGTCCCCAATGCCCCAAATAAGGTGGCAAGGGAGCCGAAAATCACGTCCCAAAGCAAACTTCCCGTAAGGATATTGGCAAGGAGGCAGCCCGCCGTCAGCCCGGGGATTGCGGCGGGGGTGAAGGCGGCAAGGACGCATAACGCCTCCGAAAGCCTTAACTGAATCATATTCGTACCGGAAAGCCCGAACAGGTAGGAAAAATAGGTGAGCACAACGTACAATGCGGCAATAAGCGAGGAAACGGTCAGCATTCTTGTTTTCCGGCTGGTCATTTTTTTATCTCCCGTAGTTTTGTTTTAGGTGAGGATTTTGCGAACTCACCGGCCTCCGGCCGAACAAAATCAATATTATTATGCGTTCATTATAGCCGGTTATAGCATAAAAATCAAGGTTAACCGAATATTAGCCTAAAAAAACGCAAACAATAGCTTCAAAGACATTGAAAGGTGAGGTTACATTTATGTTTTCCAAAATGGGTTATAAAATATTGGTTATGTCCTTTGTCATTTCCATGGTTTCCGGGCTTATAGCGGGGATGGTGGTGGTCTGTGCCGACAGGAAAACCTCCATTACCTCCAAATGCAAAAAGGCCTTCAAACAGCTGGAAGACAGGATGATGTAACGCAAACGGCAATCCGCCGGATATTCCGGCATACAATACAAAAAGCCCGTCAGGGCTTTTTTGAATGTAAAAGATTGTAATCAGTTGGCTTTTAATACGGCTTCGTCGGGGACATACTCTTTTTTAATGTCCGCCCCGGCTTGGCACAGCTTGCCTACCAGATTCTCATAACCCCGTTCTATATGGTGTATATCTTCGATTATTGTGGTTCCCTTTGCCGAAAGACCGGCTATCACCATGGCGGCGCCGGCTCTTATGTCAACCGCCTTTACGGTGGCGGGCCGCAACGCCTTAACCCCGTTGAATACAGCGATACGCCCGTCAACCTTAATGTCTGCGCCCATACGGGTAAGTTCGGAGGTATAGCGGAAACGGTTGTCGAAAACCCCTTCGGTGATAATGCTTACCCCTTCGGTTATGCTCATCAGTGTCCCCATCTGGGCGTTCAGATCCGTGGGGAAACCGGGATAGGGAAGGGTTTTTATCTTGTTGGCATAGATTTTGGAAGACCCGTCAACGGTTATGGACTCGTCCCCCACCTCCACCACGGCTCCCATTTCCTGAAGTTTGGCGGTTATGGATTCCAGGTGCTTGGGGATAACGCCGGTTACGGTAAGTTTGGACTTTGTGGCGGCGGCGGCTATCATATAGGTGCCCGCCTCAATCATGTCGGGGATAATGGTATAGGTTACTCCGTGGAACCGCTTTACCCCTCTAATCTTAATGACGTCGGTGCCGGCGCCGGAAATGTCCGCGCCGCAGGAGTTGAGGAAGTTGGCAAGGTCGACTATATGGGGTTCCCTTGCGGCATTGTCGATTACGGTAAGTCCTTCCGCCTTTGAGGCGGCAAGCATTATATTTATGGTTGCGCCCACCGACTCGATATCCATGTATATGTTTGCGCCTTTGGGTCTGCCGTCGCATACGCAGCTTACATATCCCCCGCTGGTATCGACGACTGCGCCAAGGGCCTTAAAGCCCTTTATATGCTGGTCAATGGGGCGGACGCCGAAGTCGTCCCCGCCGGGAGCCGCCGCTTTTGCCTTACCGAAGCGTGAAAGCTCGGCGCCCAATACATAATAGGACCCCCGCATATTCCGGGCAAGGTCGTAGGGCGCCGAACCGCATTTTATGTTGGATGTATCAATCTGTATGGTGGTGCGGTCGAGCATTTTAATATCCGCACCCATACAGCGTAATATTTCAAGGGAATCCGCCACGTCGCTTATAACCGGAAGATTTTCGATAATACAGGTATCCTCCGCCAAGATTGTGGCAAACAATATGGGTAGAGCCGCATTCTTCATACCGCTTACTTCGATTGTTCCTTCAAGCGGTACCCCCCCGTTGATAATAATACGTTCCATGAAGTAATTTCCTTTCGTATTTATCATTATTAAAATAGCACACCGCACCGAAATAGTCAATAGGGCAAATTATAAATATTATGTAAATTAACCCGACATTACAATATATGACTTTCTTTGAGTTTTGTCAAAAACTTTGGCTATTGACAAAAACTCTTTGTTGGTACATAATTAAACTAAGCATTTGAAAGAGGTCAGTATATGGCAAAAAAAGATAAGCATAAATTAAAAATCATCTCTTTGGGCGGGGTAGAAGGCATAGGTAAAAATATTACCGTGTTTGAATACGAGGACGATATTATTATCGTCGACTGCGGTCTTGCTTTCCCCGACGAGGAAATGTTCGGCGTTGACCTGGTTCTCCCCGACATGACCTATTTGTTTGACAATTCCGACAGAATAAAGGGGCTTGTGGTAACCCACGGCCACGAAGACCACATAGGGGCAATCCCCTATTTGTTAAAGAGAATTTCGGTTCCCGTCTATTCCACCCGTTTGACCCTGGGAATCCTTGAGGGAAAGCTGGAGGAACACGGGATATTAAAGCAGTCGAAGCTCATTGAAACCAAGCCGGGACAAACCATAAAGCTCGGGGTGTTTACAATCGAGTTTATCCCCGTAACCCATTCCATCCCCGATTCGGTGGCGCTGAATATCGAAACCCCGGTGGGAAGGATTATTTACACCGGCGACTTTAAAATCGACCACACCCCCGTCCACGGGGAAACCATTGACCTTCAGCGGCTTGCCATACTGGGGTCAAAGGGGGTACGGCTGTTGATGTGCGATTCCACCAATGCGGAACGCCCCGGCTACACCCCCACGGAAATACGGCTTTACACCTCCTTTGAAAGGTATTTCGCCATTAAGGACAGACGGATTCTTGTGGCCACCTTTTCCTCAAACATCCACCGGGTACAGCAGATAATAAACACCTCCGCCAAATACGGCAGAAAGGTGGTGCTGACCGGCCGGTCGATGGTGAATATAGTAAACGCCGCCATAAGGCTGGGCTATATGGATATCCCCCAGGGGATTCTGGTTGATATTTCGGAAACAAAAAGACTTTCCCCCGGTCAGATAACCCTAATAACCACCGGCAGCCAGGGGGAACCCATGTCGGCGCTATACCGTATGGCCTTCGGGGAGCATAATCAGATTTCGGTGGGGAAAAACGATACCGTCATCCTTTCCTCCTCCCCCATTCCGGGTAACGAACGGATGATAACCACCATAATAAACGAGCTTTTGAAAAAGGGCGTCGAGGTGGTAAACGACGCCGCTGCGGAGGTTCATGTGTCGGGACACGCCTGCGCCGAGGAACTGAAGCTGATTCACGCTCTTACCCGGCCGGAATGCTTTATCCCGTTGCACGGGGAATACCGGCATTTAAAGCGTCATGCCGAGCTGGCAAAGGAAATGGGGCTTAAGGCTTCCAATATAATAATCCCCGAAACCGGAAAAGTTATAGAACTTACCAGACATTCCTTTACCGTAAACGGGGAGGTTCCCGCCGGTCAGGTGCTGGTTGACGGCTATGGGATTGGGGACGTGGGCTCAACGGTGTTAAGGGACAGGAAACGCCTTGCGGAAGACGGGGTGCTTATAGTATATGCTACCGTTGACTTTTCCGCCAATACGGTCATTACGGGACCCGATATAAATTCCAAGGGCTTTGTTTATGTAAAGGAATCGGAGGAACTTCTTGAGGAACTGCGGAGACTTTCAAGGAAATCCCTTGAACGGTGCCTTTCCAGGAATATAAGAGATTTCGAGGCAATAAAATTAAGGCTCCGGGAGGATTTAGCGTCGGCAATAGCCCAGAAAACAAAAAGGAAACCGGTTATCATGCCGGTTATAATAGAGGCGTCCATATGAAGGTGTTAATCACCGGCGCAACAAGGGGGATAGGCCGGGAAACGGCCTTAACCTTTCTTGAACGGGGTTATGAGGTTTTCGGGGTTTATGTAAAAAGCGACGACGAAGCAAAGGAACTTGAAAAAAAGGGGATAACCCTGTATAAATGCGATGTTTCGAACAGGGCTGAGGTTCAATGCCTTGCCGAAAAGGTCGGTGCGGTCGATGTTCTGGTAAACAACGCGGGCATCTCTTTGCGGAAGCTTTTTCAGACCGTAACGGAGGAGGAGGAAAAGCGGCTATACGGCGTAAACCTTTTCGGTGTCCTTAACGTAAGCCGTGCCTTTCTTCAGGGAATGATAAACCAAAAGAAGGGCGTTATTATAAATGTTTCCTCGGTTTTCGGGGAGATAGGCGGCAGCTTTGAAGCGGATTATTCGGCGTCAAAGGCGGCGATAATCGGGCTTACAAAGGCTTTGGCAAAGGAGGCGGGCCCATCCTGCGTAAGGGTAAACTGCGTAACTCCGGGGATTATTGATACGGATATAAATGCCTGCCTTTCGGTGGACGATATAATACAGCTGACAAACGAAATCCCCCTTGAATACCTGGGTAAAGCCGGGCAAGTGGCGGAGGTTATAGCCTTTTTGGCGTCGGACAAAGCCTCCTACATAACCGGTTCGGTTATACGGCTTGACGGGGGATGGAAATAAAAAACCCGCTTTCGGCGGATAAAAAAACAGGCTCTTGCCTGTTTTTTATATTCTCATGGGTCTGAAATTAACATAATCTGCCGAAATACAGTAAAGACGGGTTTCGCCAATATTTGACATTTGGTTTTCCGGCGGAGCGGAATGGATATGACCGTAGAAACAGCGTTTTACGCCGTATTTGTTTAAAACTTCGGCTATGGGTTCGCAGACAACGCCGCTGTAAGCGGGAGGATAATGGAGAAAGGCGATTATTTCGTTTTCGGGGTGGGCTTCCTTCAGTTTCAAAGCTTCCGAAAGGGAAAGTTCCAGCCTTCCCGCCTCCCTTTTAACGATTTTTTCGTCCTCGGGGGTGTATTTTTCGTCGGTGAACCAGCCTCTGGTGCCGCAAACGATATAGTTTTCCGCCACATAGGCGTTGTTAAAGAGAAATTTTATTGAAAAAGCCCCGATTTCATCCAAAAAAGCGTTAAGCTTTTTCATTGTCTGCCACCAGTAGTCGTGGTTGCCCTTGCCGATTATTTTGTTGCCGTTCAGGCTTTCGACAAACTTCAGATCCTCTTTGGCGGAATTAAAATTCATCCCCCAGGATATGTCCCCGGGGATAATAACCGTATCCCCGGAGGAAACGGCGCTTTGCCAGTTCTGATATATTTTTCGGGTGTGGTTTTCCCATTTCATACCGAAAACATCCATGGGCTTGTCGGAGGAAAGGGAAAGATGCAAATCGGCAATGGCAAAAACCATTTTGTTTTTCCTTTCTCGTCTGGCGTCAATATCCTTTTAAAGAGGAATAATTTATACAAATAGGCACAGAATAAATTCGTAATTCCGATTTATTAAAAGGGAAAGGTTAAATATATGGATAACAAAGAAAAAACCAAAGTAAACAAGGGGATTGCCTGCAGCGTGGCAACCTGCACCTACAACGACAACAACGGCCACTGTCTTGCCAACAAGATTGCGGTGGGCCCTTCCTCTGCCACCTGCTGCGCGGACACGGTGTGTGCCACCTACCGGCCGAGGGATATCGGTTAAGATAATTTATACCGTTTGATTGGCGAATTTAATAACTTCTTCCGCCATTGATTCGGGCTTAACCACGGTAAAAAATCTGCTTTTTTCATATCTTAAACCCGTTAAGGCTTTCGGCGCATCGATTCCGGTGTATTCCGAAAGCCTATCCATAGCATCAAAGCCTTCGCCGCTGCTTAGCCCCAACGCCCGGCTTACCGACGGGGAAAACTTAAAGGGGGAAGCGGTGGAGACCACAAGCATAGGATTGTTTGAATCGGTTTCTTTCATATATTTTTCCGCCGCAAAGGTTCCCACGGCGGTGTGGGGGTCTATTAAATAGTTATACTCTTCAAAGGTTTTCCTTATGGTTTCATGGCAGTCCTTTTCGTCGGCAAAGCAGGCGTAAATGTCCTCCTGTAATACTTTCAGCGTATCGGCGTCAACCTCAAAGACGCCCTTTTCTTTCAGGTTTTTCATATATTCCCTTGTTTTACCGGCACCCGCAACAAGCCACAACAGTCTTTCAAGATTGGAGGAAACCAGAATATCCATGGAAGGCGAGGAGGTAAGGAAAAATTCCCGCCTTCTGTCGTAAACGCCGGTGGTGAAGAAATCGGTAAGCACCTTGTTTTTATTGGAGGCGCAGATAAGCCTGCCGATCGGTGCTCCCGCCTTTTTTGCCATATATGCCGCTAAAATATTGCCGAAATTGCCGGTGGGGACGGTTATATCGCATAAAACCCCTTCCGGAAGGTTCATGTCAATGCAGGCGGAAATATAATAAACCACCTGGGGGACAAGGCGGCCGAAATTGATGGAGTTTGCCGAGGAAAAGAAATGACCGGTTTTCGAAAGCGGTTTTATGACATATTCGTTTTGGAATATGTTCTTAACTCCCGTCTGGCAGTCGTCGAAGTTCCCCACAACGCCGCAGACGTTTACGTTGCTTCCCTTTTGGGAAAGCATCTGCTTTTTCTGTATTTCCGAAACCCCGCCTTCGGGGTAAAACACCATTATTTTTGTGCGGTTAACGTCGGCAAAGCCCTCAAGGGCGGCTTTCCCCGTATCCCCGGAGGTTGCCACAAGGACTAAAGCGTCCTCGTTGACGCCGGATTTTTCTATTGAAAGGGATAATAGCCGGGGCATAAGCTGAAGCGCCATGTCCTTGAAGGCACAGGTTGGGCCGTGGTACAGTTCAAGATAGGTTATTTCCCCGGCCTTTCTTAAGGGGGCGGGGTGTGAACCGAATTTTTCCTTTGAATAGGCCTCTTTGCAGGAGTAGGCCAACGCCGCTTTGGAAAAGTCGGTCAAATATTTTGATATAATAAAAGCAGCTCTATCGGCATAGCTTTTTTCCTTAAGGGATAAAAGTTCCTCTTTTGNNNNATAACCTCATAGGAATTGTATTCATTTCCGGCTATGTCTCTCGTTGAAACAAATTTCATTCAAAAAATTCCTTTCAGAAGGCGTTTTCGATAATATTTATATGCTCCGCTTCCAGATTCCTTGTCATATGGACTTCGACAATGTCAAACCGGCGCTTTTTTATCCGCCTGTAAATATTACGCTTTAAAAGCTTTGAATAAACCGGTATTTTGTTTTCTGCCGCCTGTTCCCGCAAAAAGCCGTCGGCGGCCTTTTTTATTTTAGCCTGCTTTGCCTGGTCAACCGCCTCATGGGGCAAGCCGAAGCCGTCACCCGACCGGCTTTTTACCTCCGTAAAGGACAAAGTTCCCCTTTTAAAGGCAACTATATCAATCTCGCCGCCGGAGGAGGAATAATTCACTGCGATTATTTTATAGCCCTTTATCTTCAGAAAGGCTGCCGCCTTTTCCTCACCAGCTCTGCCAAATGTCGAATTGTTCAATTACATCACCCAAAGTCTTTCCTAAAAAGGACTTTCTATGTACCGGGGTGGGGCCGTTCTTCAAAACCGCCGCCTTATGCTCCTTTGTGGCATAACCCTTGTTTTTGGCGAAATTATAGCCGGGGTAAAATTTATCCATTTCAACGCAAAACCTGTCCCGTTCCACCTTTGCCAAAATGGAGGCGGCGGCAATGGAGGGGGATTTTCCGTCACCCTTTATGACAGGAACCGCCTTAACCGGGAAATCCCTTGCGATTGAACCGTCGATTAGCGCCAGGTCCGGAAGGGTTTTTAACCCTAAGATCGCTCTCCGCATGGCAAGCATGGAGGCGTTGAGTATGTTTATCGCCTCGATTTCATAAACTTCGGCGTGGGCAACGTGATAATCGACGGCAACACGGCGGATTTCTTCATAAAGCTGTTCCCGTTTGACTGCGCTCAGCTTTTTGGAGTCGTTAAGACCTTCGATGCTGCAGTTTTCGGGAAGCACCACCGCCGCGGCAAACACCGGGCCGGCAATCGGGCCCCGCCCCGCTTCGTCACAGCCGCAGATAATTTTAAACCCTTCTTTACGGAAGCCGTCTTCGATATCCCAGTTAAGCATTATGGCAACCCCTTCCCCTTTTATATTAAATTAATCAAGCGTGATTCTGCCTAATTTGCCTCCCCTGAGTTCGTCAAGGAAAATTGCCGAGGTTCTGTCGTAATCGTATTCGCCGCCGGAAATTAAAAATCCTCTGCTTTTGCTCACTTTTTCAAGGATTTCAAGGTTGGTGTCCTTTTCGCCTACTTGTATTTTATATCTGTTCTCTATAAAAGGAGTATATTTTCCCCTTAAAATGCCTATGACATCGCAGGCAAGGGTGTTTATGTCAAGAATTTCGTCCCGGATTGAACCGATGGCGGCAAGTTTTATACCCACTTCCCTGTCTTCGAATTTATGCCATAAAAGCCCCGGGGTATCAAGGAGTTCTACCCCGTAGGGGGAGGAAATCCAGGTGTTTTTCCGGGTAACCCCCGGACGGTCTTCCGCCTTTGCCTTTTTGGTTTTGGTGTAGGTGTTGATAAAAGTGGACTTGCCCACGTTTGTTATCCCCGCCACCAGGCATCTTACCGGCTTTGTTACCCCTTTTTCGTCATATCTTTTAAACTTTTCCGCCGTAAGCTTTTTTAATTCGGCTGTCACCCTTTTCATGTCGGGGTTTTCCTTGCAGTCGATAACAAGGCAGGGTGTACCGGTTTGGGAAATTCTTTCGGCGTGGAGTTTGGTTTCCTTTTCGTCGGCAAGAGATGCTTTTGTAAGTATGGCAAGGACGGGTTTGGTTTTGAAAATGTCTTTGAAGTCCGGATTCCTTGAGGAAACCGGAAGCCTTGCATCAATCAGTTCGATGACCACGTCTATAAGGGGCAAAACACCGGAAATTTCCCGTTTTGCCTTTGCCATATGACCGGGGTACCAGACAATTTCCGGCATGTTACTCAACCTTTCCGAACCCGCTCATGGGGTAAACCCGAAATACCACCTTGCCTAAAATGTTTCTTTTATCGATACAGCCCAAAACCCGGCTGTCGGTGGAGCCGTTCCGGTTGTCCCCCATAACGAACACCGTCCCCTTTTCCACCACGATATGTCCCGAAAAACCGTAGGACTTCATCCTTGTGCCGGCTATCTTATCAATATATGGTTCGTCAATGGGTTTTCCGTCAACATAAACCGTCCAGTTTTCAAAGTCTATATCCACCGTCTGGCCTTCAAGGGCGATAATCCGCTTTACAAGGGGCTTTTCATGCCCCGCTTCCCGTATAACCACAATGTCCCCCTGCCCGTAGGACTCCAGGCTTGTGATTATAAGCTTATCCCCGTCGTCAAGGGTGTCAAACATGGAAGTGCCGTCAACTGTAACGTATTTGAATACAAAAAGGAACAAAACCACCATAAGCGACAAGGCAAGGCAAAAGGTTTCAAGCCATTCGTAGATTCCCTTTGCAATCTCCGCCGGGTCCGCAGGAGGGTTCGGGGTATGACTATGTGTGGTTTGGTTTTCTTTTAGAGGTGTTTCGGGCAGTTCGGTTTCCTCAAAAGGGGTGTTTTTGTTATCCTGATTCAAAGGCGGTTATCTCCCTGCGTTTGGTTGTTGTCTGATTTTAATTGTAGGTAAAATTAATATATAATCAATACCGGAATTTTAACATTTTTTATAAATTTGCTCTTTTTCCCCCCATTAAGACGGAAAGACGGAATAATATGGAAAAAGTGCCTGTTGTGGCAGGCACTTTACCTTTTTTGAACAGCAATTATTTGTCTTCCTTGACTTTGGCCGCTTTGCCGACTCTGTTACGGAGATAGTAGAGCTTTGCTCTCCTGACCTTGCCCCTCCTTACCACCTCAACCTTTTGAACGTTGGGGGAATGGATGGGGAAGGTTTTTTCCGTACCCACACCGTAGGAAACCCGGCGTACGGTGAAGGTTTCGCTGATGCCGCCGTTCTTCTTCGCAATGACGGTACCTTCAAAAACCTGAGTCCTGACCCTTGAGCCTTCCACAATACGGCAGTAAACCTTAACGGTGTCGCCTATCGAAAAGGAAGGTATTTCTTTTTTAAGCTGCTCTTCTGTAAAAGCCTTTAACAGATCCATGGCTTCCTCCTTAATATATAGGGCGTTCTTACCGAGCCGCATTGGACCGCCCCGAAATGACAAAGAATTATATCACAGATATTTACTTTTTGCAAGGGTTTTTTAATGTTTTTTGCAAAAAACAATATTTTGGTATATCTTGTGTATAAAGGAAGAAGCCTGCCCAATATGTGGTTGTCTATGAATAGTCGCCTACTATTGCGAAAATGAATTCGTTGCTTCCTGGAAAGTTTACGTTAAGCCGCTTGACGGGAATTCCGTTTATTTTCCCGTAAAATCGCTCCCCGTCGGTTACCGAAAAGTTGGGAAAGTCCACAAGCCCCCTGCCGGTGTACTTGCAGTAGGCCTCTTTTCTCACCCACACCTTTGCGAAGCGGAGACCGGTATCCTCCCCCTCCCTTACAAAGTCCGACTCCTCCTCGGTGAAAAACCTTTCGGCAATGGCAATAAAGTCGGTGCGGGTTTCCCCGATAAACCGGCCGGTATGCTCCCCGTCTATGCCGACGGGGGTGTCGGAAACGGCGCAGACCATAACCTTTTCGGTGGTGGTTACGCTTATATATTTATTGCTTCCCTTTAAAACGGGTTGTCCCCGGGAGGTGTATTCGATGGTCAGGTCGGGGTTTTCCAGATGCTCTCTTACGGCATTAAGCAGTATGGCGTGGCGTTCCTCCCTGTCGGGATTATTTTCAAGTACAAGTGTTGTGACTGCCATTTTAAACCTTGCCTTTCTCTACAGGTAGGATTGTATTATTGGTTTTGGGGGTTTTCCCCCTCCTCTTCCTCTTTTTCGGGGGAAACCTTAGTAAAGCCGGTTATAACCGAGTCGCCGGAGGTACGCATTATTATGACGCCGGAGGTGTTCCGCCCGTAAACGGGGATTTCCCTTATGGCTGTGCGTATTATTATACCCGAATCGGTTATAAGCATAACGTCGTCTTCCTCGGACACAAGGGAAATGCCCACCAAAAGCCCGGTTTTTTCGTTAACCCGGTGGCAGATAATCCCCTTTCCTCCCCGGTTCTGGAGCTTGAATTCGCCCCATTCCGTCCGCTTGCCGTAGCCCTTTTCGGTTATGGTAAGCACGGTCTGGTTTTCGCATTCGCCGGGGATAGCCATTGCTCCCACCACATAGTCGGATTTCTCAAGGGTAATGGCTTTGACCCCCCTTGCCTGTCTTCCCATGGGACGGACGTCGTTTTCGTCAAAGGTAATCGATATCCCTTCTCGGGTGGAGGCAAGGATGCTGCATTTTCCGTCGGTTTTCATGACATAAAGGAGTTCATCCCCTTCGTCAAGGGTGATGGCGTAAAGCCCGGTGGTGCGGCGGGTGTTGTACTCGGTAAGCATAACCCGCTTTATAACCCCGTGTTTTGTCACCATAACCAGGTATTCGTTTTCGGTAAATTCCTGAATAGGTATGGCGGTGGTGATTTCCTCCTTTTCGTCAAGGGAAAGAAGGTTAACAATGTTGGTTCCCTTTGCCGTCCTTGAAGCTTCGGGGATTTCATAGCATTTCTTTATATACATTCTCCCCTTGTTGGAGAACATAAGCAGACAGTCGTGGGAATGGGAGATAAACACATCACGGACAAAGTCCTCTTCCTTGGTTGCCATGGCGGTTATTCCTTTTCCCCCCCGTCTCTGGGCGGAGTAGGTTTCCACCGGAAGCCGCTTGATATAGCCCGCGCTGGTTACGGTGATAACGCAGTCTTCCCGTTCGATAAGGTCCTCTATAAGTATATCGTCTTCCGCTTCCTCGATTTCCGTCCGGCGAAGGTCGCCGTATTTTTCCTTAACTTCCCGGAAATCGGTCTTTATTATATCGTCGATCTTGTTCTGGTCGGCGATTATTCCCTTCAGTTCGGCGATTTTATCGTAAAGGTCGGCTAAATGCTCCTCAATCTTAAGCCGTTCCATACCCGAAAGCCGGCCTAAGGTCATATCCACTATGGCCTGGGCTTGGGGTTCGGTTAAGCTGAAGCGGTTCATAAGGTTTATTTTAGCGTCAGAAACCGATTCGGAAGCCCTGATTGTGCTTATTACCGCATCCAGATTGTCTATGGCAATCTTATATCCTTCGTAAATATGAGCTTCCTTTTCCGCTTTGTCAAGCTCGAAACGGGTGCGGCGGAGGATAACCTCCCGCTGGTGCATTATATAATACTCAATCATTTGCTTGAGATTGAGGGTTTTGGGCTCCCCGTTCACCAGCGCAAGCATATTTATGGCGCAGGTGTCCTGAAGCTGGGTGTGCTTGTAAAACAGATTAAGCACCACCTGAGGATTGGCGTCCCGCTTTAATTCGATGACTATCCTCATTCCCTTTCGGCCGGATTCGTTTCTTATGTCGGCAACGCCTTCGATCTTCTTGTCCTTGACAAGCTGGGCCATATTCCCCAGTAGAAGGGAACGGTTTACCTGATAGGG
>DBQR01000004.1:18718-28617 GCA_002305335.1 Clostridiales bacterium UBA1389
TTCGTATATCCCGGCGGTGCCGTGGATTATCCCCGCCGTGGGGAAATCGGGTCCCTTTACAAACTCCATAAGGTCAAGTATGGAGCAGTCGGGGTTTTCCATGCAGTAGATAACCGCATCGATTACCTCGTTCATGTTGTGAGGAGGTATATTGGTGGCCATACCCACCGCAATGCCTATTGAGCCGTTTACCAAAAGGTTGGGGAAACGGCAGGGAAGGCAGGTGGGCTCTTCTAAGCGGTTGTCGAAGTTGGGGATAAAATCAACGGTGTTCTTTTCGATGTCGGAAAGCATTAACGAGGCGATTTTCGACATCCTTGCCTCGGTGTACCGGTAGGCCGCCGCCCCGTCGCCGTCGATGTTGCCGAAGTTGCCGTGACCGTCAACCAACGGGTAGCGCAGGGAAAAATTCTGGGCCATACGCACCATGGTGTCATATACCGCCATATCCCCGTGGGGGTGGTAGTGGCCTATTACGTTACCCACGGTGGTTGCCGACTTGCGGTAGGGGACATTGTAAAACAGCTTGTCCTCATACATGGCATACAGCACCCTCCGGTGGACGGGCTTTAAGCCGTCCCGCACATCCGGGAGGGCTCTGTCGATAATTACCGACATTGCGTATTCAATAAAAGAGGTTTTTACTTCTTTTTGTATGTCAATTTCGGTTATTTTCTGGTTTTCGTGTTTTGAATAATCAAATTCATCATGTTCGTTTGACATTAAGCCGAATCTCCTTATACGTCAATATTTACGGCAAGCTTGGCGTTGCGTTCGATAAATTCCCGCCTGGGTTCCACCTTGTCCCCCATAAGCAGGGAGAAGGTGGCGTCCGCTTCCAAAGCGTCTTCGACGGTTACCCGCTTCAAAATCCGCTTTTCGGGGTCCATGGTGGTTTCCCAAAGCTGGTCCTTGTCCATTTCACCGAGACCTTTGTACCGTTCGGCGGACACGTTAACCCCGCCGAGCAGGGCTATATATTTATCCCTTTCGTCGTCGGAAAAGGCATAATACTGCTGTTTTCCCTTGTAAACCCGGTATAAGGGGGGCATTGCCGCATAGATGTGTCCCTTTTCGATAAGGGGACGCATATGCCTGAAGAAGAAAGTGAGGATAAGGGTCTTTATATGGGCGCCGTCCACGTCGGCATCCGCCATTATGATGATTTTACCGTATCTCAGCTTTGAAAGGTCGAATTCTTCGCCTATCCCCGTTCCCAGTGCAAGGATTATGGGAACAATCTGGATAGAGGAATAAATCCGGTCAAGGCGGGCTTTTTCCACGTTCAGAATCTTTCCCCTTAAGGGCAGAACCGCCTGGAACTGGCTGTCCCGTCCGTCCTTTGCGGTGCCGCCTGCCGAATCCCCCTCCACTATATACAGTTCGGTGTATTCCATCCGTCTTTCGTTGCAGTCGGCAAGCTTGTCGGGGAGCATCGAGGATTCGAGCAGCCCCTTACGCCTTGTAAGCTCCCTTGCCTTTCTTGCCGCCTCCCTTGCCCGGGCTGCCGAAATGGCCTTTTCAAGGATTGCCTTGGCGGTAGAAGGATTTTCCTCAAGATATTCGGCAAGCTTTTCGCCAACAAGCCCTTCCACCAGGGTTCTTATTTCGCTGTTTCCCAGCTTTGCCTTTGTCTGGGATTCGAACTGGGCGTCTTCCAGCTTTACCGAAATTACCGTGGTAATACCCTCCCGGGTATCCTCCCCCATGAATTTTTCGTCGCCCTTTATAATGCCGTATTTCTTTCCGTAGTCGTTGAAAACCTTTGTAAGGGCGGATTTGAAGCCGGTTTCGTGGGTGCCCCCCTCTATTGTGTGCATATTGTTGGCAAAGGAAAGAAGGGTTTCGTTGTAGGTATCGTTGTACTGCATGGCAACCTCAACGATTGAGGTTCCCTTCGAGCCGCAGAAATAGATAACATCCTTATGAATAACCTCCGCTCCCTTTTTGGCGTTGAGGTATTCCACAAAGGATTTTATTCCCCCTTCATAACAGAATATTTCGGGGGTGAGGTTTTCCTCCCGTTCGTCAAAGAGGCTAAGCTTAACCCCGCCGTTGAGAAAAGCCTGTTCCCTAAGGCGGTTTCTTATAATGTCCTTATCGAATTCAATGGTTTCGAATATGGTTTCGTCCGGCCAGAATTTAACGGTAAGGCCGTGGCGGTCGGTGTTTCCCACGTATTTTAAGGGTTCCACCACTTTTCCGTATTCAAAGGCAATGGTGTACATTTTCCCGTCCCGGCAGTTTACGGCTTCAAGCCGTTTCGACAGGGCGTTAACCACCGACGCCCCCACTCCATGGAGGCCGCCGGCAATGGCATAGCCGCCGGAGCCGAATTTGCCCCCGGCGTGGAGAGTGGCGAATATAACCTCAAGGGTGGGAAGTCCCAGTTTTTCGTTAATACCGGAAGGCACGCCCCGCCCGTCGTCTTCCACCTTTATCGAGCCGTCTTTACAGATGTAAACCCGGATGTCGTCGCAGCAGCCTGCCAAAGCTTCGTCAATGGAATTGTCCACTATTTCATAGATAAGATGGTGAAGCCCTTTAACGGAGGTGGTGCCTATATACATCCCCGGGCGTTTTCTCACCGCCTCAAGTCCTTCCAGCACCTGTATCTGGTTGTCGCTGTATGTTTCGGTTGCTTTTTCAAAGTCCCTGTTCATTCTTTTACAATTACTCCTGTTCTTGGTCTGATAAACTTTTGTTTGCCCGTTTAACCAGCGATTCGGGCGAAATCTGGGTTATATAAACCCGGTCGGTATATATATTGTCGCAAAGCACAAAGGCTTTGGGAATATCGTCGCAAAGGGAAACGGTTTTCAGGTCGTTCTGCATCTGTTTTAAAAAATTTCTGGTGTCCTGGGACAATGTAGATCTTTCTATATCGAATATTCCCACAATTTCCCCTTTTAACACCGTTTCGTTTTTACTCAGATGGACAAACATAAACATTACCCCCCGAAACGGTAAAAATTTTACCCGCGGAATTGTCATAGTCGCAGCAGCTTATAATAAACTGCCTTCCCTTAAGCTTCCGGGTGACGTATTCCCTTCGTTTGAAATCCAGTTCCGAAAGCACGTCGTCAAACAGGAATACCCCGTCTTCCCCGGTGTACTGCTTTGCCAGTTCCCCTTCGGCAAGCTTTAACGCCAGCACCACCGACCGCTGCTGACCCTGGGATGCGAAAATCTTTGCGTCCTTTCCGTTAAGGAGTATATCGAAGTCGTCATGGTGGCAGCCGTAAAGGGAAACCCTTTTACAAAGTTCGTCTTCCTTTTTTCTTTCAAAAAGGCTTATGCAGGAAGTGTAAAGCTTTTCCCTTGTAAAATCCTTCCCGTACTGGGTCTGATAGCTTATTTCGATTTTTTCTTTACCCTCGGTCATTTCCAGAAGATATTCGTTCGCCCTTTCGGAAAGCTTTGTTATATAGTTAAAGCGGTTTAACGTTATCAACGCCGAAAGGGAGGCAAGCTTTTCGTTGTAAACCTCAAGCATGGGAAGAGAAAGCTTTGTTACCCCCGCTTTTAAAAGATTGTTTTTCTGCTGAAGGGTGTGGTTGTATTCCGAAAGACAGGCAACAAACCTGGGAAAGGTCTGGCAGATTGCCATGTCCATAAGCTTTCGCCGGTTTTCGGGGGAGGATTTAACGATTTTCAGGTGGTCGGGGGTGAATATAACCGCCCTGAACAGCCCTAAATATTCCGAAAGCTTTTTGATTTCGTTTCCGTCTTTCAAAAGACGGCGCTTTTTGTTTTTATAAAGCTCCGCTTCAAGGGTGTGGGTGCTGTATCTGTCGCAAAAAACCAGCTTTAAATAGGCGGCGTCTTCGCCGAATTTAACCATTTCCCTGTCCTTTTGACCGCGAAAGGACTTGCCGGAGGCAAAAAGGAATATTCCCTCAAGAAAATTGGTCTTTCCCTCGCCGTTGTTCCCCGCAAGCACGTTCAGACCTTCGTCGAATTCGGCCTTCGAATGGCTGTGGTTGCGGAAAGACCTTATCTCAAAGGAAACAATCTTCATTTGTTTTCATTCCTTAAATCCGTATTTTAGTCAAAACCGCATGGGAAGCACAAGATAAACATAGCTTGAATTTTCTTCATCCTTAACCGGGGTTATGGTCATTGACATGAGAGGCGAAGACATGGTAAGCATAACCTCGTCGTCCCGGCTTGCCCGCAGGGCGTCCAAAATGTATCTGTTGTTAAAGCCGATCTCAATATCGTCGCCGGTAAGCTCAATGCCTATGTTTTCGTTTACCCTGCCGTACTGGGTTTCACAGGATATGTTAAGCATTTGCCCCGAAAATTTAAAGCGAAGGGCGGTTCTCATCTTTTCATCGACAATAAGGGAGGCTCTTTCAACGCTTTCGATAAAAGCAAGCCGGTTTATCTTGACGCTGGTTTTTCCGGTTTTTGGTATAACCCGCTTGTAGTCAAGAAATTCCCCTTCCAAAAGCCTCGAAAACAAAATAATATCGACACTTCGGAATATAACGTATTTTCTTGTAAATTCTATATATACATCCTCATCGTTGTCGGTAATTAGCTTTGCCAGATCATTCAGGGCCTTGCCGGGGACAATAAATATATAATTCTGGCTTTCCGCCTCCACGCAGTTTCTTATTTCCCTTAGGGCTAATCTAAAATTATCGGTGGAAACCACGGTAAGATTTCCGTTTTCAAGGCTGAACAGCACGCCGGACAAAAGGGGTCTCGAATCGGCGGAAGCAACCGCGTGGCCGGTGGAATAAATCAAATCCTTGATTATTCCCCCTTTTATCTTCATTTTATTTTCACCCTTAAGTTCGGGCATTGCCGGAAAGACGGAGGCATCTATGCCGTGGATGGCGAATTCCGATTCCCCTCCCTTAATGATAACAAGGTTTTTTTCGTCCCCCTCAAAGGTAATGTCGCATTCGGGGAAGTTTTTGATTATTCCCGAAATTTTGGCGGAATTAAGCACCACCGCGCCGTCTTCCCTGCCGTACACCACGGCGGAAGTCTGGATTCCCTTTTCAAGATCATAGCCGCTTACGGTAAGGACGTTGCCTTCAAGCTTAAACAGTAATCCTTCAAGGGCGGGCAGGGTGGATTTGTTGGAAGTGGCGTACAACGCCGGCTGTATTACCGAAGAAAGGGTTGCTTTATCGGAAGTAAACTTCAGTGCCATTTAAAAATCCTCCGTTGTAAATGAAATTTTTCCGGCTTGCCGGGTAAGCAGGGGTATTTTTCGGTTGAAGTAGTAGCTTTAGTAGTCTTAGGCGGTGTTAAAATGTTGGAAACTTTAAAAAAGCAGTAAAATAAGCGGATTTCAGGGTTTTTTATATGTGGACAAGTTACGAATAACCCCGGTTTTTTTATTCAGTTTTCCAGTTCCTCTTTGATTTCGGTTATTTCCTTGTTGAAAACCGGGTCGGTTTTCATGCGTTTTATCACGTTGTCCCGGGCGGAAATTATGGTGGAATGGTCCCTGTCGAACAGCTTGCCTATTTTTTTTAGGGAAAGGTCGGTTTTTTCATGTATAAGGTATATTGCCATATGGCGGGAATATACGATTTCGGTGGTGCGCTTTTTCCCCGTCATTTCCTCCTTGGATATACCGTACCGCTTTTCAAGGAGCTTGAATATGGTGTCCGGTGTTATGGCTACCTTTGATTCCCTGAAATAATCGGAAAGGACGTTTTTAGCCATTTCAAGGGTTATTTTTTCATTTGTAATGAAGGACTGAGCCCAAAGCTTTTTAACCGCTCCTTCAATCTGACGGACGTTGGATTTTATGTTTTCGGCAAGGTAGGCAAGCACGTCGTTGGGGATATCAAGCCCCAAAAGCATTGTCTTTTGCTTGAATATTGCCGTCCTCAGTTCGGTTTCCGGGGGCTGGATGTCGGCGATAAGTCCCATTTCAAAGCGGGTCTTAAGCCTTTCTTCAAGGGGGTTAATGTCCTTCGGGGGTTTGTCCGAAGTCAAGACAATCTGTTTCTGCATTTTATACAGGGTGTCAAAAGTGTGGAAAAACTCCTCCTGAACCACCACCTTGCCGGCAATAAACTGAATGTCGTCCACCAAAAGCATGTCCACGTTCCGGTATTTTTCCCGGAATTCCGAGGTATTCTTTGTGGTTATGGCGTCTATAATTCCGTTTGTGAATTCCTCGCCGGTTACATAAAGGATGTTGATATTTGGATTTTTCCTCTTGGCTTCGTTTATGGTGGCAAACAGCAGATGGGTTTTGCCAAGGCCCGAAGGTCCGTACAGAAAAAGGGGATTTATTTTTATTGCCGGATTGGTGGCCACGGCGAAACACGCCGACTGGGCAACCTTGTTGGACGAACCCACCACGAAGTTTTCAAAGGTATAATCCCGGTATATAAGGGATTTTTCCGGCGGTATGCTGTTTTCCGGCTTTACGGCGGGCAGAGATGCCGAGGAAAAAATCTGGTTTTCCTCCTCGTTCAGCGCGTCCCGGGAATTTATGATAACCTTAAGCCGTTTGCCGGCGGCCTTTTCAAAGCCCTCCTCAAGACGGCCGAGATATCTGTTTATTATGGTATTCTTCTTAAATTCGTTTTCCGCGGCTACAACAATGGTTTCTCCGTCAAAGGAGGTCACCCTTGCTTTTCCTAACCACAAATCAACGGTGGAGGGGTCTAAGTTTTCCCTTAAGCCGTCCAGTACCTCCCGCAGATATGCGTCGGCGACGGTCATGTGCATTTTGAAATCCCCCTTAAATCAACTGTACCTTATATATACTCATTAAGTATAACACAATCCTTTGAAAATTTCAAGAGATTGAGACAATACTTATATATATTTATTATAGAATATAATATAGAGCGAGCAAAATTTTTTGTTTATTATAACAACCCGCTTTTTCCGGAGGCCGCCATTTTGAAAATATATCTTGACTTTTCAACAAATATGTGTTAATAATGTATATTGACGCTTTGTGTGCCTTATATAAAATACAGCACAGGCATACCGGCGAAAAACTGTTCAGGAGGTGCATTTCATGCTTAGGACCTACCAACCCAGAAAGCGCCACAGAAAAGTGGTTCACGGATTTCGTAAAAGAATGTCCGACGCCAACGGCAGAAAGGTTTTAAAGAGAAGACGCGCAAAGGGAAGAGCAAGACTCACCTATTAAAAAATGAAAAAATCCGTCAGATTAAAAACCATTAAGGAAAACCATATTTTTTCAAAGGTCTATTCCAAAGGGAAAAGCTGTTCGGGAAAATACCTTGTTTTGTATTGTTACAGAAACTATGCCCGTAATGAAACTCAAATCGGCATAACCGTTTCGAAATCAAGGGGAAATGCGGTTGTAAGAAACCGCACGCGTAGGCGGATTAAGGAAATTCTAAGGCTCATGTATCCTTTTCTAAAGGAAGGCTTTTTTATAGTGGTTGTGGCAAAACATTCCGCCGTTACGGCAGAATTCTCGGGTCTTTCGGACGAGCTGTACGATTTGCTGAAAAAAGCCTCCCTTTTCGGTACAAAGGGATGAAACGACTTATTATCTGGCTTATACAAAAATATCAAAGACATATATCCCCGGCTTTACCCCCTTCCTGCAAATACACCCCCACCTGTTCCCAGTATGCCATAGACGCCCTTGAAACAAGGGGATTGTTTGTAGGCGTTTTCCTTGCGGTTTTCAGGGTTTTGCGGTGCAACCCCTTGTCAAAAGGGGGGTATGATCCGGTTCCACAAAAAAAGAAAGGGTATTAATAAATGTGCGATCCCTCTAATCCGATTTTTGAAATATTTTACGAAATATTCGGTGCGGTGCTTAAGTTCTGCTGTGCCATTACGGCGAATTATTACATTTTGGCCTTGTTCGTATTCACCCTTATAATTCATGTCGTACTTTTCCCCTTTGCCATAAAGCAGCATAAGTCCAGCGTCAAGATGGCAAAGCTTTCCCCCAAGGTGATGCTTATAAAGGAAAAGTACAAAGGCCGCAACGACAGGGTTACCCAGCAGAAGATGAATACCGAAATTCAGGATTTATACCAGAAGGAAGGCTACAACCCCTATTCCGGCTGTCTTCCCCTGCTGCTGCAGCTCCCCATAATCATAATCCTCTGGGGAGTAATCAACATGCCCCTTTCCTATACCACCTCAACCGACGTAAAAGTCGACAGCCAGTATGAAATGGCGGTAAAGATACTTGACGGGGCGGTGGGGGCTATCGAGGAATCCGGTCTTTTGGCGGACACAAATTCGGACGAAATTTCAGGCGAAGTTTCCGACACTTCCCCCGACGGCTCCCTTGCGGAAAATTCCGGAGAAAACCTTTCCGAAAATCCCGCAAGCGATACCAGCCTGGTTGTTTCCGGCGACAACTCCCTTGATGACGCAAGCGATACATTGAAGGGTTTTGTAGAGACCTATACCAAAGCCATGGAGGGTTTGGGAGCCAAATTAAACGGGAACCGCTGGAACAAAGAGGCCATTACCCCCAACCAAAAATATGAGTTTACGCTTACCAGATTTATTTTGGAAGACTACCGTACCAAAATCATCGACGAGCTTAAAAAAGCGGGGGTTGACGAGGAAATCATTTATAAAAACATACCCGACGAGCTTGTTTTTAACGAAAACTTTGTAAAATCCATCCCCAACTTTGATTTTATCGGGAACACATCGCTGCTTGATACCCCATCGGGAAAGGGATTAAGCATACTTTGGCTGATACCGGTTCTGGTGTTTATATCCTCATTTTTCGGCGGAGTCATAACCAAAAAGGTTTCATCTCCTCCTCAGCTTGTGGAAGGACCCCAGCCCGGCGGCGGGTTTATGAAATGGGGGCTTCCCCTCTTTTCCGCCTGGCTTTCCTACACCCTTCCCGTTGCGGTGGGCATCTACTGGATATACAGGACAGTCTTCGGAATCGGGCAATCCTTTATACTGGCGAAAATGTATCCCATACCCAAAATCAGCGAAGAAGAAATGGCGGAACTTAAAAAACAGCTTAAAGCTAAAAAGAAAAAGGTCATCACCATAGAAGTGGACGAGGACGACGAATCCTTCGACAATCTGATTATTAAAACCGACAAAAAAGACTCCCCCAAGACAAAATACGAAATGCTGTCGGCTGACGACGACCAGCCCAAGTCAAAGATTGAGCGGGCGCCTTTAAAAGAGGAAAAGGATAATAACGATGCTTCGGATGATGACACCGACGAGGATTGATTAAAAATGCAAAAAGAGGTAATTCAAAACGCAAAAACCGTTTCACAGGCGGTTGAGCTGGGCGCGAAGGAACTTGGCGTATCTGCCGAAAAGGTGACCTATGTGGTCATGCAGGAACCCAGCAAGGGCTTTTTGGGAATAGGCGCAAACGAAGCCATCGTTAAGGTTATATACCGGCTTACCCCGGCCGACAGGGCGGAGGATTTCATCAGAAACCTGCTTAATAACATGGGTCTTGCGGCAACCGTTTCCGCCACAATCGAAGAAGACGGCGCAACCGTAAACATTGCCGGCGAAAACATGGGGCTGCTTATAGGCCGTCACGGGGAGGTTTTAGATTCCCTTCAATATCTTGCCACCCTTGCCGCCAACAAAGGCCTAAAGGATTATTACCGGATAACCATTGATGTGGAAGGCTACCGGGAAAAACGCAGGGAAGCTTTAAGACAGCTGGCTAAGCGTATGGCCGAAAAAGCGGTCAAATACGACCGGTCCTTTGCCCTTGAACCCATGTCGGCTTACGAAAGGCGGATAATCCACACCGAAGTTCAGAATATCAAAGGGGTTTCCACCTATTCGGTGGGTAACGATGCCGAACGGAAGGTAATTGTCTGCCCCGACAACAAAATGAAAAAGCCGGCTGCCGCAAAGGAAAGACAAAAATAACAAGTTAAAAACGTCAAAAAATCATAGCTTAAGCTATG
>DBQR01000035.1:0-4994 GCA_002305335.1 Clostridiales bacterium UBA1389
AATGATTCATATTTAAGAGAAGTTGAAAAAAGATATCCAGATCTGAAAGGAATTCTGCATTGCATAAACATTGATCTGATAAGCGAATATGAAAAATTGCCGGAATCGCAGTTGCTAATTGCAAATCTGTTGATTGAATATATTGGATATGAGGCCTTTAACAGGGTTGTAATACAGACAAGAGCAAAGTATGTATCATGTGTAATACAAATAAATAGCAGTGAAAAAGAATGGGTGTCTGATTCGCCATACATTCATGTTTTTGATGGTTTAGATAGGATTTATTGCCGGATGGAAGAAATAAAATTATCAGAGGCCATGAATAGTATCGGTTATCAGAAAATATTGCAGACATCAGATTTACTGCCAAACGGAAAAAGCTTGGTTCGATTAGATTATCAAAGAACCGAATAATTGCATGTTTCCGTGCAGATATTTGATGCGGAAATTCACAGTAAAAGGAACGGACAGGTAATTGAAAACTTAAACACAGTAGATAGTCGACTATACTACCCAATATTTAAGATAGAGGTTTAAAATGAAGAATATTTTAACATTCAGATATGCAATTCGTAAGGATACCGGGCTTATTCTGCAGTTTATCAAAGAGCTTGCCGAATACGAAAAAATGTCGGATGAAGTCGTTGCGGACGAAAAAATGCTGGAACAATGGATTTTTGACAAACGGATTGCGGAGGTAATTTTTGCCGTTGAAAACGGAAAAGAGGTTGGGTTCGCACTGTTTTTTTATAATTTTTCAACCTTTCTCGGCAAGGCGGGAATCTATCTTGAGGATATATACATAAAGCCGGAGTACCGCAGAAAAGGTTACGGAAGAGCGATTTTCAAAAAGCTCGCCTGTATTGCGGTAGAGCGGGGCTGCGGACGCATGGAGTGGAGCTGCCTTGACTGGAACAAGCCAAGCATTGATTTTTATTTATCAATGGGCGCCAAGCCGATGTCCGACTGGACTGTTTACCGCCTTACGGGCGATACCCTTACTTCGCTTGCGGAATAATCCCGTTTTGTATAATTGCTGTTTTTCCGCAAGCTAAAGTGCTCTTTGGAAGTTACTGATATTGGGATAACATCATATCGATATACTTAAAAATCGAATTATTTAAATATATGCAGGAAATTAAATGATTGCAGATATTAGGGAGGACCATATATTGAAAAAAGCATTATTACAAAACCCGAGCATCTGATTGACAAACGCACCGCACCAGTGTCGCTATTAGTATTTTCACATATTACAAGTATTGCATATGGCGAACAAGGAGGAAAAAAACGTGAATTTCAATACGGAATCGCTGGAAAAGGAACCGATTAATTTTGCCGAAGGCATTTATTGGGTGGGTTACTCCGATGAAAACAGGGGGCTCCACTGTAATCCCTATCTGATTAGCGAGGGGGATGAAGCCGTTTTGATAGATGGCGGAAACCGTGACGATTTCAGTACCGTCATGCTGAAAATTTTAAGGACGGGCCTTCAGCCCTCACAGATTAACAGGCTTATATACCAGCACTACGACCCGGATCTCTGCGGGAGCCTTCCTCAGCTGGAAGCCATAATCAATAACGATGCCCTGAGAATAATCTCCCATAAGGAAAACAACGTCTTTATTCATTATTATTCGGCTAAAACGGAAAAACTCGATTTCCGCGAACTGGATAACCGTTTTGAATTTAAAACAGGCAGGCGGCTGGAGTTTTATCCGATCCCCTACTGTCATCATCCGGGCAGCTTTGTTACATATGATGTAAAAACCAAAACCCTGTTCACAAGTGATTTGTTCGGCAGCTTCGATACCCGGTGGAAACTGACTCTGGACCTGGACGAATCCTGCCGGGAATGCAATGACCTTGATAAGTGCCCCTTAAGCTCAAATAAATGCCCCTTAAGCGGTATCGTTAAGTTTCATCAAAGGATTATGACCTCAAACCGCGCTCTGGAAAACACCCTTAATATCGTTGAGAAACTCGATATCGACAGAATAGCTCCGCAACACGGTAGTATTATCGCTTCTAAAGAGGATGTGAATGCCATAATCCGGCTGTTGCGTAAAGTTAAGAATGTCGGTATTGATTATTTTTTATCCGAGGAATACATATGAACAACCGGTATCTGAAACTTCAGAAGGTTTTGTCAACCGAATTGCAATCAAATGACGATATTATAGCCTATTCGCTGGAAAGCTTCGCAAAAGAGATTGACTATTTAAATCAAACGGAGCTGCTGACGAAACTTATTCTCGATCATTCCGCCATAGCCAAGCGTCTTGACCGGTTCAATAAGGAATTATCCCACAGCCGGGAAATACTCGCCGAAGCCCAGGCAATCGCGTTGTTAGGCCGGTGGGATATAGATTCCGCCACCGGCAGTATGGTCTGGTCGGAATCCATGTATTCGATTCTTGAAATCGATAAATCCACCCCCGCCACATTGGAACTGTTTTTATCCTTTGTGTATCCGGAGGACCTTGAACAGGTTACAAAAATGTTCCGGGATATGTTTGTTACCCGGAAGCCCTGGACAACCAGATACAGGCTGCTTATGAAAAGCGGGGAGATAAAATGGGTGCACTTCAGATTTTATTCCAAGTTCAACGATAAAGGCGATCATACCCATTATTACGGGACGATTCAGGACGTTACCGAAATGAAGAAGGCGGAAGATGAGCTTGAGAAATACAGCCATCATCTTGAACAGCTGGTGGAAGAAAAAGTCAGGGAAATATCCTCCTCCCAGATGGCGACCCTGTATGCGCTGATTAAGCTGTCGGAATCAAGGGATGACGATACGGGTTCGCATATCGAACGGACGGCAAGCTTCTGCCGGCTGCTTGCCCGGAAAGCTCGGGCTGTCCCGGAATACGCCGATACCGTTACCGACACATTCATCGAAACCATATATAAAGCCAGCCCCCTTCATGATATCGGAAAGGTCGGTATTCCGGACAGTATTCTGCTTAAGCCCGGTAAGCTCACCGAGGAAGAGTTTGCCATCATGAAGACCCATGTGCAGATCGGCTACGACACGCTGGAAAAAGTCGGACAGCAGTATGACAAAAACGAATTTATATTAATGGGTATAGATATTGCCCTGTACCATCACGAAAAATGGAACGGCAGCGGTTACAATAAAGGGCTGAAGGGGGAGGAAATACCCCTGTCCGCACGGATTATGGCGCTGGCCGACGTTTACGATGCCCTGCGTTCGAAACGGGTGTATAAAGATGCCTTTTCCCATGAAAAGAGCATTGATATCATCGAATCAAGCAGGGGAACCCACTTTGACCCGTCGCTTGTCGATATCTTTGTCAAATATCATGAGGAGTTTAGGTCGCTGTATGAATCCTTAAGTAATCAGAACGGTGAATAATGAAAAAGCATCTGTACTGTGCCAAAATTCGCACAATGTTGGGGGTTAAAGGTGGACTATATTACAATTAAAGAGGCAAGCCGAAAATGGAATACGGGAATCCGCATAATCGCAAAATACTGCAAGGAGGGACGAATACCCGGAGCAATAAAGCGGGGAAATATCTGGCTTATCCCCAAAAACGCTGCCAAGCCTATCGACAAGCGGTTCAAAGGTAACAAAACAGCCGAAGAAAGCAAATGGAATTTTTCATCTCTTTACGAGGAAACAGACCTTTTCGTAAAAATTATCAAGGAATTCCCTTATCCCATGCACATCTGCGCTCCCGACGGCACTTTGCTTTTGGCAAACGATGCATTTCTTAAATTTGCAAATATCACTAACCCTGAAATGCTGTATAAAAAGCACAATATACTCACAGATCCCAGCCTTGAAAGATGGGGTGTTCTGGATTTTACCCAAAGAGCTTTTAACGGAGAACCCGTCAGAGCCTTTGACGTAAAGGTCCCGTACAGGGAAATTATCGAAAGACTCGGCGACATAAAAACAAGCCAGACCGGCAGTTTATATCACGATATGACCGCATTTCCCATAACCGAAAAGGACGGAAGGCTAAAGTATATAGTGTTTATCTTCATCACCTCCCGGGAATATCGGGGCAGGGAGGATATTGTCAAGGGAATGGAATACATAGACAACCACTGGAGGGAGGATTTTGACATAGACAAACTGGCAAAGGAAGTTTATGTCAGCAAATACCGCTATATCCGTCTGTTTAAAATGGCTACCGGCATGACTCCCTACGGTTATTATCAGGAAGTTAAGGTGAAGAAGATAAAAGAAAAGCTGTGCGAAAAAAACATGTCGGTTTCAAGGGCTTTTGCCGAATGCGGCGTTGACTATTCCGGCAGCTTTGTTAAAATATTCAGGCAAAAAACCGGAATATCCCCATCCCAATACCGTAAGGAAATGTTAAAGGACACAACCGTTTAAAACGCCAATAGATATAAAGACGGCAAAATCAAGCAGAAAAACAGCAATAAATGTAATATCGCGTCGAATATGAATAATATATAATTAATGCATTATGAATTAAAACGATTTCATTTTTAAAAGGCGGTATTATATGAAAGGGAAGTTTATAAAAAAGGTATTAGCGCTGATTCTGGTTATCGTTCTTGCCTTTTCCTGTGCCGGAGGTGTTGTTGCAACCGGTAAAGGGGTTAATGAAAAGCAGGCCGAAGCTGCCCTCCTTGCGGCAAGCGAAACAAGCACCACTGCCTGGTTCCTTGAAAAGCTGGCTTCGGGGGCGGTGGGGGCCGTGGGCGGAAAGGCAATGAACGCCGTGCTGGGGTCTATTTTCGGCTCATCCGACAGTGTTGATCGCTTTTTGACAGAAATAAATGCCGTTAAGGAGGAAATTCAAAACCTTCGGGGCGAGCTTACCGAAATGTCAAGCCTGCTTATAGGCAAAATGAATTACGGGGAACTGAAAAAGGACCTTGACGACTTTGCCGTTTACATAAATCAGTTTGCAGGTGTTTACAACGATTTGTGTTTTATGCAGGAGCTTTCAAAGAACGATGTTGAACTGACCGAAATTTTTGCA
>DBQR01000035.1:5040-21408 GCA_002305335.1 Clostridiales bacterium UBA1389
AATATAAAAACCACTGGGAACATCATGGTTATGCCGACAGAAAAGAATTCAGAGAAAAAATTATAAAAATCTATTCCCAGTTAAGCACCATGTGCGAATCCGCCTGCGCCATAATAAGGGATACTCATTCAGGCAACACCGCCCAGGAAAGGGCAACAAGGGAAAAGGCCATTGCCCGGTTAAATCAGTTAAAAACCAACGCCCAAATGGTTAAAGAAATGAATGAACGCTGTGCGGTTATAGAGCATCCCGACTTTCGAATTTACCGGGACACAAATACCGGCACTAACCTTTATACCTTTTATACAATTGTCCGTGATGCAAAAATGACGAATATTGATTTTTCCATAAAATTGGTTGAATACTATCACCCTGAATATGACGAGTATTTTAAAACACATGTATTTTTACATGCTTATAGTTATGGGGAAGACCCCATAAGATACATGTCCTCCATGACCAATACCGATAACCCCGTTCTTCCGCCCAATCTTGTCTTCAATTACACCTATAACCTTAATAACTTTACAGTCGAAAAAAGGGTAACGGCCTACTACAACTATCATATGTTTTCCTACCAACCCGATGTGGGGGATCTTACTAAAATATACAACGACTATAAAAGCGAAAACCCGGGCAAAGATATTACTCTTTATGATATATTTTTCGGTAAAGAAAACGGTAATTTTACCAATAAAACCGGAAGATACGGCCCCATGCTGGGCAAGGGAGCATGGTTTGCCACCCGTGTCTATTTTTACGAATTTGTTAAATTAGGCGAGACCAAATGGTTCGGCAATTTCGTTACCGACACCGGTGAAGAAAAAGTTCAATACCAATTGGCCTATTTCAAGGACTACAAGAAAGAGATAGATAGCAATTCAGGATATGTTGGACGAGTTCTTAACACAATCTCATGGGTGTCGCAGAATTTGTTTTTTTCCGTTACAAGATGGCGGGGTCCCGAACTTGAACAGGGGAGCTTAATGGAACCGGCTTACCCGGAAGCTCAGCCCGATGGGTTGATTTCCGGCATGGAAAGCTTTTATGAACTGCCCTATGACGGAAACGTTACCCTTTCGGTTCCTGATGATTCGGGGATAAAATTACAATGGTATTTAAGAAAGGGCGACGGTGGCGAGGATTCGGAAATAGAGGGAGCAACGTCATCAACCTACACCCTGCCCCTCCTTCAATCAAACATGAACGGCTGGAAGTATTACTGTAAAATCATTGAGGATGACGACCCGGATATGATTGATTACTACATGACAACTCCGGTGACCCTTAACCTTGCCGGAGAGGGTACGAAGGTTCATGAGGTGAAAACCGCCGCCGAACTGGAAGAAGCCATGGATAAAATTACCGCAGGAGACTGGGACGGGCATACCATCAAGCTGACTGCTGATATTACATTAAATACCCCGCTTTTCCTTTATGACCACAGAGCAACTATTGACCTGAACGGTCATGACCTTACTATTAGCCCGGCTGCCGGCTCCGAACCGAATGTAAATCCCACTTCAAGCAAGCCTGAAATTGCGTCGGTTTACCTGTTAAGAGGTAAGCTGTCCCTAACCGGCGAAGGTCGGTTTAACATTACCCCAGGGGAGGGGACTGACTACGGCATTTACGCGCATAACGGCGTAATTATGGCAGATAATGTGACCTTAGCAAACGGCAATGCCGCCGTTTATGCCGCAGAGGGCTCAACCGTTGAAATAAAGGGTAATATTTCGGCAACCGGCAAAGATGTATCCGCCATTGAATGTTTTACCGGCAGCATCGTTAAAGTAGCCGGCAATGTGTCCGCCGAAGGGGAAAGTTCCTGCGGAGTATATGCCGAATCCAACAACGAAAACAATGTCAAGGTAGAAATAAGCGGCAATCTTGCCGTCAGCGGCGATAACTCCAAAGCTGCCTTTTTAGGCGGGGAATGGACTTTCCTAAGGGTGGTCGGGAACGTATCGGCCACCGGTCTCGGTGCAGCCGGCATAATGGCCGGCGGAGGAAATGCGGACAGCAAATGCACCGCTTTTGTTCAGGGCAGCATAACTGCCGATAACACCGGGGTTATGGTATGGAATTTGGCCGATGTGAGGGTTTTCGGGAACGTAACGGTAACCGGCGAAGGGGCAAACGCCGTTCATTCCACAGGAGGAATGGTTTATGTTTACGGTGATATTACAGCCGATGGAAAGAACGGCACCGGAATATATGCCGAATCCTGGGACTTAACCGACCCTGTAACAGGAGCAATGGTTAAAGCCGACGGTAAAATTACAGCTTTTACCCCCTTAAAGCTTGACGGCATGGCAATGAATGAAAACGAACATGAAAACAACTCGACATATCAAGGGTTCTTAACTTTTTCCGACGAAACAAATTTCGTCTGGGCAGCGGAAGGTTCCTTTGTTATCCTTACCCCCCAATCCCCCCCGACGGGAGATGTGTCAGGCATAATCCATTATTCATTCTTGCTGCTTATTACCGCAGGTATAATGAATATAAAATACAAGAATAAACGAAGCATATCCGCATAAAGCTTTAAAACAATAAACCCGGTCATGCGTTTGCAGGGCCGGGTTATTATATTGCCTGACAGTCATATATCACAGTTCCTTCTGACTGTTTCATCTGATTAAAACACCGCTAATCGAGTATTAAAAATGCAATATTATGTTAAAAATATTGTAATTTATGATGTATTTTGCTATAATATGCTTGCGCTTGAATATATATTCGGATTATAATCGAAAACCTAAACCTTATAGACTAAAAAAATGAATCTGGCGTGGAGTGAAAAGGGTATGGATGACATTAATATTGACAAAATACATTTTTTAAAGGCAAACTGGTGCGACATCACGGTGCTTGAAAGTGAGGGAAAATACGCCCTTATCGATACCGGATTCAAAGGAAGCTTTTATACCATTGACAGCTTTCTTAAATCGCAGGGAGTAAACAAACTGGAATTTATCTTTTTATCCCATTTTCATTGCGACCATTACGGCGGCGCACTCCGGGTGCTTGAAAATTATGAGGTGGATAAACTCTACACAAAAGAATATAAAGGGCTTGAAAAGTTAGGGTCCAGCGGCAACGCCGAAGCGGAGGAATACTACATAGGCGAGCGGGAAAATTATAACGCCATAATAGCAAAAGCAACCGAAAAAAGCAGTATTCACTACATTACCCCTGCGCTTCAGTCCATAACATTAGGAAAAATCAAATTAACCGTTTTCATAAAGGATAACAATATCGAACGGCTTTATAAAGACGAGGAAAGCCCCTTTAAAGGCATTAAGAAATTCAGCGAAAACACTAACAGCACCCTGCTTTATGCCGAATTTGCAAGCGGAGCCGCCGCCGTTATCGCCGGAGACTATGTCGATGTTATAACAGGCTATGAACCGGTGGATATGCTGAATTTGAAAACAGCGGAGGAAATCGGTCATAAGGCGGATATCTATAAGCTGCCCCATCATGCCTGCGGTGTGGGCGCTACCGAAAAAATAGCCGGCATCTATCGTCCCGACCATGTGGTTATGACCATCGGCGAGGAATTTATGCAGAACGGTCATCAGTATTCGGATAACCTTCATAACGCTCTTGCCGCAAATCCGGATGTAAAGTTTTATTATACCGCCAAACAGGGTTACAGCTTTTACATGTACGGAAAGGGAAATATCAGCGTTAGAACGATTATATAAAAAAGAGGGAACAAATAAATATTATTGCCTTTGCAGGATATAAAAAATGTTATAAAGCAGATAGCGGATGATGTATCTTTCGATAACCTCACTGTAAAAGAAAAACCGAAAAAGCGGCTGCACTTTTTCAGGACATTGCCCTAAATCGGGAACTTGTTCTTAAGCTGTGTAAAAAGGAAGCATAAAGTAAATGAGGATAGTTAAAACAAGATAATATGCTTTTTTACGAAAACGGGAAAAGCGAGTCGGTATTTGTTGTCCGTTTTGTTGTTACTGAGAATCAATTTTTATCCGTATATTACGAACAGAAAGCAGGACATCAGTTGGATATTAACAGTTTTGTTTATATAAATTTTAATATTCCGGCTGTTGATTTGATAAATCAAATCGAACAGTTTTACATTATCAATAATAAACCGGACACGCTTAAACATGTCAGGTCGGTTGCCGGGACAAACATTGATATAGCAAAACAATTTGATCTTGATGTAAACAAATGTTATCTTGCCGGACTTCTTCACGATATCGGTATAGTAATGAAACCGGAAGACATGATTCATTACGCAAAGGATATCGGCATGGATATAGATGAATCGGAAAACAAATATCCCTTTTTATTACATCAGCGGATTTCGAAAAATATTGCCGAACAGATATTCAGAAATGAAGACACAGATATTTTATCGGCAATTGAATGTCATACCACATTAAAAGCCAATCCGGGTAAATACGACATGTCGCTGTTTATCGCGGATAAATTATCCTGGGATCAGGAAGGAAAACCGCCGTTTTATAATCAGGTAAAATCCGCTTTGGCGCAGTCTTTGGAATCTGCCTGTCTGCAATATATGACCTATATGCTTGAAAATGATATGATTCTATATCCTCACAGACAATTTGTGGAAGCAAGGATTTTTTTGGAAAATCAAATATAATATATACAGAGTATTTATAACCATTGTAACCGAAGCAACCAATGCCTACATAAAGTTAAAATAATTCGAATCTTATATAAGAGGTGTCCCATGAATCTTTACGACAAAGTCAGCACGGGTATAAAGGGTTTTGACCGGGTTATCGACCACCTGAGATTCGGAGATAACGTGGTGTGGCAGGTGGATTCGGTTTCGGACTACAAAAAAATGGTTGACTATTTCGCGGAAAGCGCGAAAGCCGAAAATATGAGCCTGGTTTATATCCGCTTTGCCGGTCACGAACCTTTGCTTGATGCCGGCGGGGATATTAAAATTTATACGGTTGACGCCGGCAGAGGTTTTGAGAGTTTTGCCGTAAAAGTACACAATATCATTAAGGAAGAGGGCAAAAGGGTACTTTATGTATTCGATTGTCTTACCGACTTGCTGGAACACTGGCAGTCGGACCTTATGCTGGGGAATTTTTTCAAAGCCACCTGTCCCTACTTATATGAACTTGATACGGTGGCATATTTTGCGATAAAGAGGAATTATCACACCAACAGCACCATAGCCGGTATCCGGGAAACCACACAGCTTCTCCTGGACTTGTACCGGATAAACAATAAAACCTATATTCACCCCCTCAAGGTATGGCAGCGTTATTCCCCCACCATGTTTTTTCCCCACCATATTCAGGGACAGGAAGCCGTCTGCATTACCTCCAGTTCCGACGCCTCCGAGCTTTTCAACAGCATTAACCGCAGTGAAATGCGGCTAGATTACTGGAATACCGTACTTAACGATGCGAAAAAAATGCTTAACGCCTCCGCCGGGGAGCAGGAAACGGTAAAAAAACGCCTTATGCATATGCTTATCGGCAGCGATTCCCGGATGTTTAAGCTGTGTGACCGATATTTTACCCTGAGGGATATTCTTGCCATTGCCTCCCGGGAAATCGGCACCGGTTTTGTGGGGGGGAAAAGCGTGGGTATGCTTTTGGCGAGAAAAATTTTGGAAACCGAAGGAGGCGACAGTTTAACTTCGTTTTTAGAACCCCATGATTCATTCTATATAGGTTCGGACGTTTTTTACACGTATATCGTCCAGAACGGCTGGTGGAGACTCCGCACAAAGCAAAAAACCCCCGAGGGATATTACGAGTATGCGGCAGACCTGGAAGAAAAGCTTTTGCAGGGCTCTTTCCCCAAGGATATTCAGGAACAGTTTGTAAATATGTTAGAGTACTTCGGGCAGTCCCCCATAATCGTGCGTTCCAGCTCACTGCTTGAGGACAACTTCGGCAATGCCTTTGCCGGAAAATACATGAGCGTTTTCTGTGTCAACCAGGGAAACCCCCAGGAACGTTATGAGGCCTTTGAGCAGGCGGTGCGTACCGTTTACGCCAGTACAATGAACAGGGACGCCCTCAACTACCGGGCTAACCGGGGACTGGCACAGCAGGACGAGCAGATGGCAATACTGGTTCAGCGGGTGTCCGGGGACAGGTACGGAGATTATTTCTTCCCCCATTTGGCGGGGGTTGGTAACTCTTCAAACCTTTATGTGTGGGACGAAAGCATTGACATGAATGCCGGGATGCTCCGCCTTGTGTTCGGACTGGGTACCAGGGCGGTGGATCGTACCGACGGGGATTATGTGAAGGTGGTCTGCCTTGACAACCCCCTTAGGATTCCTCCGATGAATTATGAGGACCTAAAAAAGTTTTCCCAGCATAGACTGGACCTTCTGTCGCTGAAAAACAACGCTTTGGAAAGCAGCGAGCTGGATAAGGTTTTATCCCTTCCCTTAAAAGCGGATTATAATTTGTTCATAAGCCCCGACTACGCCGCCGAAGCCCGGATGCGTGAACTGGGGTATAGGGATTTTAAAACACCAGGCTTGTTGGACTTTAAAAAGCTTTTTACTGATACGGCGTTTGCCGCCGTTATGAAAGATATGCTGTCTAAGCTTTCCGAAGCCTACGATTACCCCGTCGATATCGAGTTTACAGCCAACTTCAATAAGGAAAAGGGCTTTAAAATTAATCTGCTGCAATGCCGCCCGCTGCAGACCAAAGGTCTGGGTAAGACGGTTAAGATACCCGAGCTAAAGGATGTAAAGGATTGCTTCTTTTCCTGCAAAGGCGGCTTTATGGGGGGGAGCGTCCGCCTGCCCATAGATTACGTCATATTTATTAATGTAACCGCATACCTAAAGCTGAACGACAACGGAAAATATGAAGCGGCAAGGCTAATCGGCTTAATCAACAGGGAAATGAAGGGGAAGAATGCCCTGCTGGCGGGTCCGGGCAGATGGGGGAGCACCACCCCCTCCCTCGG
This sequence comes from Clostridiales bacterium UBA1389, assembly GCA_002305335.1. GTDB lineage: Bacteria > Bacillota > Clostridia > Oscillospirales > CAG-382 > UBA1206. The sequence continues at coordinate 12,010 of DBQR01000035.1, forward strand.
CGTTCCGGTGCATTTTACCGAATTATGCAATATGAAAGCGCTTTGTGAGTATGCTTCGAAAAAAGAAGGATTCATGCCGGAACTGTCCTACGGCAGTCATTTCTTTCAGGATATTGTCGAATCGGAAATCTTTTATGTGGCAATTTTTGACGGTTATCGGGACGTAATCTTCAACCCCGACCGTATTTTACAAAAAGAGAACCTGCTTACCTCGTTTTTGCCCAGAGCCGGTCAGTTTAAGGACGTTATCCATATCGCAGATACCGGAGGTATGGAATTATATTCCGATATAGTTACCCAGAAGCTGTTATGCAGGTAAAATGTCAGACGACGGTTGACAAGTCAGACATTTACCTGATTTCATATTGTTTTATTTAGAAATACAGTTATAATATAAGTGTTAACAACCAAAGCATAAACAAAGCAGTTAGGAGAAAACCGGAATGTCTGAAAATCAAGGAAGTTTTATAAAAAAGTTAATGAAAGTCAAGTTGAACAAGAACCGTTTACAGGGTTTTATTTTAGGGGTTCTGATAACGGCGGTTTTATTTACAGCGGGTTTATTTATCTTTTCACCGGATGACGATTCAAACTTTACCGGTTCATTACAGTACAATCAGTATGTCGTAATAAAGGATTTTAATAACGAGGTGTTAAAGGCCCCGGGACAGACACTGGTTTATTTCAACGATTTGCCTCAGCTGAACAACCGCATTATTTCCATGTACGATTATATTTACGAACACAGTAATTTTTTAGCAAAAACCTTTAACTACACAGGCAATGACTACGCTTTGCTTAACAGCTTAGGGATAAGCAGTTACTATCTGCCCTGCTTTGCCATATTCGAAAACGGTAAGCTGAAGGACTGTCATCCGGTAGAACTGATGGTGTCTTCGGTAGTGCAGTGGCTGAGTCCCTTTACTCTCCCCAAAATATACAGGGCTTTTCCCGGCTCCGCTTATGACAGCGTGGGCGCGGAGTATAAGTATGGTTATTATATAAGCGAAATTATTTTAATGCCCGACAAACCCAGCATAGCGGGTTTTTTAAGACTGAGCGGCGACATGACCTTACCTGTACAGAAAAACACCGCTTTACACGCTCTGCTTGCGTTTAATTTCGGGGGCGACAACAAGACATATTTCGGTTTGCCCAATCTTGATGAACAGATACCCACCCCGGGACTCAGATATTTCATGGCGGTAAGCGGCATGTTCCCGCAAAGGGATTTCGATAACCCTCTCACTTCCTATGTGGACGGTAATATCAAGTATCTTGAATTTCCCTTGGATTCTATCAATGAAAACTCATATGTAGGTCAGGTTATACTGGCTAAGAATGTGGATGAGGAAAAATATAAAAATATAATGCTCCCCTGTGACGGCAGGGAAATAGCCTTCAGTAAATATCCGGTACTGGCAAGCATAATCGGGGATAAATTCGGCGGCGACGGTATAAATAAGTATAAATTACCCGACCTCACGAATGCAGCTTCTCCCATAGACGGCGCAAAATATTACATTTTGCTGAAAAATATTTATCCTACCGGTGAGTAGATGCATACATTTTTTGATTTTCCGAAGAAGGTATATAAAGAAGTCGAAAAGTTTATATAACCTATGTCTGAAAGTCATACAAGGCACCCTACGTTTATTTCGTAGAGTGCCTTTTTATTTGCTGCTTTTTATCTCAACATATCATTATTTTTTTTATATTTAAGCAAAATATTTTTGTAAAAAACTCTTGACAAAGCATATACATCGTGATAAGATGTATTGCGCAGTGAGAAGTACTATGCGAAAGGAGATATTCCATGGACATTCAACTGAAGCGTGGTCTGCTGGAAGTATGCGTGCTGGCCGCCATTAAAAAAGAAGATTCATACGGTTATAAAATCATCAAGGATATGAAGCCATATATCGAGCTGTCCGAATCGACCCTGTACACCATACTGAAGCGACTGGAAAATGCAGATATGCTGACGGTGAGAACTGCGGAACACGACGGCAGATTGCGGAAATATTACCGCATTACAAACGGGGGACTGAAACGCATTGAGGAGTTTAAAACGGATTGGAACGAAATATTATCAATATACCGATTTGTAACCAAGGAGGATGATTAANNTAAATGAATAAAAAAGAATTTTTATCCGAATTAAAAACCAAGCTTTCCGGTTTACCGCAAATCGACATTGATGAACGCCTCGGCTTCTACAGCGAGATTATAGATGACCGTGTGGAAGAGGGTCTGTCTGAGGAAGAAGCGGTTTCCGGAATCGGAAGCGTAGATGACGTCGTGTCCCAGATTCTCGGTGAATTCCCCCTGTCAAAGCTGGTGAAGGAGAGAGTCAGGTCGAAAAGGCGTCTCCGCGGGTGGGAAATCATACTTATAGTACTGGGTTTTCCGGTTTGGTTTCCTCTGCTGATGGCCGCCTTGTCGGTGATTTTGGCGGGCTACATTACTGTATGGTCGGTTATAATTTCAATTTGGGCGGTTGAATTTGCCCTTTTAGCCGGCTCAATAAGCAGCATAATATCGACGGTGGTTTTCCTGTCCCAGGGAAATATACTTCCGGCAGTCGCCATGCTCGGCATATGCTTTATATGCGCCGGGCTGTCGATTTATATGATTTTCGGGTGCATGGCGGTCACGAAGGGCGTATTCATGTTAACTAAAAAGATTGTTATGGGGACTAAATACCTCTTTATCGGAAAGGAGAGCAGCAAATGAATAAAACTTCAAAAATCTGGCTTATCGCCGCCTTATCCATATTGACGGGAATCGTTCTTTTTACGGTTGCGATATCGGCTTTGGGCTGGGATTTCAACAAACTTAATAATTCGGTGTACGAAACCAATACTTACGATTTAAGCGATAAATTCACCGATATTTCTATCGACACGAAAACCGCCGACATTGTCTTTTTACCCTCCGATAGCGGCGAATGCAGAGTGGTCTGCTACGAGCAGGTAAAAATGAAGCATTCCGCTGTTGTGGAAGGAAACACTCTATCAATCAAAGTGATTGACACCCGGAAATGGTATGATTACATTTCTTTCACCTTTTCTTCTCCCGAAATAACGGTATATCTCCCCCGGGGAAGCTATGATACGCTTAAAGTTGACACGGGTACGGGCAGCGTTGATATTCCCGACGGCTATAATTTCGAAGAAGTCCGGTTTTCAAGCGGAACGGGAAACGTCCGATGCAATTCTTCGGTTTCGGGGCTGATTCACATTAAAACAAGCACGGGTAATGTCAACATTTCAAATATATCGGCAGGAGAGTTGAATCTGTCTGTTTCCACCGGTAATGTGAATGTCAAATCGGTAGCTTGCGAAGGCAATATAAAAGCTGTTGTAAGCACCGGCAAAGTACAAATGACGGATATAACCTGTAAAAATCTCACCTCCAACGGCAATACGGGTAAAATAATTTTGGAAAACGTCATCGCTTCCGAAAAGTTTTCCATCAAGCGGGACACCGGCGACGTTAAGTTTATAGGCTCCGATGCCGCAGAAATATATGTCGAAACAGACACGGGAGATATAACGGGAACACTGCTTACCGAAAAGGTTTTTATCGTTCAATCTGACGTGGGAAAGATTGATGTCCCGAAAACCATAACCGGCGGCAGATGCGAGATAAGCACTGATACGGGCGATATAAAAATAAAGATAGATTAAATAATAAATCCGACAAAGGCACTCTACGTTAACACCGTAGAGTGTTTTTTTCTACTTATTCATTCATTTTTTCGCGTTTTTAGGTAAAAACATTGATTTATGTTTAAAAATAATATATAAATATAACATATAAACCCGTTACTATATGCCGGTTTAATATTGTTGGTATTATATCGGGTGCTCTTGCGGTTAATATCTTTATGAGTGAAAAAATATATTTTCGCAGAAAGGAAGTATTCCACTATGAGAAAAGCATTCATTTCTCCTTTAAAATATGTCCAGGGTGAGGGAGAATTATCCAACTTAGGCTTTTTTGTAAAGGGTTTCGGCAGCAGGGCACTGCTTATCGCCAGCCGGAGCGGTTATGAGCGGGTAAAAGATACAGTCGATAAAACGGCGGAAAAGTTTGGCGTAATATTCGAAGTGGCGGAATTCGGCGGCGAATGTTCCTATGGGGAGATTGACAGGCTGAGCGAGCTTGCCCGTAAAACCGGCAGCGGATGTATCGTCGGCCTGGGGGGCGGAAAAGCCATCGATACCGCAAAATGCGTTGCCGACGGTAAACCGGTAATCATCGTACCGACGATAGCGGCCACCGACGCGCCCACCAGCCATCTTGCCGTCGTCTATTCCGATGAGGGTGTGGTGGTGGAATGCAGATATCTGACAAAAAACCCGGACGTGGTTTTGGTGGATACGGAAATCATCGCTCAAGCCCCGGTAAGACTTCTGGTTTCGGGTATGGGTGATGCGCTGGCTACTTATTTCGAAGCACGTTCCCATGAAAAATCCTTCGGGGACGTGGTGGCGGGCTTCCCCTGCGGAGTTAAGGAAAATGTCTGCCCCCCGGTAAAGCAAACCAGAACCTCATCGGCAATCGCAAAACTCTGCTATGAAACCCTGCTTTCCGACGGTTTACGGGCGAAGCAGGCCTGCGAACTGAAGGTTGTCACCCCCGCCCTTGAAAATATCATCGAGGCAAATATACTGTTGTCGGGGCTGGGTTTTGAAAACGGAGGGCTTTCCGCAGCCCATTCCATTCATGACGGTCTTACTGTGGTGCCCGAAGTCCACGGCAGTTATCATGGCGAAAAGGTAGCCTTCAGCACCGTATGCCAGCTTATTCTCGAAAATGCTCCGAGAGAGGAAATCGAAACCGTTGTAAAGTTCTGCTTGGAGGTAGGTCTGCCGGTCTGTTTAGAGGATTTGGGTATAAAGTCCCTGTCGGCGGAAAAATTGGCCGAAGTCGCCGCCGTTGCCTGCTCCCCCGTTTCGAATATGAAGTTCATGCCCTTTAAGGTAACGCCGGATATGGTGGCCGCAGCCGTTTTGGCAGCCGACAAAGCCGGGAAAGATTATAAAACCCTATTATGTAGCAATTGACGTATTGAGAAGAATATATAAAAATCAAAACCTCCGTTGTGTAGGAGAGTGTAAATGATAAGATTCAAGGTCCTAAACCCCCGCAGGCTTTTGGTGGCGGCTTTTTCCTTTTCCTTTGCGTATCTGCTCTCTTTTCTGTTTGAGGGGCAGGTGCTGTACGGTCTGCTGGAAACCCGGGGGGTAAATGCCTCTGGCTACATACTTGGCGCCATGATTTCCCATTTCATGGGACTTGTAAGCTGCGGTTTGTTCGTTAAATCACGGTCAGCGGCTAAAAACATAATGCTTTGCGGAATAGGCATCTGCCTTGTTGCCGCCGTACCCTTCTTTTTTACCCCCTCCTTTCTTTGGATGGGGGGCCTGATTATCAGCGGCTATTTCAGCGGCTGCGGGGTGGCGGCATGGGGATTTTTTCTAAGAGACTTTACGCCGAAAAACGAGAGAATTAAGTCCTGCGCCGATGTTCTGATTTATTCCAACCTGCTGATGATCGGAATAAACGTGGTCGCAATAAACTGCTCGCCGGTTATCGGTCTTGCCCTGGCTTTGCTTTGCCTTGTATTCGGTATGGTCTTTATCCTGATGCTGCCGGCGGAGAAGGGAAACGATCAGGACGAATCAATCAAAAGCAAACCTCGCGGCGGTATTAAAAACCCCCTGGTATTGTTATGTCTTTTTATCTTTATCATCACGATTAATTCCGGCCTTATGTATCAGGTTATCAACCCCGCTTTCAAACATCTGACGGAACTTACAAGCTGGTATTGGGCTGTGCCTTATATCGCGGCGCTTGTTATTATGAGAAACCTGCCTGTAAAAGCAAAACGCTCTAAAATTATGTATATCGGAATGGCAATGATTATGGGAGCTTTTATCAGCTTTATGGTGCTTAAGCGGAACACCGCCGACTATCTGATTGTGGACACGCTTATGCTGGGCGCCTGCGGAATTTTCGATCTGTTCTGGTGGAGCATTCTCGGAGAAATGCTGGATTACTGTAAAAACCCCTCACTTACCTTCGGTATCGGACTTTCCGCCAATGTTTTCGGTGTCCTCTGCGGAGGTGTGCTGGGAATTGCCGTAACGACCATAAAGCTTCCCGGTGCGGAGGTTGCGGTGATAGCCCTTACCCTGGTCTGTGTTACCCTGGTCATGCTGCCGCCGTTAAATACCCGGCTTGTTTTGCTGTTAAAAAACCATGTTTACCTTGCCGCCTATGACAATATGAGCCGGTCACAGCAGACGGCGGTAGTCGGCGGGATAAAGACCCTCGACCCCCTGACCGTCCGGGAGCAGGAGGTGCTGCAGCAGATTCTGCTTGGAAAATCCAACCGGAAAATCGCTTCGGATTTGTTTATAAGCGAAAGCACCGTCAAAACCCATACCAGGAATATTTTTTCAAAATATGACGTTACCAGCAGGGCGGAACTTATAAGCACCCTGCTGAAAAACCAAAATGTTGAATAATACATTAAACCGCATAACAAAGGTTATAAATCGCCTCTCATCGCTGTATGAGAGGTTTTTTTATGTAAATTCATCCTTTAGTATGACGCATTATCAAGACCTTGGAGTTATAATTTATACTTGAGGAGGTATATACGAATGAAATTAATCCGCAACCGGCGAAATATATATGCCTTAACCTTTGCGGTCAGTGCCTGTCTGGCGGTGTATATCGGCATTATATCGCTATTCGAAGCGGTTTTCGTCATCGGAGCCGTCAGCCTTATATTGCTGTTGTTATTAGTCAGGGAAAGCCGCCGCCTGTCTGACGCAACCCTTATTTCGGAAAACCGTATAATTACGGTACCCTCCGCCGTTATTACAATACAGAGCCGGCAGATGATTAATGTCTTAGATGAAACCGTAGTTTCTACCTTCGGCATTCTCGTCGGCGGGAAAATCTACCGGTGGGGTCTGGACGGGGTACACGGCACACGGCTGAATGCCGTCCGTATCGATAAAGAGCGGATGTATCTGACCTTCGGAGATAAAACCAAAAAAATGGGAGTGGAACTGCTTCACGGCATGACCCATAAGCGGAAGGTTTCGGAAACCGCAGATAAAATACTTCATGAAACCGGCGTAACCCCGGAAATCACCGGATGGTGATTGAAGCTTTGAATAATATCTAAGGGTGAAAATCGGTAGGATGTAAGAACAATAACAAGGAGAAAAAATAATGGGAAAATTCTGCACAAGCTGTGGCAAAGCAATACCCGAAAATTCGAATTTTTGTACCTCCTGCGGAGCAAAGGTGTCATCATATGAACCGGAAAACAACGATGTCCCGGCAAAAGCCGATAAGCTTGTAACAAACCGGGTTAAAAACAGGGCGGTGACATTTGCAAGTAGCTCCGTATCAAATATAACCCCCGCCCTGCAATCGGCAGGGGAAGCGGTTTTGCCCGCCGGGAATATTTCCGACATGGGAGATATGAAGTTTATACCCTCATTCTTAAGCGGTGTGAGAAGCTTTTTCGGCGGTTTTAAGAACATTTTCAAAAACAAAAAGCGTCTGACAGCCGTTATTATATTAGCGGTCATATGGTTTGCTCTGATACTCCTTCAGTCGCTGGGCATAAATCCCTTTCCCGTTAAGCTGGCGGCATGGCTGACCTTCGCTCAGGGCGGCGCCAGCAACAATATAATCAGAATGGCGGGGGGTGTCCTCGGAAAGGGGATTTTTGCTACCTGCTTCGTATGGCTGTTAGCGGGAGGATATAAAAATATCGGCTCGGGACTGAAAGGGCTGGGCAGAGTATATAAGCAGTTTTCCCTGAAGAAACTCGCCCGCTTGCTGATGGGAGCGGGAGCGGCGCTCATAATATATAATTTCATGGCGGGATATGCTTCCGTCATTAAAAGCATGGTGGGTGTGGCTTCATTTTTACTTGTGCTCCGTTCCCTTGGCAGTAACGGCGGATTTTTAAGAAGACTGGCTGCTTCTCTCACTGCGGGAAAAAACAGCGAAAACAAAACGGCACCCGATGCCCTTTTACAGGGGCTTGCCATAGGGTTCGCGCTTTCGGTACCGTTATCGCTTATCCCCTGGGGATATACCCAATATTGTTCGGGCTTGGCAATTTTAATCGCGGGGATAATCCTGCTCATCGTTTCAAACAGCATAAAGAGAAGGACGGTTGCCCGGATGGCGCTTATGCTTTTTGCCGCCCTTATTATTCTGCCGGCAATAAACGCATCCGCCAAGGGTACGGATGACGAATGGGCAGGCTACTGGACATACAATAAAAGCGTTGTAATCGGATATTCGAATGAGCTTGCTTCGTATTACTCATCCCAGCAGCATGCCTATGCCAAAATTTCCTACACCGCCGACAAGAACAAGGTTGACTTCCGGTTCAACTATACCGGCGAGGGCTATAATACGGATTTGTATGAGGAAGCCCTGAAAGACCCCGAAAAATTTGAATACACGGATATTATTCTACCGGGGGAACACGCATATTTTAATGTAACTTTAAGCAGTCCGGCGCAGCAGTACCGTGAAAACGAAAAAATGTCCATACCCTTCAGCGCGGGTATATATGATGAAAACAGCTTTTACTTTAATCGTGTTCAGTTTTCCGTGCTTGCATGGACCCGCTTGATAGACGTGTCAAAAGTGTCCAAGATTGATTATAACGACGAGATTAAAGCGACGGACACCAAGCTTGCCGACAGATTTGATATGCCGGGCAGCAGCGCCGATTCACTGTATGGAATAAACAGGTTCAACCCGGCTGATAATCAGAAAATCGAAAATAAACCGATGACCTGTACAACCCCTTACGGTATCAATAACGGGGATATTATGGTTATCGATATTCAGATAAGCTTTGATACCACTTCCCATGCGGTAAACAGGTTTTTATTAGGAGGCAATTTCGATCATACTTGGGGTACCGTCAGAATATACCACTTCTATACCTGGAAATACGGCACCAAGAACCTGATCACAAACACGAACGCCGCCAATTTCCCGGGGGAGGACGAGGGTGTTTCCATACCGGCGGTTATAATAAACGGGGTATTGGGGGCAGGTGCCGCCTTTGCCGGATCCGGAGGGTCTGACGGCGGTGATGAGGACAAAAAGAAAAAATATAAAATGTACCTTCGCAAGGACTTCGGCGATACCATTCCGGTGGGGGAACGGGTGGCTGTTTTTGCCCGGATTGTAGAGATAACCCCCGAAGGGGAGGAACGCTCCCGAAGCGATCTGAGCGCCATGATATCAATTAGCTCCCCGGAATATCTTGTTATAAGCAGTACGGGCATGGCGGGGGAATATATGGCTTCTTATGCGGAAGCCCCGGACAAC
>DBQR01000035.1:21450-22741 GCA_002305335.1 Clostridiales bacterium UBA1389
CAGGATAACCTCACCCTTCCCGCCGGCTACGACAGGACCGAGCGGCTTCCCTTTGCCGTTATCGGCATGGGCGGGGATATATCGGTCACCGCCTCGGTTATCCGGGAGGAGGGGTACAGCATAGAGATTGAACCGGGCGATGAAGAGGGAATTTACTATGCCCTTATCACCGAAAAGATAAAGACAAAGGGGGAAGCCGGCGACTACGATTCCTTCACACTGACAATAAAAGCCCAAAGCGGGGAGCAGACCGTCACCAAAGAGCTGCCCATCTACCGCTTCCATATGGGGTTGCGGCTGGATATAGACAGTATCGGCTGCTATGCCGAGGAATACGACCCCATGAAGCATCAGAGCAATAAATTCCTCTTTACCGTCGGGGGAAAGAGCTATGTTCCGGCGGAAGCCAAGGGTAAAATCACCCTATTTAACTGGGACGCCGAAAGTCATAAAATCCAGCAGATTGCTCCCGCCGCCCTGGACTATAAGATTCAGGCGATTCAGGAAGCCGACCAGCAGATGCTGGACAAGCTTGCCATCCAGTGCCAGATGACCGAGGATGTAAGCGGCGGCAGTTATCTGATATTCCGCTGCTGTAAGGGCGCGCTGGACGCCCCCGCCCGCTTTACTGCAAAGGTAAGCATAACCTATAAGCGGAGCGAGGAAGAAGTATATACCGTGGAGAAGGAAGCGCTGCTGCGTTCACAGCCCCGGCGCCGGTTTGACAGCGTGGACGATAACATGACCGCACTGAAGGCGGATGAAAGAATAAGGGATTGGCTGAATTCGGTGAAGTCCAACATCTGGAACATGGGTTTTCTAAACAACCTTTTCCCGCTGGTGAAGTTTATTGACGTCATGCTGGACGGCTACCACGATGCCTACGGATTCGATGCCGGACAGGTGGAAACCGTCAAGCAGATCTGGAGCGGCTTTTTGGACGGCAGCTTTGCCGGCGCCAATGCGGAGATACAAAAGGTGACGTTGGGTGATGAAATGCGGCTCTTTATCGACAGTCTGATGCAGACGGAGGAGTCGGTGGTAAAATCCTTAGGTTTCTGGTCCCGTCTGGCGGTCGGCGTCGCCACCCTGGGCTGTTCGGAGGTGGTCTTTACCGCCTTTGAAACGGTCAGGGAAATGAAGGAATATGTGGACAAGGGCGGCGACAGCGCTTTTGAGGGCTTTGTTGTGGGTGCCTGGGTGGTAACCAAGGAGTTCCTTTGGGATTACGGTATGTCCGAGGCCATGGGGGCCCTGAAAAATACGGTTCCCCCCGCCCAGGCAAAGCAGG
>DBQR01000028.1:0-11387 GCA_002305335.1 Clostridiales bacterium UBA1389
TCGGAGGATTCTTCACCCGGGTCTTCTTCTATAAGAGTGAGGTAGGTATAGGTAGCGTATTCGTCATTGAAGGTTATGTAGTCATAGGAAGGATCAATTACATAGTTGGCGATGACGGCGGGATTATCAAGATCAAATCCCACAAGACTGTAGAATTCGCCGACCTTCATGCTGCCTATGTTATTGTACCATGCGCCGTTCTTTGCATTGATAAAGTTGGGGCATTCGCTGTAAAGGGTTCCCCATGCATTAGTCGCATCATACCACCATTCGTCGCCATTGGGGTTAGCGGTGATGGTAGGCCAGTTATTACCGGTGTTGGATTCCACAACTATCTGATTTTCGCCTATGATCCAGTTGGGACCGGTACCGCTGGAAGCATAAACGGCTTTAACTTCGAAAGCGTCCTTTGCGGAATTATACTCAAGAAGGGCGGCGTTTCTCCATGCTCCGTTGTAAGTACCGGTGGTGTGGATAACGGTGATGCCTTCAAAGTTCATTTCGTTAACTGCCATGATACCGATATCTTTGGTGGTGTCGGCAGCGGGATAATCGGGAGCGGTGAAGGTGAATATACGCTGGGGTTTGCCTTCAACGATCTTACCGATTGTGATAATGTCATTGTAAACGTGGAGTTCGGTGCCTACTTCTAGGAATCTGAGTATCCACTTATCAGCAGTGAAGTCGGCGGGAATCTGTCCGTTGGAAATGGAAACTATAAGGATTTCCCCATCGGGAACGGTTACTTCGCCGGTTCTGTCACCGGGCCACGGATAGGGGTTCACTTCATTCTTGTAAACCACATATGCCTGTTTGTCGGCATCCCATCTGCACCAGGTCCAGTTGCCGCCGCCCACTAAGCCGAAATCGCCTGTGGGGTAGGAATATTTATCGGTTACTTCGTCGTATACCGCAAGAGGCAGGGTGCCGATTTTGTCGGTAAGAATAACGACGCATTCGTTTACCAGTTTGGTGTTTACGCCGGAAAGCCTTACCTGATCGACGGGGGCGCCTGTGCCCTCCGCGGCGGTGATGGCTTCGAATTCGGAAAGGAATACCCATTCGTCATCCATGGTAAGCACAACTTTTACATAACGGGCTTTAAGCAAAGCTCTGACCGCCCAGTTAACCGAAAGGGTGCAGCCGCCTTTAAGACCGCTGGTTCTTTCGGTAGCGTCAACAAGACCGGTTACCGTTGAAGCCCAGCCGGCGTTCTGCATTGAAACATAGTTTACGCCGTCGTTGGAAAGATAAATCTTAACGCCGGGGAGATTTATGTAGGAATTGAGATCTTTGTATGCGCCGAGTTTAACGCCGGTTACCAGTTTTTCTTCCGCAAGGTCAAGTATGAGGGAGAATTCCTTGGTGCCGTTCTGGGCGCCTTCGTCCTTGCTGAAGTTTTCCCACTGGAAGCTTACAAGGCGGGAATCCGAAAATTCGGTAGCATCGTCGGCATAAACGCCGTCAACAAGCTTTGCCAGGGAAGGATAATTGTACTTAACGTCTCCTTCAACCTGAACGCCCTTCAAGCTCACTTCAATAGCGGTGTCAGCCCACTTATTGTAGGGGAAGTTGGCAAGGCGAGCTGTTTCGTCAATGGGAACAGCGGGGTAAATCAAAGCGTTGTTCTTAATTTCAGGGGTTGTTCCGGCATCCTGTTTGCCGTTGGAAAGGGTAACGTAATAATCGAAGGAGTTGTTAGCGCTTATCTGGCTGAGGGGGATCTTATACTGAACAAACCAGTAGCCAACCTCCGCAACGCTTTCAACTTCAATGGCTGAAGTGTCGACAGGATCGGCAGCGGCTTTGTTTTCGGTCAGGGAGGTGTTAACCTTCTGAAGGAGTACAGGATCGTTGGTGTAACCGGCAAAGCTTATATCAAGGAAAGTAGTATAAACAGTAGCCTGTTTATTGGTACGGAACCAAAGTCTTATGTTGGTACTGTTGCCGTTGCCGTTGGAAGTGGATGACCCAATGGGGTCGATCAATGCCACAACAGCGCCGTATAAGAATTCGCCGTCACAGTAATCCTGGAACTTGTAGGCGATATCTTCGGAAAAACCTTCGTTCTGAAGGGAGCCGTTGTCCTTGTTTACAAGTATAAAATCGTCGATATCAAAGTAGCTTTCAAGAGTGGAAAGGTCAGGATTCTTGGCAATCTTCACCTGACAACCCACGCCTGTGCCGTCAATGAAGTCCATCATGGTTTCACCTACGGTGTAGCCGACTTCATAAACGGTAAAGTCAAACTTCACATAGGACAAAGCTGTTTCTTTAAGGGTGAACTTAAGAGTAATGGTGTCGCCGACTGCAAACTTGCCGCTGAAGTCGTAGTCCATGAAGGTTATGTCAACATAATCTTCCTCAACAGAAACGATGTCTTCAACATCATCCACTGTTGTCGAAAAGTCGGCAGACTTGCCTTGTTTTTTGACAACGCTTACGTAATCCTTGTCATAGCCGACTTTGAGGGCTATCGCACTGACAACCTCTCCGGCTCCGAGAGTGGGAAGGCTGTCGATGGTCAGTACGAGATCATATGTTCCACCTGCGGTGACATCTGCGGGTGCGGAGGCCGAAATTTTAAAACCGTCGTCCGCCGCCGAGGTGATCAACCCGACAAAACACGTGGCTACAAGCATAACGGAAAGCGCAAGTGCCATGAATTTTCTCATAAGTATTTCTTCCTTTCGTTTTTTTAGGAATAATATCCTAATTAATCAATGTTGAGTATAACATTTCCATGCAGTTTTGTCAAGCAAAATATTAAAAAAAGGGTAATGAAATTCATATTTGTTACTTGTTGTGTTAATATTTTTTTGTCACTTGCTTAGATTTAATAGGTAAAATTTCCGAAAAGTCCGGCTTTTTACTTCACCGTAACGGTGAAAAAGGTCTTTTTAAGCCGGTAGCTTACCGTAATCGTACAGGTGCCAGGGGTTGACTCATATCCGCTTACGATATAATTATTTACAATCACCTTCCTTCCGTCCGCAAGAATGGCTGAAACCTTCAGTCCGGTAAGGTCAAGGGATTCCCCCCTGTTGTAAACCAGCTTTACCGGAGGGGTGGTAATCTCGATTGCCGTAATGTTTACGGGGTAAACCGTGACAATAAAGGCGGTTTTGGCGGTTTGATAGCTTACCACGATGATTTTTACCCCCGTTCCCGCCGAAAAGCCGGAATAGGTGTAGCCGGTGACAGTCTCCGTCTGACCGTTTTCATATTCCACCGCCAATTCAAAACCCGTCATATCAAGGTTTTCCCCTTCGATATACTCGGTTTTGTCGGGATAGGACAGTATTACTAACCTTCCGTTCCCCTTTGGCATATAGGGTAGGACCGAAAAATAACCCGACACATAGTGAAACACCTGAGCCGCGTCCCCTATGGTTATCCTGCCGTCGCCGTCGATGTCGGCGCAATCCAGCTGGGAAAGCTCAAGGGTGCCGGTACCCGCCACATAGTTGAAGATGAGATAGGCATCGTCGTAGTCCACGTCCCCGTCCCCGTCAATGTCCCCCGCTTTGTTTTCGGCCTGTCCGTTTGAAGGCAGCAAAACCATAATAAGGGAAAGACTTATAATAATCGCAATCGTTTTGACAAATTTCGATTTTGTCATAAGCCCTCCCCTTTCGGTTGACATAATCACTTCTTTTTTTATTATATAATCCCTTTATTTGTTTGTCAAGACAAAATCCGTCTAATTATTTCTTAGTAATTAAAAAAATCACATGCCTGTTTCTTTTCCCTTCTTTTCCCTCTCCTGCCTTATCATATCCTTAAGGGCGGCTATGGCAGACCCAAGGCTCCCCACCTCGTCGATAAGACCGATGTTCACCGCCTCGTTGCCCTCTATGACGGTGCCTATATCGGTGGTCATTTCGTCGGTTTTCATCATAAGTTTATACAGCTCCTCAGCTTTGGCCTTTGAGTTGGAGGTTATAAAGCGGATAATTCGGTTCTGCATACGGTTGAAATACTCAAAGGACTGGGCGACGCCTATAACCAGCCCGTTGGTTCTCACCGGATGCAAGGTCATAGTGGCAGAAGGCACGATAAAGGATTTCTTTGTCGAAACCGCAAGGGGAACCCCTATGGAATGGCCCCCGCCCAACACAAGGGAGACGGTGGGCTTTGTCATTCCGGCAATGAGTTCTGCTATGGCAAGCCCCGCCTCCACATCCCCGCCGATGGTGTTTAAGAGCAGTAACAGCCCGTCGATTTCGTCGCTTTCCTCCACCGCCACTAAGGTGGGGATACATTGTTCGTATTTTGTGGTTTTTGATTGGTCGGAGGCGGCGTAATGCCCCTCCACAAGGCCTGCGATAATCAGGGCGTGGATCCGCCCCTCGTCGGATTTGGTGGTTATCCCTCCGCTTGCCTTAACGTCTTCCGCTTTGCTTTCGGGTATATCCGGGGTTTTTACTTCTTCCATACAAACCTTCCTTTATATTTTGAATTTGGTCATTACATATGTTATTCCTTTTATAATTTTTTATCCCGTTATATTTTCAAAACAGGGTTTTATTGACACTTGTTACATATTATGCTATAATAGCAGGGCTATCCGGAAGACGGTTTGCAACGGTTTTATAAATATATGCATAAAGGTGTATGGGAGAAATATATGTTGGGACATCTCGGCTTTTCTTATGTGGGGCTTGTTTATCTGTTAATGCTGTTTATTCCCAATTTAATCTGGATAAATAAAAAGCCAAAAGGCTACAATACCCTGAGTGAAAGCAGAATTCTGCGGGCAACCGAACGGACAGGTCAGTTTCTGGTTACCTGCTGTGCGATTATTTTCTGCGACTTCAACCTTAAGCCCTGGTCGGTCTGGAATATCTGGCTTATTGTCTCCTTTGCCTTTATGGTGCTTTATGAAATCTGGTGGGTGAGATATTTTAAAAGCCAAAAAGCCCTGAAGGATTTTTACAGCTCGATTCTCGGAATCCCTCTGGCGGGGGCAACGTTGCCGGTTATCGCCTTTTTGCTCCTTGGAATTTACGGAAAGGTTATCTGGCTTATAATTGCGGTGATTCCCTTAGCAATAGGACACATAGGCATACACATTCAGCATAGGAAACTTATTTCAAAGGAACAATAAGGATTTTTATATAATTTCAGCCAAAAATCTTTACAACTTTTTGCCTTTACATTCTTAAATATGTGTGTTATATTATTTAAAAATCCAATATAATGCTTATGCATATTCAAATCCCACGGAAAGGAATAACCCGTAATACAATAACGGGCTTTATATATCAATGAAAAAGCTTATTCTTGTTATTTTCGGCGGCGTTTCCACCGAACATGAAATTTCCCGGGTTTCCGCCTCTTTTGTTATAAACAGCCTCGATGACGAAAAATATACCGTCTTAAGAATGGGTATAACCAAAGCCGGAGCCATGTTTCTGTATAACGGAAGCGTTGACAAAATTATCGACGGCAGCTGGGAGCAGGATAAGGCGAACCTTGTGCCGGCGGTGCTTTCCCCCTGTTCGGTACATCACGGGCTGATTGTTCTGGACAAGGAACGGAAAACATATGATATTTTACCCGTTGACTGCGCTTTCCCGGTGCTTCACGGCAAGAACGGGGAGGACGGGACAATTCAGGGGCTTTTGACCTTAGCGGGGATTCCCTTTGTGGGCTGCGGCGCCTATTCTTCGGCGGTGTGTATGGATAAGGTGGCGACAAAACTGATCTGCCGGCGGGAAGGAATTAACATCACCCCCTTTATTTATGCAAGGAAAGCCGAAAACTTCGACTTCACCGCCTTTGCCCTCAAGTCGGAGGAGGCCTTCGGTTACCCTGTCTTTGTAAAACCCGCCAACGCGGGCTCCTCGGTGGGTGTCGCCAAGGCGAAAAACAGAGATGAACTAATAAAAGGCATGGAAACTGCCTTTATATATGACAGTAAAATACTTATCGAACAGGCCATGGAAGGCAAAGAAATCGAAGTTGCGGTTTTGGGAAATCAAAACCCCCGTGTTTCCCTCTGCGGGGAAATCGACCCGGGTGCGGAATTTTACGACTACGAAACCAAATATGTAACAGACACCGCAAAGCAGTATATTCCCGCAAGGATTTCCCGGAAAGCTTCCGATATTTTGCGGGAAATGGCGGCTAAAATTTATACCGCCCTCGACTGCAAAGGACTGGCAAGGGTGGACTTCTTTGTCGACGGGGATAAGGTAACCTTTAACGAAATAAACACCATTCCCGGCCTTACCCCCATTTCGATGTACCCCAAGCTTATGGAAAGGGAAGGTTATTCCCCTTCAAAGCTGGTGGATAAGCTTATAGCTTTGGCAGAGGAAAATGCCTTATGATAGGCGTTTTCGATTCGGGTGTGGGGGGGCTTACCGCGGTAAAGGCCTTGTCCCGGCTTAAACCCGGCTGGGATATAACCTATTTGGGCGATACCGCCCGGGTTCCCTACGGCACAAGGAGCAGGGAGGTTATTGACAGGTACGCCCTTCAGGCCTGCCGTTTTCTTATTTCAAAAGAGGTTGACGCCATTCTTGTTGCCTGCGGCACCGTTTCCTCCAATTCCCTGCCGGTTTTACGCCAAAACTTTGAGCTGCCCATCACGGGAGTGGTGGAGGGCGCTTCTAAAAAGGCCTATGAGAACGCCATGGCGGGTAACGGGATTATCGCCGTCCTCGGCACCGCCGCCACCATTAAAAGCGGGGCATACGAAAAGGAAATAAAAAAATACGGCGGAAATGTCAGAATAATCTCCCGCGCCTGCCCGCTGCTTGTCCCGCTGGTGGAAAACGGGCGGACAGGGGTTGACGATTCCCTTTCCAACATCGCCATTGCCGAATATTTAGCTGATATTATCCCCAAAAAACCCGCCGCGGTGATATTAGGATGCACCCATTATCCCCTGTTAAGCGGAATATTTTCCCTTTTCCTCCCCGAAAGCCTGCTTATAAATTCGGCGGAGGAGGCCGCAGTGTCCCTTTGCGGCCTTTTGGAAAAACGGCATATCGACGTGGGCAGCAGCGGAAAATCCGTCTTTTACGTAACCGACGACCCGTCAGGTTTTTCAAAGAACGGAAAAGCCTTTTTGGGGAAGGATATTTCCGACCGGGTGTATCAGATAAGCATCGATTGACCCGAAAACCCACAGGAAGGAATTACAGAATATGAAAATACCCGTAAATGTTAATATAAAAACCGAAAAACTCTTAGGAAATCTCCTTGACGAAACGGGGGAAACCGAAACCAGGGAAGCCAACGCCTTCGGCTACATACGCACCACAAAGGAAGGCCTGCGGCTTGAATTTATGGAAAACACCCCCGACGGCGAGAGCGCGGTGACCACCGTGAACCTGTTGGGCGACAACATAGTCGCCATGAACATGGGGGGGAGCAACGGTACCTATATGGTCTTTGAAGAGGGCAAAACCCACAGTTGTGTCCTCAGCAACGGCTATTACCCCATGGAGCTTAGGATACGCACCAAACAGCTCAAAAACACCATTTCCAAAAACGGTGGAAAGCTGGATGTCAACTACACCGTTGACATAATCGGCAGCCGGGCTGAAAACAGCCGCATTTCCCTTTCGGTTTATCCCCATGAGGACATAATTACCTCATAATTTTACAAAACAGCAGTTTTTCCGGAGGAAAACGGTGAAAAACATTAAAATAACAAGTTTCACCCAAAACAATTTTATAATGCCGGGCGAAATACTACCCCTTTTGTCAAAGATAAACGAAACCCAGCTTAAGGTTTTCGTTTACTGCATGGGCAAGAGCGAGTTTGATATTTCCGTAGCTTCCGAAAGTATCGGCATATCCGCCGAGGATTTTGAGGAGGCTTTGAAATTCTGGATCGAAACCGGCCTTATTTCCGAACCGGAAAGCGTTTCCCCCGCTTCCAAACGCATAAACCTCCTCCAGAGCTATGACGGGGAAACTTTGGCAAAGGCAATGGAAAACGAAAAGGATTTTGCGTCCCTGAAGGACACCGTGGAGGAAATGTTAGGGAAGGTACTTAATAAAAACGATATAAATCTCCTTTACAACATCTATCATTTTTCGGGCTTGGGGGCGGATTTTGTCTGCACCTTGGTGGCCTATGCGGTAGCAAGGGGAAAAGCCAACATGCGGTACATAACCCAAACCGCCCTGTCAATGTACGACGAAGGAGTGGATACATACGAAAAGCTGGAAGCCGTCCTGTCGGCAAGGCAGAAGCAGGAGGATATGAGAAGCAGATTCTTAGCCCTTTGCGGTTTCGGTTCAAGAAAGCTTTCCTCAAAGGAAGAAGGCTATATGACCAAATGGTTTTCCGAATTCGACCTTTCCTTTGACGTGGTTAAGGTGGCATACGAAAAAATGGTGGATTCCATCGGTGAAGTAAGGCTTGCCTATCTCGATAAAATTTTAACCGACTGGCACGGTCAGGGAATAAAAGCCCCGGAGGATATTCAGAAACTTCAAGGCCGTCCCAAGGGGGTTAAAACCCTCCCCGCCGACAGCTTCGATATTAACGAATTCATCGACGCGGCTTTGAAAAGAGGGGTTAACTGAATGAGTACAAACAAAACCGAAAGGCGGGAAAAGTAATATGGAACTTGCCTCCCCCACCAGCCTTGAAATACTTTCCGCAAGGCGGAACAAAGCCCTAAAGGAAGCCGAGGCCAAAACCGCAAGGCTGCACGAATTATCCGACGAAATCCGTAAAATCGACGAGAAACTTTCCTTTGCCACCCTTGAAATGTTGGACGCTGCCAGCAGCGACGAAAAAATGGAGGAAGTTAAAAATTACTATATAAACCTGCGGAAAAAGCGTAACGGCGTTTTAAAAACAAAAGGTTACCCCGAAAATTACGATTCCCCGGATTTTTACTGTAAGAAATGCAACGACACCGGCTATATCAAGCTGGAAAAATGCGCCTGCCTGAAGGAACTGGAAGCCCAGAGATATATGAAAAAAACCGTCCTGGGCAGAGGGCTTTCCGACTTCACCTTCGACACCTTTACCCTTGACTACTGTACCGACAAGTCCATGAAGGATGTGCTGGAATGCTGTAAGGACTATGCGGAAAATTTCAGCCTTGACAGCGGAAACCTCCTGTTGTTCGGGGGAACGGGTCTGGGAAAAACCCATCTTGCCTCGGCTGTCGCCCATGTGGCGGCGGGAAAGGGATATTATGTGGTGTACGAATCGGCGCACCGGATGATTTCCGACTGCCGTAAAGCCGCCTTTACCGCCGAAGCGGACGCCGACGAAAAGTATTTCAAATGTCATCTGTTAGTGATAGACGACTTAGGGGCGGAGGTTAAAAGCGAATTTGCCGTTTCGGCATTGACCGGCCTTATCGACAGCCGTATCGTTTCGGGACTTCCCACCATAATTTCCACCAACCACGATTTGACGGAATTAAATAAAATCTACGGCGCAAGGCTGTTTTCCCGTCTTTTGGGGGAATTCAAGCCGGTGCGTTTTGTGGGAAAAGACGTCAGGATGATTAAGATAAAGTGAAAAAGGTAAATATTTACACCGACGGTGCCTGTTCGGGAAATCCCGGTCCGGGAGGATACGGGGTTATTCTCGAATACAACGGAAAAACAAAGGAAATATCCGGCGGAGCCGAATCCACCACCAACAACCGCATGGAACTTACAGCGGTTATTGCCGGTCTTTCGCTTTTAAAGGAAAGCTGCGAAGTCACCCTTTACACCGATTCCAAATATGTGTCCGACGCCGTTGAAAAGAAATGGGTATATAGCTGGCGGGAAAAGGGATGGAAAAAAGCCGACAAAACGCCGGCTCTGAATGTGGATTTATGGGAGGTTCTGCTGCCTTTGCTTGAAAAGCATAGAGTTAGGTTTGTATGGATTAAGGGGCATGACGGCCATGTTCAGAACGAAAAGTGCGACAAAATGGCTGTTGCGGAAGCGAAAAAGTTCAGTAAGGGTTAAATATGATCAGTCCGACCGATAGGGAGGATTTTATCACCGAAGGTGATTTCATCCACAGCGAAAAGCTGTGGATTTTATTTACCCTAAAAATTTTTCAGGAACCCCGGATATTTCATATCTTTTCCGGTATATAGTAAACCTTTATAACATGCCGGTCGGCGTCTTCCTCCTCGACCTTGCCGGCGTAAAGGCAGAACAGATTCATTTTTCGGTTTATAAAGGTTTTCAGCAGGGCGGCCTCGCTGCCGGTGACATAGCCGTAAATCGTGTCGTTATCTCTGACGGCAAGGGAGTTTTTAATATCGTCGTTTTCGGTAAAAGCAAGTCTTTTTTCCTTTGGAATTTCCTCCCCCGAAAGGGATGCGCCTGCCAGCGTAAACTCCGCCAAAAACTCAGCTTTCATAATCCACCTCAATGGCTTTGCCGAGATAGAAGGAGTACAAATAGGCTTTACTCACCTTTCTGCCGGTTATCTTTTCGGCGGCGCGGCAGTAGTATTTTATCTGCATCCCGTGGCGGGAAATCAATACCTCCTCCCCTCCCTTTTCGGGAAGCCGGTCGGTTTTATAGTCCACCACCGTAAAGCTGCCGTCGGGGTTTTGGAAAAAGCAGTCTATAACCCCCTGAATCATAACCAGTTCTCCCTCCTCCCCCGACACCAGGGAGGATTTTTCTATAAGATTAAAGCGTTTTTCCCTGAATACCAACGGCGAACGGGAAATTTCCGCCTTAAGGGTCGATTTGAAAAACTCCTCAACCCCCTTTATGTCTATCAGGTTTCCCTCTTCGGGGGTTATCATTTTAATGGCTATCAGCCGGTCTATTTCGGCAAGCGCTCCGTCTTTTTCAACATTGCCGAAGTCCGCAAACTGCATGAACAGATGGGTGGCGTTGCCTATGGAGGCATAATCGGCCCTTCTCCGGGCGAAGACCGGGATTTTTCCCGCTTCGCTTTTGGCAACCGACCTTATGTATTCCCCGTCCTCAAGGATTCCCTTCCGAAGTTCCGAAACCGCCGCCTTGGCGGGCACCGTATAGCCTCTGCCGTGGGGATAGACAAAGCCTATTGCCTGTTCGAACACCTCGTCGGGGAAAAACTCCCTTTCGGTTTTTTCCTGCTTTTCAATAACCGTATCCCCGGCAGGCTCGGTGTTGTCAAACATAAAGCAGGGATGTTCGGCGGAAGTCAGTATGGGATAAATCCAGTCGGCGTAGCAGGTGCTTCTGAAAAAGCCTCTGCCGCCGGTACCCTTTTCCAAAGTGGTTTTTCCCACCGCGCCGCTTACAAACAGCCTTTCCTTCGCCCGGGTCAAGGCAACATACAGAATCCTGAGTTCCTCCCGGTAAAGAGCCTTCTTTTCGGCATTTGCGGCAACTTTTTTTACAAAGGGGACATATTCGGTAAGCCCCTCGTTGTTGCGGAGGTTGTAAAGGGTAAA
>DBQR01000028.1:11413-12918 GCA_002305335.1 Clostridiales bacterium UBA1389
AATTCCATACCCTTTGACTTGTGTATCGACATTATCTTAACCCGGTTCTTGTCGCCGGTGTCGGAAGAAAGTCCTTCGCCGTAACTGTCGGCAATATCGTTTATATAGCTTAAAAAGCTGGAAAGCCCCTTAAAGGAGGTGCGTTCGAATTCAAGGGCATAGTTATAAAGAGTATAAAGGTTCTGCACCTTCTTTTTCCCGTTTTCCCCGGAAGCGCAAAGGGAAATAAGAGAGGTTTTCATATACATTTCCCAGATAAGCCGGTTGGTGGGGGATTCGTCGGCAAGGGCGCGCAGACCCTTAAGCCTTTCTATGAAATCAAAGCATTTCCTCTTTACGGAGTTGTCCGGTCTTTCTCCGGAGGATACGCCTTTGGCGACAAAGGGGAAGGCAGACTTTTTGACTTTGCGGAAATCCTTGTCTGCTTTGTATTTCTTCCCTGCGTTCAAAAACCGCCTGTAATCCAAAGCGCACTTTGAAACACAGTCATATAGAAATTCCATGGCGTAAAACCGCTTTACGGCGTACAGCTCGTCGGCGGTAAAGCAAAACACCGGCGACCTGAGGGAGGCGGCAAGGGAAATATCGTCAAGGGGGTTGTCCATTATTCTTAAGATTGATAAAGCAAGGAGGATTTCCGGCTCAAGCATGAATTCCCCGTTTTTTTCCAAGGAATAGGGTATGCCGTACCCTGCAAACGCTCTTTCGTATTCCCCCGTACTGTTTGCCATAGAACGCAGAAGCAGGGCGATATCCCCGTATTCATACTTTTTCCCGTCAATCCCCCCGTTCACGAGACGGTATATGGTTTTTGCCACGTATTCCGCCTCTTTTTCGTTTGGCTCCTTTTCATTTTCAAGCAGGTAAACGTTTACGGGGAAGGCGTAATTGCCGGATTTTCCTTCCGGATAAACCAGCCTTTCTTCCTTATAGGAGGCGTTCATGTTCTCTTCCGTATACAGATTGTCAAACAGCAGATTCACAAAGTCAAGAATATATTTCTGGCTGCGGTGGTTTTCGGGAAGGAGTATCTTGGCGGTTTTCCCTTTCTCCCCGAGAGGGGGGAACTCCTTAAGATAATTCAAAAAAATGTCCGCCTTGGCGTTTCTGAAACGGTAAATGGACTGCTTTACGTCCCCCACCATAAAGCGGTTGTTTTCCTTTGATAAAAGGGAAAATATCATATCCTGAAGGGGGTTTATGTCCTGATATTCGTCGATATAGATTTCCGAAAAGCTTTCCCGGATTTCCCGGCAAAGGGGGGTTCTGACTGTCCCACCGGGGGTAGGTTCCCCCAGCAGTCTCAGGGTGAACTGCTCAAGGTCGGAAAAAGTAAGTATCCCCCTTGCCTTTTTGGCGGCAGCATAGCTTTCGTCAAGGCTTATTATAAAGCTGTTCATAAGAGAATTAAGCCGGCTTGCCTTTTCGTAGTCGGAAACCGTCTCTTCCTCGGCGGAGTCGAAATAGTCTTTATATGTTTTGATTTCATCGTCAACGGCGGTTTT
>DBQR01000028.1:12982-20602 GCA_002305335.1 Clostridiales bacterium UBA1389
CAGAAAATCGCTGATATAGTCAAGGGCTTTAAGATGGCTGGGCTTTGCAACGGGGGTCAAAACGGCATAGAATTCGTTTGCCTGCCTGTGGAAAAAGTCTACCCTTTCCCGCATTAAGGTGAGTATTTCCCTGCCGGCGCCGGTACTCATTATCCCCTCTTCCTTTGCCGACTCCGCCTGCCGGGTTTCGGACTGCGCCGTTTTTGCGACATACTCCTTCCAGAAAGGGAAGGCAAGATATTTTTTATAAACCGCAATTACAGTTTCCTTAAAGCGGTCAAGGCTTTTTTCCCCGGAAAAAGCGTCGCAGAGGGTTAGAAAATCGCTGTCCTCATCTTCAAAGGAGTTGTCGATAAGGTCCTCAAGGCAGGTGTCAAGGAGTATTTCGCTTTCGGCTTTGTCCGCCACCCTCATGGAGGGGGGGAGGGAAAGAACCGAAAAGTTTTTTGAAACCAGGTCAAGGCAGAAAGCGTGGATGGTGGAAATTTTGGCGGAAGGTATGTTGTAAATGGTATGTACCATTCTTTTATCGGAGGGGTTTGCCGCCAGTTCCTCAAGGAGGGCGGAATAAATCCGGTCCTTCATGGTGGCGGCCGCCGCCTTTGTGAAGGTGACCACCAGTAGGCTGTTTATGTCGGTTCCCGCTTTTATGCTTTCGATTATCCTTTTGGTAAGCACGGTGGTTTTCCCGCTTCCGGCGCCCGCCGAAACAAGGAGGGTTTTATCCTTTGTGTTTATGGCGTTAAGCTGCGAGGGGGTGAAGGAAACCTCACTGGCCATTTTCATCATCCTCCCATTCCTCAAAAATTCCCTTATGCCTTACCACCGACCGTTCGGTGGAAAGACGACATACCGCTTTCAGGCTACAGAATCTGCAGGCATCGTAATCCCGGCTGAGCTTAAGGGGGGAAACATCCATAACCCCGTCGGAAATAAGCAAACCCAGCTTTTTTATGTAGGATACGGTCTTTTCCTCCAGCTTACCGAATTCCTCCAGATCCGCAAGGTTTTTGGCGTCTTTTAGACTGCCGTCGTCGTTTATTTTCACCGGCAGAAAGCGTTTGGCATTCCCCGGCTCCATGGCTTCAATAATATCCATATCCTTAAGCAATAAGCCGCTTCGCCTGAAGGAAGCTTCGGCGATTTCGGATATTTCCGCCTTCCTGCCGTTTTCCTGCTTCTTTGCCTCCAGCTTTGCGGGGAGGTAGTTCACCCCGGCGGGTACAGCATCTTTTATATTGGCGCAGTAGGCGAAAAGATACAGAAACATCTGAAGGTCAAGGCCGTTGTCAAGAGCTTTCCGGTCGAAAACCTTTGTGCCGGTTTTATAGTCAACCACCCGGACATAGGTTTTTTCACCTTTTTTATAAATGTCAACCCGGTCGATTTTGCCGTTCAGCTTAACCGTAATTCCGCTTTCGCTGGTGTAGATGGAGTTATTTCCCTCAAGGGTCACCTCAAACCCCGCCGGGACAAACAGGCTTTGGGAAAGCTCTTCGCAGACGTTCTTCAAAAGCAGTCTTAAGGTTGTTTTAAGCCTTGAAAGGGTGTAGCCGAAACGCTTTGATTTGATATCCAGATCCCCGCAGACGGACCGGATATAGTTTTTTGTGATGCTTTCCACCCCTTCGGAAATTTCCTCGTCGGAGGGCATAAGAAAAGCATTCCCCTTAACCCTTGAGGAAATGAAAACTTCCAGCACCTTATGGACGAAGTTGCCTATTTCGGCATGGGCAAACTCGGCCTTTTTGTTTTCCTGAAGCTTAAGCAGGTATTTGCCGAAATAGGAAAAGCCGCAGTAGGTGTATCTTTCAAGCCGGGTGGGGGAAAGGGTTATGTTAGTCTTGTTTATGTTGTTGATTATAGCGTTTTTGTCCGAAAGGGGGTAGGCGGAAAGGGTTTCGGCGTCGTTTATTCCCTTTTCGGAAAGCAGTTTTTTAATGAGTCCGGAGGCGTACCGGGAGTTTTCCCTTGCGGAGGCGGGGGAGAATACGTTTTCAAAGGCTTTTATTTCGTCTTTTCCGGTGTTTTCGCCGAATTTCGACAGTTTTGCCGAAGGAAACAGCTTCATAAGCCGAACCGCGCCCACCGAGGGGCGTATTCCCTCCCCTTCGGAAAAGACGCAAAACAGCCTTTCCCTTGGCAGGGACACAGCCAAATAGAAGAACAGCCTTTCGTTGTCAAGCTGCCTTTCGAAGTTATCCTCAAGGGCTATGCCCTTCTTTTCGAGTTCGTCCAGTTCCCTTGAATCAAACACCCCGCTGTTGGAAGGGGAGGCGGGAAACACCCCGTCGTTTACCCCCAGCAAAATAATCCCTTTGGGATTGTTTCCCTTGAATATGGCGGCGTTGCCTATTAAAATTTCGTCGCAGGAAGCGGGGACACTCCCCACAGTATAGGTGTCAAACAGCAGTTCAAGAACCGCCGGAAGGTCGGCAAGCTTTATTTCCGTCTTCCCCGAAACAAGATAAAGCTGGTCAAGGGCGTTTATTATAACGTCCCAGAGTTCGGTCATTTTCTGGGAAGCGTCCTCGTTTCCCGAACGGCGAAGGCTTTTTGCCTTTGCCCTTATGCTTTGGGGAGCATTTACCCCTTCAAGCATTTTGTAAAGGGCTTTTGCCACATTTTCCCCGGTAAGACCTTCCTGTTTCAGGTCGGATTCCAGCTGGCTCAGAACCTCCGCCACCGCCTTCCTTGCGGCATTCACTTCCGAAAGCAGGGAGGAATCGTATTCCGACATAACCTCCCTGTAGCCGGAGGGGTTCATAAGGAAGTCCTCGTCCCCCACCCAGGCTTTTCCCCTTATCCGCCAGGTTTCTGCATACCTGCAGAGAAGGTTTATTCTTTTTTGGGGAATTGGTAAAAAGCCGCTTTTTATAAATTTCAACACGGTGTGGAGGGGGTAGTTATTCACCACCGCCTCGCAGGCGGACAGCAGAAAGGTGGTAAGGGGTTTTACCATTATACTGTCGCCGGATGAGAAAAAGCAGGGTATGTTGTGCTTTTCAAGGACAGCGTCGATTATACCGGCATAGCTTTCCGGGGAACGGAGGATTATCACAATATCCTTGTAGTGGTAACCCTCCCTTACAAGCCTTGAAATTATAGACGCGGCGCATTCCGATTCCTCAAAGGGATTCGTGCATTTGAAAAATTCTATACCGTTTACTTCTTCAAAGGGTTTTACGGTGTTGTCCCATAAATTTTTTTCGGCGTATTCAAGACTTTTATTGGTTGCCCGTCTGTTTTCCGTAAGATAAATATCCGTAGTTTTATGGTGTTTCCCCGTCCGGTCGAAGGCATAGGCGGGGGTGGCGAATGTGAATGTCCGGTCCTCGGGGTCGTAGTTGAAGGTTATATAAAGCTCGTCGCACCGGGCAGCGATGGCGTCCAGCACCCTGTGCTGCTGTTCGGTAAAGGAGTTAAAGGAGTCCACGAATACGGTTTTGCCTTTGAAAAAGTCCATGGTTTTAAGGTTTTCGGCGTACAGGTCAAGCATATCCCTTCCGTCCAGGCGGTCTTTGCCGAACCGGCTGTCGTATTCGGAAAGTATGGTGTGGATATCCCTTGCCTTCTGAACGGTGCGGCTTTCCCCCTCTATGTCTGCCAGAAGGGAATGGTTTATCCCCTTTTCCTTCAAGGTGCGGGAGGTTTCGAGCATTTTCAAAACAAAGGCTTTTTCGTCGCAGACGGAGGAAAACTCCTTCAAATTCTCCTTTACCGTTTTAAGGGCATGGGACATTAACAGGGTCCGCCCTCCGTCATCGATGTAATTTGAGGCAAGGCCGCCGTATTCCCGGTAGGTGCGGTTGGGAAGGCGGTCGAATGTCAGCACCTCGATATACAGATTCGCCCTTGAACCGAAACGGGTAAAAATATCCTTTTCGTATTCCATTGACTGCTGGACGGGGACGATAACCACGCAGGGAACGTTGTTTTCGCACTTTTCCCCTATTAAGGTCTTTATATATTCGGTTTTTCCGGTCCCCGACCTTCCGGCGATACGGTACAGCATATTACGCCTCCGGTATATTTAGTCGAACATATCGAACAATCTGAATTTGAATTTTATTTTTACGCTTTTTGTAACGCCGGCTTTGCTTTCACCGTCCTTCGGTTTAATGATAAGGGTTGATGAACCGAAGCACAAGGGCGGAAAAAGCACGCACCACCAGTTTTGTCCGCTGCCGCTGCCGAGGACCACCCTTAACGAGTAATACTCCCCGGCAGGATATGTTACCCCGTCGTATTCCCGGATGGGGTAGTTTTCCCTTCCTAATTCCACCCTGACATCATAGTCAAAGCCGTTTTCCAGAACCACCTGTTTGGCTATGTTTGTTAGCTCATCTTTGGAAAAGCGGGAGATTTCAAGAGCCTGGTTTATGTCCTTCCCCGAAAAAATGTAGCCTGCCTTTTCAAGGATGGCGTCCCGTACCAAAAGCTTTACTTCCTGGTCGGTTTGGCTGTCGGAATTTGAAATAACGTGGAGTCTTATGACATTGTCATAGATTTTTGCCCCGCTTTTTTCAAGATACAGCGGCAGCAGAAGAGCTGTTGTCACCGCTACTACAAGACACAGGGCAAAGGCAATTTGGGTTTTTCGTTTCATTTTCTTTTCACCTCAATGAGGATTATTGACGGCAAAAAGAATTTACATACAACTATAACATAAATTTCATTTTTTGTAAAGATTCGGGATGCAATATCCCGCCGGTTTTTACCGGCGGATATCATCCGCCGGCAATATAAAGATTAGATGCCGCTTTATACAGAGGCAGGAGAAGGGGTTAAATAAGCCTTCCCCTGCACTGAATAAGCCGCTATCATGACCTTATGATTAAATAAGCAAAGCAGGTAAATCTTCCCTGCCTGATTAGCAATTTACGGTAGTCACTGCCCTTGCGAAGGCGTATGCTTTTATATTTTCCTCTGCCTGTTTGGCTTTTTCGAAGGAGTCGAACACCCCGAAAAGAGAACTGCCGCTTCCCGAAAGGGAAACACCCAAAGCGTTATTTTCATACAGCAGTTTTTCCAGCTCACCTGCTTGTGGGATAAGCTCACGGCATACCGGTAGAAAGTCATTATGTAAACTTGCGGTGATACCGGAAATATCGTTTCTTTTAAGGGCTTCAAGCATTTTTTGGCTGTCGCATTTTTGTATATTATGTTTATCTATTTCCTCGAACATCACCCTTGTGGAGGCGCTGATGCCGGGAAAACAGACACAGTACGCCAAAGAGGGATTACTAAACTCAACCGGGGAAATTTTTTCGCCGATACCGGTGCAGTAAGCGGTTCCCCCTTCAATCAGGAAGGGAACGTCCGCCCCAAGGGCAGCGGCTATTTGCCGCAAACCGTCGTTTGACAAGTTTGCGTTATACAGGATATTCAGACCCCGCAGAACCGAAGCGGCGTCGGCGGAGCCGCCCCCCAGTCCCCCGCCGGCGGGGATTTTTTTTTCAATCGTAATCCTTGTTCCGCCGGTTTTGCCGGTATGGGCAAAAAAAGCTTCCGCCGCCTTGCAGGCGATGTTTTCCCTGCCGGAAAGATTGCCGCATTCCACCGAAATGCCCCCGGCTTTTTCGATTTTAACCTCGTCCCAAAGGGAAACCGTCTGCATTATTGTATCAAGGGTGTGGTAGCCGTCTTCCCTTCTGCCGGTTATATTAAGGGTTAAATTGATTTTGGCGTAGGCCTTTCGGATAATCATAGCTTGTGAAATACGGGCTTTCTTTCCCTGAAGGTGATGACGGTTTCAAAGCCCAAATCCTTTAGCACTGAATAGGTTTGGGGAATGCATTTGGCAAGGTCACCGGGATAATGGGCGTCGGAGCCCACGGTTACCATTTTACCGCCAAGTTCTTTATAAAACATAATCAGGTCGTTATGGGGAAAGGAAATGCCGGTGTCCTGCCAAAGGCCGGAGGTATTCACCTCAAGGGCGATTCCCTTTTTAATAATCTTTCTTAAAATGGGTTCAAAGTATTTCCTTCCCTTTTCAAAGAGGTTTATAAGGTTTTCCCTGCCGTGCCGTTTAAAGTAGCGGTAGGGGTAGGTTATATGGGCAAGGGTGTCTATGTTTCCCCAGTCCGCCAGCTCCTCAAGTTCTGAAACATAAAGCTCCCAGGCATGTTTCAAGATTCTGTCCGGTACGGCGGAATACTCCATGTCCGAAAAGTCGGGGAAACCCCTTACGGCGTGAACCGAACCGATAATATAGTCATACTTATACTTTGCAAGAATATTGTCTGTTTTCTCAAGGTCGTGGCAGGCCTGGGCAAGTTCCACCCCGTAAACCACCTCCAGAACCCCTTTATACTTTTCCTTGGCTTTGGTAATGTCCTTAAAAATTCCCTCATTGTCAAGGGGAGGGAAAATATTCCCCATAATCTGCTGTATTTCAAGGTGGTCGGTTACGGCTATGGATTCAAGCCCGATATTCACCGCCTGACGGCAGAGGTCGTCTATGGTGCCGCCTTTTTGCTTGTCCACATCCCCGGAATAGCGGGAATGACAATGGGTTTCGTGCATTTTGATTACTGTCCTTTCTTAAAAAAGCGTAAGCTGGTTGGTTTCGGGGAGATTGCCCATACAGCCGTTATCCCGCAGGGAGTCAAGAAGGGTTTTGGAAATCCCCGAAAGGCTTTTTAATTCCTCCACGGTGTTTATCCCCGTCTTCACCGCTTCGTAGATATTCTGAGCGGCGGTTACCCCAAGGCCGTTCAAGGCGATAAGGGGGAGCCTGATTTTCCCGTTTTCGGGGACAAAGGCGGTGGCTTGTGACTTGAATATGTCAATGGGGAGGAAGGCTACCCCCCTTGAATACATTTCGTTTACTATCTGAAGGCAGGTGTAAACGTCCTCGTCCTTCTGGGTGGGGTTTTCAAGGCTTTTATACTTATCAAGGGTTTTTCGAATTTCGTTTTTCGGCTTCATTACAAGACTGTAATCCATCCCGTCAGGACGGGCGGAAAAGTAGGAAGCGTAAAATTCCACCGGATAATACACCTTGAACCAGGCAAGGCGGAGGGCGGAAATAACGTAGGCCGCGGCGTGGGCTTTGGGGAACATGTATTTTATTTTACGGCAGGAGTCGATGTACCATTCGGGGACCCCGTGGGCTAACATTTCCGCCTCCTGGGTTTCGGTTACCCCCTTGCCCTTACGCACCGATTCCATTATTTTAAAGGCAGAGGAGGATTCCAGCCCCTTCTGAAGCAGGTAAAGCATTATTGAGTCCCGGGTACCGATAATGGTGTCGATGGTGCAGGTGCCGCTTTTTATAAGCTCCTCCCCGTTGCCCAGCCATATTCCGGTGCCGTGGGAAAGGCCGGAAATCTGAACAAGGTCGGAAAAGCATTTGGGCTTAGCCGCCACCATCATTCCCCGGACATAGGAGGTTCCCATTTCGGGAAGTCCCAAAGTGCCGGTATCGCAGTCGATATCCTCCAGCGTAACCCCCAAAACCCCGGGGGAGGTAAATAAACTCATTACTTTTATGTCGTTCATGGGGACGGTGCGGACATCGATTCCCGTATAGTCCCCCAGTACCTTATACATGGTGGGAACGTCGTGGCCTAACATATCCAGTTTAAGTATGGTTTCGTGGAGATATTCAAA
>DBQR01000028.1:20662-67589 GCA_002305335.1 Clostridiales bacterium UBA1389
TGCTGGCCGGTGGTGCGTTTTACCCCCACACAGCCGTTTGTCAGCCGGTTTATTTCGGCCTTGGAAAGGTTTATTCCCTTGTCATCAAGGAATTTTTTAACATAACCGTAAGCGGTTTTGGAGGCAATGGTACCCACCGTTCCCGCCCGGAAAATGTTTTCCTTGCCGAACAGCACTTCGGTGTATTTATGGGCGTCGGACTGGATTTCGCCGGAAAAGTTAAGGTCAATGTCGGGGTCCTTGTCCCCTTTAAAGCCCAGGAAGGTTTCAAAGGGTATGTCGTGGCCGTCGCTGTACAGCTTTTCCCCGCATTGGGGGCAGTTACGGTCGGGAAGGTCAAAGCCGCTTCCGACACTGCCGTCGGTGAAAAACTCGGTGTATTTGCATTTGGGACACCGGTAGTGGGGGGGCAGGGGGTTTACTTCGGAAATGTCCGCTAAGTTTGCCACCAGGGAGGAACCCACAGAACCTCTCGAACCCACAAGATAGCCCTTGCTTTCGGAATTCAGCACCAGCTTCCGGGCGATTATGTACAGCACCGCAAAGCCGTGCTTTGTGATGGCTTCCAGTTCCCGGTTCAAGCGTTTTTCCAGGATTTCCGGAAGGGTGTCCCCGTACAGCCGGTGGGCTTTTTCCCAGCAGCAGTTAACAAGCTCCTCTTCCGCCCCGTCGATTTTCGGCGGGTATTTACCCCTGGGGATAGGCCTTATCCCCTCATTTATCATATCCGCGATTTTACGGGGGTTTTCCACCACCACTTCGTATGCCCGGTTTCCCAAATAGGAAAATTCCTCAAGCATTTCGGAAGTGGTTTTGAAATACATCCCGGTTTCCCGTATGGCATCGGAGTATTTTTGACCGTATTTCAATATCTGGCGGTAGATTTCCTCATCTTTTTCCATAAAGTGAACGTCGCCGGTGGCAACGCAGGGCTTTTTCTGCTTGTCGGCGATTTCAAGAATCCGCCTGTTTATCCGTTCAAGTTCCTCTTTTCCGTTAACCCGGCCTTCCTCGATAAGAAAGCCGTTGTTGCATTTCGGCATTATTTCAAAATAGTCGTAAAAATCGGCGGCCTTCATCTGGTCGGCATAGGTGCGGTTTTCCAGCACTGCCTGAAATATCTCCCCCGATTCGCAGGCGGAGCCTATAACAAGCCCTTCCCGATAACGGCTCAGCACCGTCTTGGGTATCCGGGGATAGCGGTAAAAGTAGTTGAGATAGGAAAAGGAAATCAGTTTATATAAGTTTTTCATCCCCGTCTGGTTTTTAACCAGAATGGTGACATGGTAGGGCTTAAGCCGGCGGGGGTCTGTTTTGACCGACATTTCGTTAATCATTCCGCTTACGGTGGTCACCCCGTCGGGTTCCATCTGCTTTATCATACAGCCGAAAATTTCGGCAAGCATTTTACAGTCGTCGGAAGCTCTGTGGTGGTTGAACTGGCCTAATCCGTAGTGTTTTGCCACCGAATCAAGGGTATGCTTTGAAAGGCCGGGATTCAAATATCTCGAAAGACTTACGGTGTCAAGATAGGGGTTGTCTAATCTGAATTTGTTGTCGGTTGCCACCCGGCGGATAAAGCCCATGTCGAAGTTGGCGTTGTGGGCTACCAGTATGGAATCCCCCGCAAACTCAAGGAAAGCCTTAACCGCCTCCCTCTGGGAGGGGGCGTCCTTAACCATATCGTCGGTTATCCCCGTAAGCTCGGTTATGTTCTGGGGGACGGGCATTCCGGGGTTGACATAGGTCTGGAAAATTTCAAGCACACTGCCGCCCTTGTATTTTATCGCCCCTATTTCGGTTATGCCGCAGTTAATGGGGGAAAGGCCGGTGGTTTCGATATCGAAAATTATAAAAATCCCTTCGGAAAAGGTGCGGTCGTATTCGGGGGTGAAGTCGAACACCGCTCTTGCGGTATCATCCACCAGATAGCCCTCCATGCCGTATATGGGCTTTACTTCCGGGTGTTTTTCAGAATACAGCATTACCTCCGGGAAGGACTGAACGTTTCCGTGGTCGGTGAAGGCGACGGCGGGCATACCCCAGCGTTTGGCGGTGAGGATTACCTCCTGGGGAGCACATAGGGCGTCGTTTGCCGAAAGGGTGGTGTGGAGGTGAAGCTCAACCCGCTTAACCGGGGCATTATCGTCCCTTAACACCTCTTTTACCTTATACACCGCCACCGCCCTTACCTTTATTTCTCCGTCAAAATTGTCGGTGGAGGCGGTACCGCAGACAAGAAGGGCGTCCTTCGGGGAGGGAGGGGTAAACACCACATTCTTTTCCACCGAAAAGCGGACGGTTATGGAGGAATCAAGGTCGGTAACCCCTAAGGTTATATTAACCTTGGTGTTTTCCCGGTTGTCCTTTTCCTCCGACTGAAACACCCGGCAGAGGAAGGACTGGCGTTTGTTTTGGACGATATCCCGTATGGGAGTGATTTCCGCGTTGCTTTCATAACCGTAAATAAGCTCTTTTTCCGAAATATCGAAGATAAGCCTTCCGCTTTTTATTAAATTGCCGTCGGGGGATTTTTCGAAAATTCCCCCCTCAAGAGGATTGAAGGAACGGTTGTCGCAGCCTTCGGGGACTTCCTTCTTTTTCTTATTCGCCTGGTTTTCAAGGTATTTTTCGTAATTTTTAGCCGATTCCTCCCGCAGCTGTTCCTCTGCCTCCGACACCTGGTCAAGTCGGGCTTCCCCCATAAATACCACGTCGATTTCCCGGTTGAACCGTGCTTTGACGGCATCTTTGAAGAACCGGTCTATTTCGTTTTCGTACAAAAAGGCTGACGCCAGACCGTCCCGCAGGGTAATGGTAAGGGTCCGACCGTCGAAATCAACCTCGTATTCGTCAAGAAAGCCCCGGGCAAAGCCGTTGCCGTAGTAAAGGCTTATCAACTCCACCAGTTCCCCGGTGTAGTCGGGGGTGAAGACGGCGTTTTCAAACGCGGGGAAAAACCTGAAATCGTTAAGATTGTAAGTGTTTTTTATCCCCTGTTCGATATCGTACAGCTCCTTCTGGGGGACGGTTTTGCAAAAAACGCAGTCACAGAAAACCGTCCGGTTTTCCTTGTCGATCTTAAGAGAAAAGGTTTTAAGATTTTCAAGGAGGGCTTTGTCCCCGTCGGTGGGTATGTAGCGGGGGAATTTGGTTAGAAATTCGGTTTGTGTCATTACGCTTTTCCTTTGATTTTATAGTAAAAAAGCAAAACTTTCGCTTTGCTTTTTGGTTTATTCGGCTAACTTTTTAACTTCCGCAACAAGGGTCGGGATTATTTCATCTTCCCTTACCTTTCTTTGGACTTTGCCTTTGAAGAACAACAGGCCTTCGCCCTTTCCTCCGGCAATCCCCACGTCGGCATTGGATGCCTCCCCGGGACCGTTCACGATACAGCCCATTAGGGCGACCTTTACGGTCTTTTTGGGTTTTATATCCCTAAGCGCTTTATCCAGCTCCTTGGCAAGGGGGATAAGGTTTATTTTGGTCCTGCCGCAGGTGGGGCAGGAGATAATATCGATATGGGGTTTCAGGTCAAGGGAGTACAAAAGCTCGTTTGCCGCTTTAACTTCCTTTGAAATGTCGTCGGTAAGGGAAATTCTTATGGTGTCGCCAATGCCGTCGGCAAGGAGGGAGCCGATTCCTACCGCCGATTTAATTACGGCTTTCTGTCCCTGCCCCGCTTCGGTAACCCCCAAGTGAATCGGGTAGTCACAGTTTCGGGAAATTATCCGGTTTGACTGTATCATGGTAACAACGTCGGATGATTTAACCGAAATCACGATATGGGAAAAGCCGAAACCTTCCAGCTTTTTTACTGCCGTCAATGCGGATTCGGCAATCGCCTCCGGCGAAGGAAAACCGTATTTCGTGATAATTTCCTTTTCAACCGAACCCGAATTCACCCCTATCCTTATGGGGATATTTTTGCGGTTACAGGCGTCGCATACGGCTTTGATTTTGTCGTCGCTTCCGATATTGCCGGGGTTTATGCGGATTTTGTCGATTCCCGTCTCTACCGCTTCCAGAGCCAGCCGATAGTCAAAATGAATGTCCGCCACCAGGGGGATATTTATTCTTTCCTTGAAATAGGGGATATTTTTCACCGCCTCCATGGAGTTGACGGCGATGCGGGCGATATCGCAGCCCGCCTTTTCAAGCCTTTTAAGCTGCCTGAGGGTGGAAACCCTGTCGCCGGTGTCGGAATTGGTCATGGACTGGATTGCAACCGGATTGCTTCCGCCGATTTTAATATCACCTATCTTAATTTCCTTTGTAAGGTGTCGGGTTGTCATTAAAACAGCCCCAAAATATCCTTAAGGGCGATTACCGCCATAAAGCCTAATAAAAGTATCATGAACACCGCGTTTATGACGGCATGCACCTTACGGTTTATGGGTTTGCGGCGGATGGCTTCGATAAGGAAGAACAGCAAATGCCCGCCGTCCAGGACGGGTATGGGAATAAGGTTGCATATTCCAAGGCTTATCGAGATAATCACCGTAATCAAAGCCAAGTTTCTTATCGTGTCGGTGAATTTAGCACCGTGTTTTATAACGTCGCCCACCTGTTCCCCTACCCCTATGGGACCCGAAACGGCTTCCCAGCCGTATTCCCCTTTGAAGGTGCGGATAAGGGATTCGACGGTCATGTCTATAATCGAAATGGGCCAGTAAAAGGATTGGTACAGCACTTCGCCGGGGGTCTTGTCAAGGGCATCGATGTAAAAGTCTATATCCCCCATAGCTATCCCGTTGGTAACGGAAGCGGGGAACTGAACGTCCTCTATAAGCACCTCTTTGCCGTCGCGGATCACCCTGACATCAACAGGGTCTTTTCCCCTGAGGGCGATGAGATACGCCAAATCGTTGTAAACCCTTACCTTGGAGCCGTCGATTTCGATTATCCGGTCGTTTACCCTAAGCCCCGCTTCATAGGTTATTGCTTCTTTGTCGAATTTCGTAATGGTGGTGGAGCCCAGCACGGGGGCGGTAATAACAAAGACGGTCATAATCAGAAAGGCAAGCAAAATGTTCATTACTGGGCCTGCGGCAACAACAAGAGCACGCTGCCAGATGGGCTTAGTGTTAAGCCCCGCTTTGCCTATGTCCTCGGGTTCGGGTTCGTCGTCGGGGTCCTCCCCCACCATGGTGACATAACCCCCTATGGGGAACCATCTTATTGAAAACTTATTGTGTTTACCGTTCCAGGTTTTTATTTTAGGGCCCATTCCGATGGAAAATTCCCTCACCCCCACCTTGAAAAGGCGGGCTACCAGATAATGTCCCAGTTCATGGACTGTAATAAGCAGGCCGAAAATTAATATGGTAACAATAATCGTGCCTGCCGATGAAAATACAGAAAGCATATTATACTCCTTTGAAATGACCGCGTTTTCCGGCTAAGACCGACCGGCAAGGCGGCGGACGGTCTCCCTTGCCGAGGTGTCGGTTGATAAAATCTGCTCCAATGTGGGGTTTTTAATAAAGGGGGTGTCAGAAACCGCTCTTTCCACATAGTCGAAAATATCAAGGAATGAAATTTTATTATTCAGAAACAGGGCAACCGCTTCCTCATTGGCGGAGGACATGGCGGCGGGGCAGTTTCCCCCTTTGTTTATACATCTCTTTGCAAGTTTTAATAAAGTAAAGGTTTCCTCGTCGGGTTTCGAAAAAGATAAAGAGGAAAGTTTAGTAAAATCAAGGGGTTTTGTAAGGGAAGGCAGCCTTTCGGGATAGGTCAGGGCGTACTGTATGCAAAGGCGCATATCCGGATTCGACAGCTGGGCGATAACCGAATTATCGCTAAACTCCACCATTGAATGTATGACGCTTTCCCGGTGGATTATTACCTCGATCTGATCGGGGTTGACATCGAAGAGATAAACCGCCTCGATTATTTCCAGCCCCTTGTTCATAAGGGTGGCGGAATCCACCGTAATCTTAGCCCCCATGTTCCAGTTGGGGTGTTTGGTTGCCATTTCGGGGGTTACGGTTTTTAAAAAGTTTCTGTCCCTGCCGTAAAAGGCCCCCCCGGAGGCGGTTAGAAATATTTTTTTTGGCGTTTTACCGTTTTGGCATTGAAAGATTGCCGAATGTTCGCTGTCGACGGGGATTATTTTTAAATTCTTTTCCTTTGCAAGACCGGTGACAAGACTCCCCCCCTCCACCAGGGCCTCCTTGTTGGAAAGGGCGATGTTATGCCCCCCTTTAAGAGCAGCTAAGGTAGGCTTAAGTCCGCTTATTCCCAGCAGGGAGTTGCAGACGATATCCGCTTGGGTTTCATATGCCAGTTTGTAAAGGGCGTCTTCCCCGGTAAATACCTTTATGCCGGTGTCGGCAAGGAGGATTTTAAGGTCCGAATAGTATTGTTCCCCTATCCATGCCTTTCTGACCTTGAATTCCCTGCACTGGTTTTCAAGCAGACGGTAGTTTGTATATGAGGTAAGTTCGGTTACGGCAAGCCCCAAATGGCGGGCAACCTCGATTGTCTGCCTGCCGATGGAGCCGGTGGAGCCTAAAACCGATAGGGTTTTAATCATTTAATTCACCATATAAACGAAATTTCGGTTAATATGAACATAAGCAATGTTATGGGGAGAATGGAATCGAACCTGTCAAGGACCCCCCCGTGACCGGGGAACATTTTACCGAAATCCTTTTTGCCGTAATGCCGCTTGACCACCGAGGCCGCCAGATCCCCCAGCTGTCCTGCCGCCGAAAGGAAGGGGGCGATTGCCGCCAGCATTATAAGAGAATAATTTTTATCCAGCAGACCGTTGCATATAATTCCGAAAATTATAAAGCTTAAAATACACCCGATGGTTCCCCCGACAGCCCCCGCAATCGTCTTTTTGGGGGAGATTTCGGGGCAGAGTTTTTTCCTGCCGAAGGTAAGCCCGGAAAAATAGGCGAAGGTGTCGGTGGTCCAGGCCGAAACGAAAATCAGCAGATATCTTATGGGTTCCCTGTCCCGGACTATCACCATAAGGGAAAAGCCGGCAAGGACAACCATGGCTTCAAAGGCGGTAAAGGTCAAAAGATCAATAGCGTATTTCTTATGGTTTAAAACCGAAATTACAAGGGCGGCAAGCATTTCAAGGACTAATACGGCAAAAACCAGATTGGGGAAATATCTTGCCAACACCGGCACGGCGGCGGCGCAGACAAGGGAAAGCCAGAACATAATCCGGCATTTCAGCATTCCCATGCAGACATACAGCTCGTATATGCCTATGACGCAGAGCAAAGCCATGGTAATGGGGAAGGTAATGGTTTCCGAAAAATAAAGCACAGGAAAAAAGGCTGCTAAAGCGATGATTGCCGTTATTATGCGTGTAAGCATGGTTTTTACCGTTCCTTATGTATTCTGGCCGGCTGTGTCAGCGGCCGTATCTCCGTTTTCTTCCCGAATAGTCCGAAATTGCCTTTTCCAGTTCGGCTTTGTCAAAGTCCGGCCATAAAGCGTCGGTAAAGTAAAGTTCGCTGTAAGCCGACTGATATAAAAGGAAGTTGGAAAGCCGCTTTTCCCCGCTGGTGCGGATGATTAGGTCGGGGTCGGGAATATCGGAAGTGTACAGGTATTTCGAAAAGGTTTCTTCGGTTATTTCGGTTTCCCCGCTTTGGATTGCTTTGTTTACCGCGTTTATTATTTCCCTTCTCCCGCCGTAGCAGAAGGCAATGCAAAGGGTCATGCCCGTATTACCCGAAAGGTTTTGTATGCTCTGCCTTATGGCGGCGGCAAGCTTTTCCCCCGCCATATCAATATCCCCTATAACCACGCCTTTTATGTTTTTTTCCATGAGTTTGGATTCATAGCGGGTTATGGCCCTGGCGGCAAGGGAAAAAAGGGCGGAAACCTCTTTTTTGTCCCGCTTTGTGTTTTCGGTGGAAAAGGCGTACACCGTAAGGTATTTTACGCCTAAATCATGGCAGTTTTCCACCAGCTGAACAAACCGTTCAAACCCCGCCAGATGTCCGGCTGTGCGGGGGAGAAGGCGTTTTTTCGCCCATCTGCCGTTGCCGTCCATTATTACGGCTATATGGTTGGGGATGGTTATGTTATCCATATAACCTTACAGTTCCAGTATTTCCTTGTTTTTCTTTTCCACCACGACGTCAACTTCTTTAATGTATTTGTCGGTAAGGTCCTGTACCGTTTTTTCCGAAGCTTTCTGTTCGTCTTCGGTCATTTCCCCGTTCTTCTTCAGTACCTTGCATTTTTCGTTGGCGTCTCTGCGGATATTCCTTAAGGCCACCTTGGCTTCTTCCCCCATTTTAGCGGTCTGCTTGGTAAGCTCTTTTCTTCTTTCTTCGGTAAGTGGGGGGAACACAAGGCGTAACGACTTGCCGTCGTTCTGGGGATTAATGCCTATGTCTGAGGCTAAAATGGCTTTTTCAATGTCTTTGAGAATGTTGACTTCCCAGGGGGTTATGGTTAAAGTCCGGGCATCGACCGCCTTTATCGAGGCAATGGCGGATATGTCGGTGGGGGTACCGTAATAATTTACCTTAACCCGGTCAAGCACCCGCGGGGAGGCGCGGCCTACGCGGATGGAAGCAAATTCATCGCCTAACAAGCTGATGGTTTTTTTCATTTTTTCTTCAAATTCGCGGACATCAAGTTTCATTTTCATTTCCTCCCGAAAAAATCAGTTTTATATCTAAGTTTCAGTTACTCGATTATCGTACCTATTTTTTCGCCGTGAAGCACCCTGTAGATGTTTTCCGGCTTTGAAAGGGAAAATAAATATACCTTTATGCTGTTGTCCCGCCCCATGGCGGCGGCGGTCTGGTCCATAACCTTCAGGTTGTCTTTCAGTAAAACCTCATAGCTTAAGCTGTCGTACTTAACCGCATCGGTATAAATATGGGGGTCCTTGTTGTAAACCCCGTCAACCGCCCGGGCGGAAAGCACGATGTCAACCCCCAGCTCGGCAGCCCTGAGCATCATTCCCGTGTCGGTGGAAAAATAGGGGTAGCCCACTCCGCAGGCAAGGAGGACGACTCTGCCTTCCTCCATATACCGCCTTGCCTTTTCCTGGGTATAGGTTTCGCAAAACTGCTCTACCGGTACGGCGGACAAAACCGAAGCTTTCAACCCCTCTTTTTCAAGGTAATCCTGCATTCCTATGCAGTTGATGAGGGTTCCCAACATTCCCATATGGTCGGCTCTTACCCGTTCCACGGATACGCCGTTCTGCCGTCCCCCCCGCCATATGTTGCCGGCGCCGATGACAATGGCAAAAGTCATTCCTTCGTCGGCGCATCTTTTGATTTGTTTTGCGATAGCCGTAAGCTTATTCCCGTCAAGAATACCCTCGGTACCCGACAATGCCTCGCCGGAAAGTTTTATAAGCACCCTTTTGTACATCCGGACTACCTCCTTAATTTATAAGAAAAGTGAATTGTTGGTCTAAATAACCGAGCCAGCCCAGACGGAAGGCGGTAAAGGGGGACACCGAGGCAAGCTCTATGTCAAGGGGTATGGTTCGCATTATATCGTTGGGGAAATAATTGTTCAGAAGATCGCTGTCGTCGTTACTTATATAGGGAGCGTAGAGGTCGGCGGCGCCGAACAGGTGGAAGAGTTCATGGGCATACACTCCGGAACTGTCGTAATATGAGTAATTTTCGTCGTCGGTATGGAAAACCACGCATCTTTCGGCGGTATAATGTTCCCAGTCGGAATTTGCCCTGTCGCAGGGAATGGCATAGCTTCTCCCCTTTTTGTTGAGATGGAACATTACGCACCAGTTGTCATAGCTTTCAAGGTCGAAGTGGCTTGCCGCATAGCCTTCAAGGGATTTGTAGACCGTATCCGAAAACAAAAGGTCAATCCACACAAACTCGTTTATGTCGGCGGGGATTTTGTCGGAGGTTTTTAGGTAAAGGGAGGCTGCTTTGTCGGTGGAGGTTATGTCAAGGCTTTGACCGTAATATGCGGAAAGGCTTTCGGCAAAGTCGCAGGCATTGCCGAGTCTCGACAGGGATTTCTCCACATCCCCGTCCTCCCATTCCGAAACGCTGTCGGACAGAAACACGTTTATGATAAGGCAGTTTCCCGTTAAGGCCGAAGCGCTCCCCATCCCCATGGCGGTGGATTTATATTCGTCGCTTGAGGAAGCGGAGTTTATTTTATCCGTCACGGCTTTATACAGGCATTCCGCCATCCGCCAGCCTTCCGGGGTATT
The DNA here is from genome assembly GCA_002305335.1 of Clostridiales bacterium UBA1389. Lineage (GTDB taxonomy): Bacteria > Bacillota > Clostridia > Oscillospirales > CAG-382 > UBA1206. The sequence goes on from DBQR01000028.1 coordinate 30,855, forward strand.
GACGAAATCCAGCTCAACCTCAATACCCTTCTGGGTTGTTACCAGAATTTTGCTCCGGTTTTCATCAAAGGATAAAAGCCTTAGAGTGGCTGCCTTGTCGCTGTAGTCGGGGACGAAATGGGTGGAATACCACGTCTTTTCCGAAACGTTAACCACCGTATTGGTGCCGTAGGGGGGAAAGTTCAGGACATATTCCCCGCCCTCGCCGGTGTAAACCGAATTCGCCAGCTCTTTCAGCCTGGAATATTCGTAAAATTCATTGCTTCCGGACAAAGGGGCAATGATAACTCCCCCGTTTATGTCGGTTTCGTCTTTGTAAATCTCCCCCAAAATTATAAGGGAGGTTAATCTTTCATCTTTGTCAAGCAGTTCGTTTACCAGGGTTAAAAATTCGGTAATATCCCCGGATTCCTCGGTGCTTTCCTCGGGGTTTTCCGAAACAAAGTGGTAGGATGTATCACTGTTATCGTTTGATGTTATGCTTTCGTCGGGGAGGGTACTTTGTCCCCCGCAGGAAACCAGCAGTACAATTAACGAAAGCAGTATCAGGAAGTATTTTTTCAAAATATCACCATTTATTGATTATAGCATCTGTACGTTCATAAAGCAAGATTTTTTATTGTAAGATTTTTTAACAAAAAATATTGCCGTCACCGTCGTAAAGCATATTGCGGATAATGTCGTAGTCGGTTACCGAATCGGATAAAAATTCGATTAGGTACCTTAAGTTTAGGTGTTCCCCGGTGCCGCAGGCACATCTGATATACAGCTTAACCCCATTTTCCTCCTTAACGAAAGTCTTTGACTTTATAAGGGGGGAGATATCCGTCAATACATCGCCCTTTTTGGTTTTTTTAACAACGTCGATTTTACCGGAAAGCATATTTTCGATATCCTCCGCCGTAAGGGGGGTTTTAAGGTTTATAACATAATCGGCAAGGGCTATTTCCTTTAGGTCTTTTACCGGTATTTCTGCTTTTATAACCTCCAGCCCTCTGGGGAAGGCGGTTTTCAGCCTTTGGGTTATTTCCTCATAACTTAATTCGTCGTGTACAAAAAAATCGAAAATTTCATAACCGCTTTTCTGGAAAACCGAAAGGGGACAGGCAAAGGTGGCCTTAATATGGGGATTAAAGCCCTCGGTGTAAACGGGGTTCAGCCCGCTTCGGTTTATCGCCCTGAAAACCGAACGCTGAAGGTCCAGGTGGGAAATGTATGATACGTTTTCGTCTTTTGCGTAAAACACCCTTACGGGCAGCATGACCTTACACCTCCTAATCGGTTTGCCCCGCAGCCGGAGCATTTTGTCCTGCAGTCGGGGGTGGTTTTTTCCTCTTTGGCTTTCTGGTATTCCTTAATAAGAAAGACCTTGCTTACCCCGCAGGAAATATGGTCCCAGGGGAAAACTTCATCGATATCCCTTTCCCTGTTTGCGTAAAAGGCGGGGTCTATGCCGCATTTTTCAAATATGTCCATCCAGTTTTCAAAGGAAATAAATTCGTCCCAGCCGTCAAAACGCTGCCCCCGGGAAACCGCCTCGGCGATTGCCTTTGAAAGCCGGCGGTCGCCTCTGGCAAACACCGCCTCAAGAAAGCTGACCTTGGCGTTGTGGTAGTTGTAGGTTATCTTTTTGGTTTTGATTTCCTCCCGAAGGAGCTTCTGTTTTCCTTCCAGTTCCTCAATAGTGTCCTGTTTGCACCACTGGAAGGGGGTGAAGGGTTTGGGCACAAAGCAGGACACCGAAACGGTTACGTTAAGGCGTTTCCCGTTCAGCCTCATTTTATAATACAAATCCACGATTTTCTGGGCAAGAAGGGCGATTTCCTTTATATCCTCCCCGGTTTCGGAGGGAAGCCCGTTCATAAAGTAAAGCTTTAACGCCTGCCTTCCGTTTTCAAAGGCGGTTTTGCAGGATTTTAATATTTCTTCCTCGGTTATGTTTTTGTTTATAACATCCCTTAAACGCTGGCTTCCCGCCTCCGGGGCAAAGGTCAGGGCGGATTTTCTCACCGACATAACCTTGTTCATAAGTTCCTCGTAAAAGGCGTCAATCCGCATTGAAGGCAGGGAAAGGCTTATTTTCCTTTCCTCGGTCCATTCGATAAGCTTATTTATAAGCTTGTCGATTTCGGTATAGTCGGAGGTGGAAAGGGAGGAAAGGGAAATTTCGTCGTAACCCGTGTTTTTAACGCTTTCCAACGCGCAGCGGTTTAACACTTCACCGGACTTTTCCCGGCAGGGGCGGTAGATCATTCCCGCCTGACAAAAGCGGCAGCCCCTTATGCAGCCCCGGAATATTTCAATATTTATCCGGTCATGGACGGTTTCCAGAAAGGGTATTTCAAAATCCGTGGGAAATTCCGCCCTGTCAAGGTCGGAAATTATCCGCTTTTCCACCACCGCCGGAACATCCGGATATTTGGGGGTAACGCTTTGTATCGTACCGTCGGAGTTGTAATCAACATTATATAATGACGGAACATAGGTGCCGGGGATACGGCTTGCAAGGCGTAGAAATTCGGCTTTCGACTTCCCTTCCTTTTTGCACCGGCGGCAGAGGGCGGTAATCTCGCAAAGATGTTCCTCCCCTTCCCCTATGGAAAACAAATCGAAAAAGTCCGCCACCGGTTCGGGATTGTAGGCGCAGGGGCCTCCCCCGATTATTATCGGGTAATCCTCTCCCCTGTCGGCGGCAAAAAGGGGTATTCCCGCCAGGTCCAGCATATTGACCGCATTGGTGTAGGAAAGCTCGTACTGCAGGGTGAAGGCGACGATATCGAATTCCTTAAGTTCATCCCCGCTTTCAAGGGCATACAGGGGGAGGCTGTTCTGACGAAGGAGTTTTTCGAAATCCTCCCAGGGGGCGAAGCAGCGTTCGCACCACACAAAGTCAAGCTTGTTAAGGCAGTGGGTGAGGATTTTCATGCCTAAATTGGACATGCCTATCTCATAGGTGTCGGGAAAGCAGAAGCAGAACCGCACATCAATGTTTTCCTTGTCCTTATAGGTCGAACCGAACTCCCCGCCGGTGTATCTCCCCGGCTTTTCCACCTTCTTCAAAAGGGGTTTATATTCGTCCTTTATCATTTTCCCCCAATACCTTTCTTAAATATTCCCCGGTGTAGGAGGCGGGATTTCGGGCAACCTCCTCCGGCGTGCCGGTGGCGATGACCGTGCCCCCGTTATCCCCGCCTTCGGGACCTAAATCGATTATATAATCGGCGGTCTTAATCAGCTCAAGGTTATGTTCGATAACCACCACCGTATTCCCCCCATCCACAAGCCGGTGGAGAATTTCCTTAAGTTTATCCACGTCGGCGGTATGAAGGCCGGTGGTGGGCTCGTCGAGGATATACAAAGTCCTTCCGGTGGAACGCTTTGCCAGCTCGGTGGCAAGCTTTACCCGCTGGGCTTCCCCCCCCGAAAGGGTGGTGGCGGGCTGGCCGATTTTAATATAACCCAGCCCCACCTGGGAAAGGGTTAAAAGCTTTCTGTAAATCGAAGGGTAGTTTTTGAAAAATTCCAGACCCTCCTCCACCGTCATTTCCAGCACGTCATAGATGGATTTTCCCTTGTATTTGATTTCAAGGGTTTCCCGGTTGTAGCGTTTCCCCTTGCAGACGTCGCAGGTTACGTACACGTCCGGCAGAAAATGCATTTCGATGGTGATGGTGCCGTCCCCTTCGCAGGCTTCGCAGCGGCCTCCCTTCACGTTGAAGGAAAACCTGCCCTCCTTATAGCCCCTTGCCTTTGCCTCCGGCGTGGAGGCGTAAACCCCTCTTATGTCTGTGAACATACCCGTATAGGTTGCGGGGTTGGAACGGGGATTCCGGCCTATGGGGGACTGGTCGATGTTTATAACCTTGTCGATTTCCTCAATCCCCTCGATATGGTCGTACTTGCCGGGGATAAGGGTATATCTTCCCAGCTCCCTTGCCAGGCCTTTGTAAAGGATGGCGTTTACCAGGGAGGACTTGCCCGAACCCGAAACCCCGGTGACGCAGATAAAGGTACCCAACGGGAACTTGACGGTTATATCCTTTAAGTTGTTTTCCTTTGCCCCCGCGACGGTTATATATTTGCCGTTGCCTTCCCTTCTTGATTCGGGAAGGGCGATTTTCCTTCTCCCCGAAAGGTAGTCGCCGGTTATGGAGGTTTTGCAGTTTATAATTTCCTCCGGCGTGCCGGCAAACACCACGTTGCCGCCGTTTACCCCCGCGCCGGGACCTATGTCCACGATATAGTCGGCTTCCCGCATGGTTTCCTCGTCGTGTTCCACCACGATGACGGTGTTTCCGATGTCACGCAGCCGCTTTAAAGTTTTTATAAGCTTGCCGTTGTCCCGCTGGTGGAGCCCGATGGAGGGCTCGTCAAGGACGTACATAACCCCCACAAGGGCGGAACCTATCTGGGTGGCAAGGCGTATCCGCTGGGCTTCTCCCCCCGAAAGGGATCCGGCGGAACGGGCAAGGGTGAGGTATTCCAGCCCCACGGCGTTTAGAAAGCCTAAACGGGCATTAATTTCCTTTACGATTTCCTTGCTTATCGCCTGTTCGGTGGGGGTAAATTTGAGGTTTTTAAAGAATTCGGCGGACTTGCTTATGGGGAGCCGGCACAGCTCCATTATGTTCAGTCCCCCCACCGTTACCGACAGGGATTCCTTTTTAAGCCTTAACCCCCCGCATTCCGGGCAGGGGACATTTTCCATGAATTCCTCATAGTATTCCCGCTGTTCGGGGTTCATGGAGGTGTCGTAGCGGCGTTTTATTACGGAGATAATCCCTTCGTATCTGGGTTCCCCCACATTCCTCCGCCGGACGGAAATGTTTTTTATATTGCCGTAAAGCAGAACGTTCAAAGCCTCCGGAGAGTAATCCTTAATCGGGGTGTGGATGTCAAAGCCGTAAAATCTCCCCAGCAGGTTGTAGAAATTGCCGGAATAGGAGCCCGGTTCTATTGACTTGAAGCCGTTCACCACCACCGCCCCGCTGAACAGGGACAGTTCCCTGTTGGGGAGGATTTTTTCGGGGGACACCACGAAGGACATGCCCAGACCCTGGCAGGCATCGCAGGCTCCCGCCGGGGCGTTGAAGGAAAACATACGGGGTGTGAGTTCCCCGATGGATATGCCGTGGGTTTTGCAGGCGTAGTTCTGGGAAAACAGCATTTCATCATCCCCGTCTTCATGGGGGATTATTATTTTTAATATACCCCCCGAAAGGTTGGAGGCGGTTTCGATGCTGTCCGCAAGGCGTTTCCTTATGTTTTCTCTGTCCATCACCAGGCGGTCAACCACAATGTCGATGGTATGCTTCTTATTTTTGTCAAGCTCGATTTTTTCACCGGTGTCGTACATTATGCCGTCTATCCGCACCCGGACATAGCCCGAACGCCTGGCGTCCTCTATGACCTTTTCGTGCATTCCCTTTTTATCGGTTACCACAGGGGAAAGGATCATAAAGCGGGTGCCGTCCTCAAACAGCATAATATGGTCAACGATTTCGTCCACCGTCTGCTGGTCGATAACCTCCCCGCAGACGGGACAGTGGGGTATGCCTATGTTGGCATACAGAAGACGCAGATAGTCGTAGATTTCGGTAACCGTACCCACCGTGGAACGGGGGTTCCTTGAGGTGGTTTTCTGGTCGATGGATATCGAGGGGGATAAGCCCTCGATTATATCCACGTCCGGTTTGTCAAGCTGCCCCAAAAACTGGCGGGCATAGGAGGACAGGGATTCCACAAACCGGCGGTGGCCTTCGGCATACAGGGTGTCGAAGGCAAGGGAGGACTTACCGGAACCCGAAATGCCGGTCATAACCGTAAGCTTGTCCCGAGGAATCGAAAGGGAAATATTTTTCAGGTTGTGAACCCTTGCCCCTTTTATTACTATATCTCCTGCCATAAACGTAATTTGCCTTTCTTAGCTCATAAGCTGTCTTATCCGGTCCCGTATAATCGCCGCAGATTCGAAATCCAGTTCCTTTGCAGCCTGTTTCATATCCTTTGTAAGCTTTTCTATAAGTTTCTGCTTTTCGGATGCCGTAAGCCGGCCGGGACTTAACTGCTTTGCCTCCGCGATGGAGGAAATGGCAAGGGGCATCCTTATATCCTTGATAATGGTCTTGGGGGTTATGCCGTGGGCGACGTTGTATTCGTGCTGTATCTTACGGCGGCGGTTGGTTTCTTTAATCGCCCTGTCCATTGAGTCGGTAATTTTGTCGGCGTACATTACAACCTTGCCGTTGACGTTTCTTGCCGTCCGGCCTATGGTCTGGATGAGGGCGGATTCGCTTCGCAAAAAGCCCTCCTTGTCGGCGTCGAGGATTGCCACAAGGGATACTTCCGGAAGGTCAAGACCCTCCCGAAGCAGGTTTATCCCCACCAGCACGTCAAATTCCCCTTTACGCAGGTCCCGCAATATCTCCATCCTTTCGATGGTGTCGATATCGTAGTGCATATAGCGGCATTTTATGCCGTAGTTTTCCATGTATTCCGAAAGGTCCTCCGCCATGTGTTTGGTGAGGGTGGTTATAAGCACCCTTTCGTTCCGTTGGGCTCTTTCCCTTATTTCCCCGATAAGGTCGTCTATCTGCCCCTTTACCGGACGAACCTCTATTTCGGGGTCCAACAGTCCCGTGGGACGGATAATCTGTTCGGCTATCCGGTCTGACAGTGATTTCTCATACTCGGCGGGGGTTGCCGAAACATATATGGTCTGCCCCTTCTTCTCAAGGAATTCCTTAAAGTTAAGGGGCCTGTTGTCGTAGGCCGAAGGGAGTCGGAAGCCGTAGTCAACAAGGTTTTTCTTTCTGGCGGAATCCCCTCTTGACATACCCCTCACCTGGGGTACGGTGACGTGACTTTCGTCTATGAACATAAGATAATCCGCCGGAAAATAGTCCAGCAGGGTATAGGGGGTGGATCCCGGGGGACGCCCCGAAAGCACACGTGAATAGTTTTCAACCCCCGAACAGTAGCCTATTTCCCGTATCTGTTCCATGTCGTAGTTTACCCGTTCGGTTATTCGCTGGGCTTCGATGAGCTTTCCCTGGCTTTCAAACCATTCCGCCTGTTCCAGCATTTCCAGCTCAATTTCCTTAAGCGCTTTTTCCCGGCGTTCCTCCCCCGTGACATAGTGGGAAGCAGGATAAACAGCGGTATGCTGAAGACGGGAAATAACCTCGCCGGTTAAGGTGTTTATAAGGGATATCCGTTCGATGTCGTTACCCCAGAATTCCACCCGCACCGCGTTGGATTCGTTGCTGGAGGGGAAGATTTCCAGGGTGTCCCCCCGTACCCGGAAGGTGTTCCGGGTAAAGTCCATATCCCCCCGCACATACTGGATGGCCACCAGCCGTTTTATGACATCGTCGCGGGTTATGCTCATGCCTGTCCTCAGGGATACCACATGGCGTTTGTACTCCTCCGGGTCGCCCAGAGAGTAGATACATGATACCGAGGAAACGATTATAACGTCCTTCCGTTCGAATAAAGCGGAGGTTGCCGAATGGCGGAGCCGGTCTATTTCTTTATTTATTGACGCATCCTTTTCGATATATACATCCTTACCGGGGACATAGGCTTCCGGCTGGTAGTAGTCGTAGTAGGAAACGAAGTATTCCACCGCATTGTCGGGGAAGAATTCCTTGAATTCCGAACAAAGCTGGGCGGCAAGGGTTTTGTTGTGGGCAAGGACAAGGGTGGGCTTGTTTATGTTGGCGATAATGTTTGCCATGGTAAAGGTTTTCCCCGAACCGGTAACCCCCAGAAGGGTCTGGTTTTTATAACCTTTAAGTATGCCTTCGGTAAGTTCTTCGATGGCCCGGGGCTGGTCGCCGGTGGGCTTGTATTCGCTTTTCAGGTTAAACTTGTCCATACTTACTCCTTTCCCGTAATCCCGCCGCAGACGGATTTCACCGGCATAAGCCGATTTCACCCGACTGAAGGGAGGATTTCACCCGATCAGGGGGGTATCGTGATATTATACCACAATACCCCCCGGTGTGTAAATATAAAAAGGCAAATTCCTTATTATAGTTTTTAAATTTTTTGTAACGGGATATTTTATATTGTAACCTGATAAAACACCCCGGTTTTACAGCAAATCAATAAGCTGCCTTACGTCTTCCTCCCTGGTCGCCCAGCTTGTTACGAAGCGGACGACGGTACGGTCGTTATCGTATTTTTCCCAGAATTCAAAGGTTGCCTTTTCCCTTAGCTTTTCAATCGTTTCGTTATCCATAAGCACAAACTTCTGGTTAGAAGGAGCGCCGTACATCATTTTATAACCCTTTGAAATAAAACCCTGTTCAAGGATCGAAGCCATCTTCAACGCATGTTTTGAAATTTCGAAATAAAGGTTGTCGGTAAACAGGGTGTCAAACTGGATTCCGATAAGCCTTCCCTTGGCAAGGAGTCCTCCGTGGCGTTTTATCATGGTGGTGAAATGCTTAAGAATTCCCTTCCGGGGTACCACCACCGCTTCCCCGAACAAAGCCCCCACCTTGGTGCCGCCGATATAAAACACGTCGGTGTTTTCGGCGATAAAGGGTAGAGTAATGTCGGTGCCTTCGGTGACCAAAGCATAGCCCAGCCTTGCCCCGTCAAGGTATAGGGGTATATCATATTCGTTGCAGATTTCCTTTAATCCGGCAAGCTCATCTGAAGTATAAAGGGTTCCCTTTTCGGTGGGATGGGATATATATACCATTCCGGGGTAAACCATATGGTCCTTGCTGGGGTCGGAATGGAAGGAAACAAGATAATCCTTCAACGTTTGCGGGGTGAGTTTGCCGTCGCGGTCGGGAAGGGCTATAACCTTATGGCCGGAAGCCTCCACCGCCCCCGCCTCGTGGACGGTAATATGGCCGGTGTACGCCGCCGCAACTCCCCCGTAGGGAGGAAGGAGGGAATCTATAACCGTGGCGTTGGTCTGGGTGCCCCCCACCAGGAAGTAAACCTCCCCGTCGGGGATTCCGCAGGCGGCTTTAATCTTTTCTTTTGCCGATTCACAGTATTCATCGGTGCCGTAGCCGGGTGTTTGTTCCGGGTTGGTCCGAACCAGCCTTTCAATTATCTTGGGGTGCGCCCCCTCCATGTAATCGCTGTCAAAGTGTAGCATAAAAACTCCTATATCAGTATTTCTTTTAATCTTTCCTTTGCGTATTCCATATCCTCCGGCGAGGGGATAAAGCTGTCGCAACCGGCGGTTGCAAGCCCTAATTTAGCCCTTTTGGACTCCCCGTAGGCATGACAGGGGAGAAGCTCTGCCCCAAGGCAGTTTTTAAGGGAGGAAAACAGCCTTTTAATGCCGTCGTAATGGGCATCTTCCATATTTACTCCCTTAACCATAATACAGCGGAGGATTGTCTTAATCCCCAAAGCATCGGCGAAACGCAGATTTTCAATTATTATATCGGGGTAAACGCCGGTGTATGTCTTATGCCTTTCGAAATTTGTGTCTTTTATGTCATATAACAGAAGGTCTAAGTAAGGGGCTGTTTGTTCAAAAACCCCCCTTTCGGCAGAACCGCTGCTTTCAATGCAGGTGTTTATACCCTCTTTTTTTGCCGCTTTTAACAGCGACAGGGTAAATTCCGGGAACGCTAAGGGTTCTCCCCCCGAAAGGGTAAGCCCGCCGTCTTTTCCGTAATATATTTTATCCCGCTTTACAATGCTTATTATTTCCTCAACGGAATACTGCCTTGCGGTTTTGGTTAAGGCCCCTGACGGGCAAACGTCTGTGCATTTATAGCACAAAATGCAGTTTTTCCTGTTGTAAATATGCTCCTTTTCGAAGGTATGACAGCTCTTCGGGCAGACGGTACCGCATAAACCGCAGGCAATGCAGCTTTGGTTTATGTAAAATATTCCGGGGTTAAACAAACGGCTTTCGGGATTGTGGCACCAGACGCAGTCAAGGAAACAGCCCGAAACAAAAACCACCGTCCGCAAACCCTCCCCGTCGTGGGAGGAAAACCTGAGAATGTTTGAAATATAAGGACTTTTCATCTTCCCTGACCCGTTTTTTCGATAATCATCTGCTGCCAGTTTTTATCAAGGGTTACGAATCTGGCGTTCCAGCCCGAAACCCTGACCGACAGGGATTTATACTTTTCGGGGTTTTTCTGGGCTTCAAGCAGGGTGTTGGCATCCACGATATCAATCTGCATAAAAAATCCCCCGGCTTTGCAGAAGCCGTCAAACAGGGAAATCAATGCCCTTCTGCCGTTTTCCCCCTCCGCCGCCGAAGGGTGGATTGCGATGTCAAGGGCGGCTCCCGTCCCCTGCCTTGACAGGTCGGCTTTGCAGTAGGAATTAATGGCGGCGGTTACCCCTTCGATATCCGTCCCCGGAGTGGGGGAGGCATTGGGGGCGAGTATGTCGCCATTCCTGGTGCCGAAGGGGGTGGCTTTGCGGCTGTCCCTCCATTCCACCTGCCGTCCGAAGGTGGAAACCCCTGCGGTGAATATAAAGGGGGCATTTTTGTTTATTTCCCCGCAGATTGAGGCGAAATCCCCCATAAGTCTGGAATAAATTCCGTCAACCTCGTCAAAATCGTTGCCGTAGTAGGTATAGCGGTTCTTTATGTACCGGCGTAAAACCTCGTTTCCCTCCCAGTTCCGGGAAAGGATACCGATTAATTCATCGTATTTTATAAGTTTATCGTCAAAAATAACTTTTTTTATGGCGTACAGGCTATTTACCGTGTCCGCCATGCCCCCGAAGTGGGGGGAACGGACAATGTATGGGGTGCCTCCCCCAAGGTAGGAACGGCAGTTTTCGATACACCCCTCCTCCAGCATGGACACAACTGTGCAGGGACATTCCTCCCTGTATTCGCCTTCATTATCAAAAAGCCGGTTGTATTCGAATTTATAGATTTCCGATATATGATGTTTCAGACAGTTTACATAATTATCATAAAGCTGTTCGAAATTTTCATAAACCGGAAAGTTTTGGTCGCCTGTTTTCAACGTATCATCAAGCAGTATTTTTAAGCCGTCAAAGGGATGGTAGGTAAAGAAGGTCTTACCGGGAATTTGAACCTCCCAGCAGCCGTCGTTGGCGAAGTCAACCGCTTCCGCTTTCGGATATCCCAACAAATTCAAAGCTTTGTAAACGGTTTCTTCGCCGTAAAGGGCCACCGCTCCCCCGCCGTGGCGGATAACGTCAGCCATTTTTTCCTTGAATTCATAGGGGGTTTTATCGTTCAGCCTTACGGTTATGGGGAAGTCCCCTATGGGGAGCTCCTCCACCACCTCAAGGACAAGATAGGACATTTTGTTTGTTATATCTTTGCCGGAAATATCGGTTCCGCCTAAAATTAGATTCTGATAATGCTGGGCGTCGCCGGAGGAGGGAACGGGGTCTGACAGTATCCATTCGCAGCCCTTTATAAAGAAGTGGGCGGTAATTTCCCTTGCTTCTTCTATGGTTATAACACCGTTATTAAGGTCGTTTTCCAAATATTCACCCAGCATCTTATCTATCCTGCCGATACCCGGCCAGTTGCCGCAAAGCCGGACAAAGGCAAAAGTAAACCATACAGACTGAATTGCCTGACGAAAATTAAGCGGCGGCTCAAAAGGCACCCGGAGTAAGTTTACATAATTTTCGGGTAACTTGTCCTTTAACGCTTCTGAATATCTGCCGTGCCAGATACGGAAGGATTCGACGGTATTCAGTACGGACATAATAAATTTTTTTTGCCTTGGGTTAAGGTCTTTTTGTAAAAGTTTTTCCATCGCCTGCTTTTCTATGCCGTTTATTCCGATTTTCAGAACTTTTTGAAAATCAAGGGTAAGATGGCTTACCGACCAGCACACCGCATTCCCCTTATATTTTGCGGGTACCCGGTGAAAAATGGCGTGTCCCAAGGTGGCGGACCCCGATAGGAGTTCGCCGTCGCATACCCTGACGGGGGATTTTTTTGCGATTTCCCTTACGGCTATGTCATATTTATCATAACTGTCAAGTTCCGCAAAGCCTTCGATATTATCAAGGCAAACGCTGTCATTTGCCAGCGCTTCGTCACCGTACTTCCCTTTCAGGGACTCATAGGCGAAAAACCGTGTCTGTTCCGACAGTCTTACGGGTCTCGGAACCTTCGACGAAGTATGAAAAACCATTATTTCATCCCCTTTACAAAGGGATTATACCACCTGTTTTGAAAAAATACAATAAAGAAAACGGGGAAAAACCGCCGTTTCCCCGCTTTACAAAATGGGCTTGTCATTCATTCATCATTTCTTCGATGTCCGACTGAAGTTCTTCCAGCCTGNNCCTGTCCTCGATGTCATCAAGACGGGCTTCGATTTCCGAAAGCCGCGCTTCAATCTCGGCGATAATGTCGTTTATGTTTCCCTTGTTTATATAGGCGTTCCCCCGGTTAAACTGCTTGGACTGGTTGCCGTACTGGGTTTGAAGCGCCCGCCCCAGATCCATTGCCTGCCGTATGTTGTTGGGGACGGGGTCCCTTATCCCCTTTTCGTTAAGCAGCTTTCTGGTTTCCTCGCTTAAAAAGTTCATGACGGGGGTAAAGACTTTCGGGTCGCATTTATCAAGGCGTTCCTTTATGCCGGCTTCCATCATGGCGCGGTCGGCCTGGTCGTAATACAAGGCAATATCCTTCCACGCCTGGGCGTTGTTGTTAAAATGGTCGGCATAGCCGAAAAACATCCTTGTGATAATCCGCCTGCCCAGCAGTCCCCACCAGCCGCAGAAGGCGGAGGTGCCCTGCCTTATCATATAGTCGGTGCCCTGCTTTACCAGGATCTCCGGCGGGAATCTGGTTATTATATGCTTCCACATGTTCCAGTTGCCGGTAAACTGCACCATATGACCGAAGGTTTCGTTTATGAAATCCTCATCCTTGGAGTAAATAAGGGTTTCGCCGGCTTTTTTGTAATTTTCATTCTTGGAAAAACCGTTGGGAGAAAGGTCTGCGGTAGTTACGAAATTAATAACCGCCCGCTTTATTGCCTTTTCGTCGGCGTATTCCACCAGACCGGTGTCATTTGCCGCCAGCAGCTGATTGGCAAGGTCGTTTAAGTATTCCCTGTCGGCAAACTGGAAAAGCATTGACGCCGCCTTAGTACCCTTGGCGGAAATTATGGTGTCGATGGCAATACGCAGCGTTTCCTTTGATAAATCGGGGGCAAGATAGTACACATCCCCCACGCCGGTTTTATCGGGGAGGGCGAAATATTCCCCGTCGGCGCTGCTGTTTTTCGTTTGATTTTTCCCCTCGTCGGAGGCGTACATACTTGTAATGACTTCCTCCGGCTGGACGCCCAAGGCCTTGGAAAGGTCGCCGATTTTGCTTATTTCGGGCATCGCCTCTCCCCTTTCCCATTTGGAAACCGCCTGATGGGTAACCCCCACCAGGTCGCTTAACTGGTCCTGGGTCAGACCCTTGTTTTTTCTTTTATTGGAAATAAAGTCCGCGAATTTTTTCATATCAAACATAAGCATAGCTCCTTAATATTGTTTCCGGTCGGCCTTCCGTCATGGCAATTCTACTCTAATGCTTCCCGAAAAGCAATAAACTTCTGTTTGAAAAGGCGATTTTTTCGGTTGAAATTTTTGCAACCGCCCGTTGAATTCCCGTTTTACGGTAAATTACCCCGTATTTTTCCCATCCTTGGCGTAACCCTTATTTAAAACTTTATCTATTGACAATTTTGCATATTGGTTTTATACTAATATGTAAAATTATGATAGCGGGGGTAATATGTCAGGCTTTAAGGTTGTGGCTTTTGCCAATCAAAAAGGCGGAGTGGGAAAAACCACCTCCGCGGTGAATATGGCCTCATTTGCGGCAAAAGCAGGATATAAAGTGCTGCTTATTGACTCTGACCCCCAGGGCAACGCCACCACCGGAATAGGCATAAACAAAAAGAACTCCCCCTCCACCGTATATGACCTGCTTATCGGCAGGACAAGGCCGGAGGATTCCGCAGTCAAAACCTGCGTGGAGGGGCTTTATCTCATCCCCTCAAGCATTGACCTGGTGGGGGCGGAAATCGAGCTGGTGGACATGGATGACCGGGAATACCGGCTTAAGGACGGGGTTTCAAAGTTAAAGGAAAACTTTGATTTTGTTTTTATCGACTGTCCCCCCTCTTTGGGGCTAATCACGTTAAACGCCCTTGTGGCCTCCGACGGGCTGGTTATACCCGTACTCTGCGAGTTTTACTCCCTTGAAGGGTTAAGCCAGCTGATGAACACCGTAAGATACATAAAGAGCCGGAAAAACAGCTCCCTTGAGCTTATCGGGGTTTTGATAAATATGTACGACGGCAGGCTTACCCTCAACGTTCAGGTTTTAGAGGAAATAAAAAAGCATTTCGACAAAAAGGTTTTTAAAAAGCCCATACCCCGAAACGTCAAGCTAAGCGAGGCCCCCAGCCACGGAATCCCCATTTACATGTACGACAGATATTCAAAGGGCGCTTTAGCCTATGAGGAGGCAACCGCCGAGCTTATACAAAGATGCAAAGGAATTGATTGAAAATGGCGAAAAAAGGATTAGGCCGGGGGCTTGACGCCCTCCTTGCCGAAAATACCACCGAAAACGCCGACGGCATAACGGTACTCAGGATTTCCGACATTGAGCCCAACCTTAAGCAGGTGAGAAAAAGCTTTGATGCCGAATCCCTTGCCGAGCTTGCCGAATCCATAAAGGAACACGGGCTTATCCAGCCCATTGTGGTAAGGCGGCTTCAGAACGGCTTTTACCAGATTATCGCCGGGGAACGGAGATGGCGGGCGTCCAAGCTTGCCGGACTTACCGAAATACCTGTTATTATAAGGGATTTCGACGATATTTCCTCCTCCCTTGTGGCACTGGTGGAAAATCTCCAGCGGGAAAACTTAAACCCGGTTGAGGAAGCCTACGGCTACAAAAGCCTTATGGAAAATCATGGCTTTACTCAGGATGAGGTTTCCCAAAGAGTGGGGAAATCCCGCCCCGCGGTGGCGAACGTGCTGCGGATTCTTTCCCTGCCCGAAGGCATTTTGGTGTTGGTTAAGGAAAACCGCCTTTCCTTCGGCCATGCCAGAACCCTTATCCCCCTGGTGAACGAAGTAAGCGAAAAGGAACTTATGGAAATCGCCGAAAGGGTTATAAAGAGCGGCCTGTCGGTGAGGGAAACCGAATTTTTAGTTAAAAACCGTCTTGACAAAAATAAGAAGTCAGCGCCCGTACCCGCCCTGTCACCGGTGAAGTCGGAATATTACCGGCATCTTGAATCCGACGCTTCGGCAAGACTGGGACGGCGGATGTCCATTTATGAAAACAAAGACGGCAAGGGCTATGTAAGGCTTGCCTACTCTTCCCCGAAAGACCTTGAAAACCTCGTAAAGGCATTATGCGGCGAGGACTTTTTCGATAACGCCGATTAATATAAATCCCCGAAAGGAATTAAAATATGATTGATATAAAATTGCTCCGTTCGGAACCCGAAACGGTTAGGGAAAATATAAAAAAGAAATTTCAGTTCGACAAGCTCCCCCTTGTGGACGAGGTGCTGTCCCTTGACGAAAGAAACCGCCAGATAAAAACAGAGGTTGAAACATTACGGGCGGAACGCAACAGGGCATCAAAGCAGATTGGTTCCCTTATGGCAAAGGGGCAGAGGGAGGAAGCGGAAAAGATAAAGGCGGAAATGTCCCTTATCGGGGAAAAAATCGACGGTCTTTCAAAAGAGGAAAAGGATGTTGAGGATAAAATATATGCGATAATGCTCCGCATCCCCAATATAATCGACCCGTCGGTACCTATCGGCAAAGATGACGGCGAAAATGTGGAATTGCAGCGTTTCGGCGAACCGTCCGTGCCGGATTTTGAAATTCCCTACCATACCGAAATAATTGAACGCTTTTGCGGAATAGATCTTGACGCGGCAAGGAAGGTGGCGGGGAACGGCTTTTACTACCTTACCGGGGATATCGCCCGCCTTCATTCCGCAATCCTTACCTTTGCAAGGGACTTTATGATAAACAAGGGCTTTACCTATGTCATCCCCCCCTTTATGATAAGGTCGAACGTGGTGAACGGGGTTATGTCCTTTGCCGAAATGGACGCCATGATGTATAAAATCGAGGGAGAAGACCTATATTTAATCGGAACCAGCGAACATTCAATGATTGGCAGGTTTATAGACACCATTTTGGAAGAATCCTCCCTTCCTCTCACCTTAACCAGCTATTCCCCCTGCTTCAGGAAGGAAAAGGGCGCACACGGAATTGAGGAAAGAGGGGTTTACCGTATCCACCAGTTTGAAAAGCAGGAAATGATTGTGGTATGCCGTCCCGAGGATTCCATGAAATGGTACGACAAGCTGTGGCAGAACACCGTGGAATTCTTCAGACTGCTTGACATACCGGTAAGAACATTGGAATGCTGTTCGGGGGATCTGGCGGATCTGAAGGTAAAATCCTGCGACGTGGAGGCCTGGTCGCCGAGACAGCATAAATATTTCGAGGTGGGCTCCTGTTCCAATTTAGGGGACGCCCAGGCAAGAAGGCTTAAGATTAGGGTAAACGGTGAAAAGGGGAAATACTTTGCCCATACTTTAAACAACACCGTGGTTGCCCCCCCGCGGATGCTGATTGCTTTTCTGGAAAACAACCTGAACAAAGACGGGTCGGTCAATATACCCGAACCCTTAAGAGTGTATATGGGAGGGCTTGAAAAGCTGAACCCTAAAAAGTAGTTGGCCTTCATCCTTTGTTTCTGAAAGGAATGATTATCAATGAGTGTCTTTGAACAGATTTTGGTGGCATTTATTCTTGGGGTTACGGTTTCGGCGGTATATACCTACTATGTCAAAAGTGTCCTCGGCAGGCTGGTGAGGGGGCTTTTTCAGGCCAACGCCTTCGATGAGGAAACAGCGGTCACCATTGAGGAAGCTGGCTGTAAAAACAACTTTTTCATAAGGTATTCCCTGCGTCCCGGAACGGATTTTTCCGAAACCGTGAAAAACGCAAACGGGAAGTACTATATCCCCGAAGACAAAATCGAAAAAGCGGAAAACAAATATCAGAACGAGGGCATTACCATCTACGTTGTGCTGCTTACCATACTTGCCTTTGCGGTGATAACCCTTGTATGCATTTACGTTTTCCCCGACCTTTTCGAAATAGTCAAAAATATCTAACCCCGAGCTGAAAGGAACATCGAAACAATGTACAAACGCAGACAAGGAATCCATCCCGTAGTTTTAATTCTGATATTAGCGGTGCTGTGCGTGGCGGCAACCGTGGTCATTCTTGTTGCCATGGGTTACAGGTATGTCACCACCGACGACGGCTTTAAATTCTTCGGCAAGGTGGTGGACGGCCAGCCGGTCAGCGGTACCATTAGATACGCCGAAGGCGGAACCGCAAAGCTGGACTATTACAACGGTATCATAGTGTATTCCAACGGCGATAAGTACGTGGGGGACATATACCAGCTTTACCGCCACGGGGAAGGGGAAATGGCCTATTCCGCCACCGGCGACAGCTACACCGGCTCCTTTTATGCCAATATAATCCACGGCAAGGGCACCTATACCTACCGTAACGGGGATGTTTACACCGGCGACTTCGACAACGGCAGGATGAACGGCAAGGGCACCTACACCTGGGCCGACGGCTCAAAGTACGTCGGGGATTTCAAGAACGGGGTTCCCGACGGTTACGGGGAATATACCTTCGCTTCGGCCGAAGGCGCCACCCCGGCAAAGTACAAAGGTCAGTTTTCCAACGGGGTAAAGCACGGGGAGGGCACCTATTATTTCGATAACGGGGACATTTATAACGGCACCTTCGTAAACGACAAGCGGGTGGGACAAGGCGTCTATATATGGGCGAACGGGGAAACCTACACCGGCAACTTCATAGACAACAAGATGGACACCCGTATAAAGGACGAAAACGGGGAATTTAAAATAAACGAAGACGGCACCTACCTTCACGGCGAGATGGCGGTTTATACCTGGGTTTCGGGGCGCAGCTATACCGGATATTTTGAAAACGGAAAAATAGTGGTGGTGGATAAACCGTAATTAAGGGGGCTAAAATGGCAGAATTCATATTTTCCGCATTCGCAGACGAAATCGACGCAAGTTTCGAAGTCCAGTTACAGTCACTGAACAAACTGGGTATTCCCTATATCGAGCTTAGGGGGGTAAACGGCAAATCCTTTACAACCCTTACCGACAGCGAAGTCGAGGACGTTGCAAATCTGCTTGACAAATATAATATAAAAGTATGGGCTTTGGGTTCCCCCTTGGGCAAAGCCGTCACCGACTGCTGCGCTAAAAACCAGACCGCCCTTATAAGACGGGTAATGGATATAGGCGAAAGGCTTGACACAAGGCGGATCAGGATGTTTTCCTTTTACCCCGAGGAAGGGGATTCCTTTGAAAATTTCGAACACAAGGCCTTTAATCTTATAGAATCCCTATTAAATGAAGCGGAAAAGCGGTCGTTTATCCTCTGCCACGAAAACGAAAAGGGGATATACGGTTGTTCCCAGGCAAGGGTTAAGAAAATGCTTGACTTTTTCGGCGGAAGGCTTAAGGCGGTGCTTGATTTGGGCAACTTCCCCTTCTGCGGGGAAGAGGCGAAGGGGGCTTATGCCCTCCTTAAGGATTATGTGGAGTACCTTCATATAAAAGACTGCGACAGCGATGGGATTATAGTCCCCCCCGGCTACGGCAGCGCATATATCGAGGAAACCTTAAGGGAAATAAATTCCGACCGGCAGGGGGATGTCATAATAACAATGGAACCCCACCTTATAAACTTTACCGGTCTTTCCTCCCTGTCAAAACTTGACGACATAAAGCATAAATTTTCCTTTGATTCCCCCTATGAGGCATTTGCCTTTGCCACGGACAAGGTAAGGCGGATGATTGAAAGGCTTTGAAAGACAGGACAGTAAAAATTTATAACGCCCTTTATTCCCGGAATGCCCTTTGGTGCTTTATCGCGGGAATTATATACTCCCTTTCCTTTGTGAGGGGGTATTTGTTCCTTTTCGGCTTTTTCGGGCTTATTTTGTTTTACCTGAAGCTTTTTGAGGGGAAAGATACTCTTTCGGTTACCTCCCCCTTTAAAAAGGCTTTTTTCTTCGGGCTGGGTTTTTTCATACCCTTGTATTCCTGGTTTTTTGTACTTTATCCCTTCGAAGCCTTTGAGTTTACAAAAATTCAGGGGATGTTTATCGTAATTATCGCGGATATCGGCCTTTCCCTTTACCATTCCCTGATACTTGCGATATGCTTTTTGCTTTTTAAGATTTTTCCGAAAAACAGATACCTTCTCCCCTTGGGGGCGGGATGCGTATTTCTGCTGTTCGAGTGGGTTATTTCTTTAGGTTCCTTTTCCCTTCCCTGGGGAACCGCCGCCGCCGGACAGTATCTGTTTTTGCCCCTTATACAGAACGCTTCCCTGATGGGCGGGCTGTTTATTGCCTTTATCATAAATCTTTTTTCCTCGGCTACGGCGGTATTTCTGAAGCAGCCGGATAAAAAATATCTGCTTTACCCCGCTTTGTCAATTTGTGTCCCCCTTCTAACCGGTACTGTACTCCTTGCCTTACCTTCCGGAAATCAAACCGCAATAAAAACCGCCGCCCTTCAGGGGAATGTGCTTTCCATGGAAAAATGGGGGGAGGAAAGGCTGGACAGCATAATTGACAGATACGAAAAACTGGCTCTTGAGGCCGCCGGAAACGGGGCGGAGCTTATCGTCCTGCCCGAATCCGCAATCCCCACCAGTTATAGCCCGGTTATCGGGGAAAGGTTTTCGGCCATCTCAAGGGAAAAGGGCGTTACTATAATAATGTCGGTTATTACAAACGAGGGGGATAAAAAATACAATTCGGTGTTTGCCCTGTTTGCCGACGGGTCAATGTCGGAAATCTATTCAAAACGCCATCTTGTCCCCTTCGGGGAATACCTTCCGGCAAAGGAACTGATTATAAAGCTGTTTCCCTTTGTAAGCGATCTGAATCTTTCCGAAACTCCCTTTACACCGGGGGAAAATCCGGTTATAACCCTGAAGGACGGCACAAAGGTGGGGTGCCTTGTGTGCTTCGATTCCATATTCCCTCCCCTTGCCCTTGACAGCGCAAGAGCGGGGGCGGAACTTATGCTGGTTTCCACCAACGACAGCTGGTACGAGGATTCCGCCGGGGTTTATCAGCATATGTCTCATTCTGTAATACGGGCGGTGGAAACGGGAAAATGGCTGGTCAGGTCGGCAAATACGGGAATTTCCTGTTTTGTTTCCCCGAAGGGGGTTGTATATTCCCAAACCTCCCCTTTAACCCAGACCATTGCTTATCAAACAGTCTATACCAACACCAACCGAACCCTGTACTCCCGCGTGGGGGATATAATCGTAATTCTGCCGTTTGCGTTTGTTATTTTCAGTTTAATATATAAACTTAAAGAAAAGGATAAAAGAAATGGAAACAGTGAAACTATATGACAAAAACCTTTATCCGGGCTGCGAAAAGGTGTACATGGAGTGCTATGTGAAACGCCCCTCAAAGGAGCTTACCGTCGAACCCAAAGGGGCGGTGGTTATATTCCCCGGCGGGGGATATGCCTACACCTCTGACCGGGAAGCGGAACCCATTGCCCATCTGTTTTTGGCCGGGGGCTACAACGCTTTTGTGGTAAGGTATGCGGTTGCTCCCGACTGCCGTGAGATAAATCCTCTTATCGACGCGGCGGCGGCAATGGTCCACTTAAGGCAGAACGCCGGAAAATACAACATCGACAAAAATAAAATAGCCGTCTGCGGCTTTTCCGCCGGCGGCCATCTGGCGGCATATATTTCCACCTGCTGGAAGGATAAGCGGTTGCAGGACACTCTGGGCATTTCCGGCAAGGAAGCAAGGCCCGACGCCACCGTCTTGGGCTATGCGGTTATTTCGGGAATAAACAACCCCCACGAAGGATCGATAAAGAATCTGCTTTCAAACAACACCCCCACCAAAGAGGACAAAAAGCGGGTGTCCCTTGAATACAGAGTCGATTCCGAGACCCCGCCGGCCTTCATCTGGCATACCGCCGCAGACGATGCGGTGAACGTAACCAACTCCCTTGACTACGCCCATGCCCTTGCGAAGCAGAAAATCCCCTTTGAGCTGCACGTCTTCCCCGCGGGTCCCCACGGCATTTCCCTTGCCACAAGGGAAACCTCCCCCGACTGGGCTAAGGAAAGATACAATTCCCCCTATATCTCCAGATGGGGGGAATGGGTAATAAAGTGGCTTGGTCTAACTTTCGGCGATTCCTCCGTTAAGGCGTAAAAGGGCGAAAAAAGGGGACGGTTGCAGAGAAAACGGGCAAATGACAACCAAAGTTTACGATTTTTTGTGTAAAAAGCCCCTATTGAAAATTAAAATGTATTGAAATTCCCTTTTTCTTCACATATAATTAATACAGAACAAAAAAAGGGAGACCGACTATGAACATCGAAATGGCAAACCGGATGTACAATTACCGCAAGCAATCCGGTCTTTCACAGGAGGAGCTTGCAGACAAATTAGGTATTAGCCGGCAATCCGTATCCAAATGGGAACGGGCGGAGGCCTGCCCCGACACCGACAATTTAATAAAGCTTTCAAAGCTGTACGGCGTTTCCATCGACACTCTGCTTAATGTGGACCCCGACGAGGTTATTACCGACAGTGACGAAACCGAGGAGACACATTCCGACGATAACGCCTCCGCCGAAGCAGGCGAAAGCACCGGAGAAGACAGGGAAAGCATTAAGAACGATGAGGCGAACGGAATTTCCTTTAACGGGGGAATTCATATTGTTGACGGCGAGGATAAAGTTAAAATCAGCCCCTCGGGTATTCATGTCACCGACGGGAACGACGAAGTCCATATAGGCTGGTCGGGGATTAAAATAAAAGAAGGCGGCAGCGGTAATGTCCATATTTCCTTCGGGGGAAAAGGTGAGACATCGAACAACAGCGGGGATTATAGCGATGATTCTCACGCTGACACGGAAAAGGTTAATACCTGTTTTAAAATGAAGGACCGCAGGCGGAAATACCTTAAGGATATCCCCATAGGGTTAATTATCGCCATTGTATATATTATAATCGGCACCGCCTTTAATCTGTGGCACCCCGGCTGGATATTGTTTTTATGCATTCCTGTTATCCACAGTATAATCAATGCCATAGTTTATAAATCCATCAGGAAATTTAACTACCCTGTATTTATCGTGGCGCTCTACCTCTTCGTGGGATGTGTTTATAACTTCTGGCATCCCGGCTGGGCAGCATTCCTGACAATTCCCTTGTTTTATTGGATATTTTAAAATTAAACCCGCTGGTGTATGCCGGCGGGTTTTGTTCCATTCAATACTCGCTCCCCTACGGGGGCGTGTTTTGTGATGCGGCTGCTTTTATCCGGGGCTCCCTCACCCCTACGGGGGCGCATTTAGTACCACCGGTGTCAGACGTTAATTTACATCAAACACCCCATAAAACCTATGTGCAGTATAATTAACATATGTGGGGGTGGATATCATCCGTCAGCCTGCGGCTGACACCTTCCCGGAAAGTCGGAAGGCTTTTTTCATTCATCCAACCTTCCTACTATTATGTATAAAAATAATCAGACCTGCAGATTTCCCTGCTCTATTGTTTTTTGGGGCGGTTTCTTAAGCCACTCCGCAAGGCTTTTTTTGCCTTCTCCCAAAAGCAGCTTGAAGGCGGAGAACAAAGCCTGTCTGGTTTCGGCGTCGGCTGAGGTTATCGCCTTGAGCAATGCCCTTTTGCTTTTCATAAGATCCGACAGAGTGGCGGCTTTGGTGGAATCCAGCAGCCCGAAAAAGGATTCGGTGAATTTTTCCCTCCGGGAATTATCCATATTGTTAATCCATGAAGCAAGAATACAATTTATTTGCTTCATTTCCGGCGACAAATCACTTGCATACTCAAAGGACTTCCCCAACACCCGCCAGGACAAAGCATCATGCTGAGCAATCCCCTTGCGGTCGGACTTGACCACCAGATATTTTTCCTCATGTTCCAAAAACATCCCCACCACCGAACATTCGGGGACAATGGTGCGGATACGGCTTTTCAACGCCTTATAGCTGTCGGTGGAACGGTAATCCACCGAAAAGCCGGGGCCGTCGAAATTGTAAACCGCTAAAATGCGGTCCGTAACCTCCGGCGAACAGTGGCTTGCCGCCCAGACGGCTAAATTGCCTCCCTTGCTGTGGCCGCCCACAATCAGCTTGCCGACGAAGGATTCCCCCGCATTATTAAGGTATTCCGAAGCATTGAGCTGGGAGGGTACCGGAGCTTTAAAAAACATATTGAAATCCTCCCGCCACCCCACTATGGTGTCGTCGGTTCCCCTGAAGGCAATAAACATGCTTTTTTCGTCAAGGTTTATGCAAAGGGCGGAAAACTGCTTTTCCGCTTTAGTGTCTATAATATTCACAAAGCGGGATATATTCAGGGATTCATAACGGTGGCAGGCAGCCGCTTTTTTTAGTAAGTCCACGATTTTGGAGGGCATTATAGCCCCTAATTTTATTTCACCCTGAGGATTTTTCTGAAAGAAAAGCTTTGAGGCTTCTTTCAGGGATATTGCTCCGCCCTCCTCCGGGGAGGGGACAATGCCGGAATAATCAAGGTAGGACAGTTCGGTGAAAATAAGGGCATCCACCGAACAGAAGGGGGATTTGGAAAAGGGAAGGTCCCCCCGCCAGTCAATATAGTCGAAAATTGTGGTGGAAATATGTATCACCTCTTAAAAATGTATAATCTGACTGCTCTTATGCCATTAATCAAAGGTTTCCTTATCCAGCAGATTTACCAGCTTACTTAACGAAGCTAAAGCCCTTGATATTTCGTCGGCAAATTTGGGAGTATATATGTTCTCCCCGACGGGGGCTTCAAAGCCGATATAAAACGCCTTGCGGTTTAAAATATCCTTTAGTGGTGTATCGGGCATATGGGGAAAACGGTCTTTCTTATATTTTTCACCGCCTATGGAAAGGCCGGCGGATATGGCTAAATTCAAGGCTTCGGAGTATTCCCTTTGCTTTGACAGCATACTTTCCTTCAATGCCTGAAGACCGGGGGTGGTGCGTTTGAAAATCCAGATACCGTAGGAATAATACTCCGCTCCCATATCGAAATACAGTCCGGGAGAGTTTTCCTCCCTCCCCCTAAGGCGGAAGCGGATATAAACATACTCCCTCAGGGGAGCCTTGGGGGAAAAACGGCGGTCGTTATAGGGGGAGGAAACACATCTTGCCCTTTTTGTGTCCAGGTTGGGGGAAATTTCATTAATCGCAGGCAGCAGGGTTTCGTACAGTTTCCCCAAAGGTTCGCTTATAAGTCTTTTATAATCAGTTATATTTTCATCCTTCGCCTCAAAGGTGTTGCAGAAGGGGAGGTTTTCCATAAATTCCTTGACACCCCTGGGAAAACCGCAAAAGACGGTGTTTTGAGTTTTCATTTTTCCCGTTTGCCTCCGGTTTCAGCTATTCGCACTTAAACACCATATGGGTGTTGTATTTTTGATTATTTATTTCCTCCTTGAGGGGGATTACCTTTTCCAGGTCGATATCATACAGATTTGCTATGGCAAGGGCGTAATAAATCACATCCCATAGCTCCTCATCCAATGTGTTTTTAATATTTCCCTCGTCGGGGCGGAGGTTCTTACGCATTGCCCGGGACAGTTCCCCTACCTCCTCGGTCAGTTTCATAAAATATGCTTCCCTGGCGGCGGGGTTGAAATCCTTGGATTTTATATATTCCTGTAAATATTTTATTGTTATTCCCATTTTATTCTCCTTTTTCCCTTCCGTGTACCACTTCGGAACAACGGTTTTCATATTGTCGTACCAGTACAGCACTTCCCTTGCCTGATTCAGCATGGTTTTCACCTCGTCGTCGCCGAAGGGCAACGCCCAGGGTAAGGAGGAAATCATATTCGCCGAAACGTAAAGGGCAAGACTCTGCCAGAACCGATAGGGCACATTGCCGTCAAAATAGCCGTCAACCATGCCGGATGCAAATGCGGGGGATTTCTGGGCGCACCACACTATGCGGTTGAATTCCTCCCAGGGGTCGCCGAAATCGTCCCGGTCGAAATCTATTATATAAAGCTTTCCGCCGGAAATCATCATATTGCCGATATGATAATCCCCGTGCTGGTAGCATTGGGGACGGTCTTTTAATAATGTATGGCGGTTCCGGTTTATATAGTCCTCCATAAAACGTGCCCCTTCAAACTTAACGGGGCAGTCAAGATATGCCTTTACCTTCCGGTCGATTTTGCGGCCGAAACGGCTTTCCCAGTCCTCTATTCCCGGTGGGGCGGGTATGGAATGGATTACTTTAAGTATCCTCCCCGCTTCAAGTCCGTAAGCATACTGCTCCCTTAAAGTAAGGTCTGGGATAACCTCCTCGGCGTCAACCCCCTCTATCCAGCTTTGGATTACGTAAACTCCCTCGTCGTTGACGCCGAATTCGACGGGAACACACATGGGCACCCCCAAAGCGGCAACCCACTTTGTCATTTCAAACATTGCTTTTTTCCGGTCATACTGTTCTATCGGGGAAATGCGGAGGAGATATTTTTTACCGTCTTTGCCGGTTACGCAGTATTTTTTATCCACCGACCAGCCCTTTTCAAGGGGTTCAGACTTTGTGAAATCCATTGTATCACCTGTAAACGATGCCATAGGGATTGGGCTTGGTCATGTCATATTCGGTTTCCTCGTTCCAGGAACAGAAACCTTCGGTAAATCTGTCACCGAAAAAGATGGGGAGATACTCTTTGAAGTTGCCGGGGGTGTTCAGTTTGTATAAATCCTCCGGATTCACCCAGAAGTTCCTTCCCTCCTCGGAATTTTCCATAAGTTCACCCGAAAAGTCGTGGGTTTTGTAAAAGAACACAAAATACCTGTCGTTTGTTTTATTGTTATACCACTGCATAAACCCGCAGGGGATGAGGTTTCTAACGGTAAAACCCGTTTCCTCGAAAACCTCCCTGACGGCGGAATCATAGATACTTTCCCCGTTTTCAACGTGTCCGCCGGGGAAGGCAATGCCTTTCCAGCTTTTTATCCTCTCCTGCACCAGCACCCTGCCGGTGGATTTGTCATGTATCATAACCATGTTTGTAAATTCAAATTCAGCCATTTTTAACTCCGTTTTTTATTATTTCATCCAGATTCCACACTCTGCCTTCCAGTTCGGTGTCAAAGCGGGTGGCGAAGCTTTTCAGGAAAGCATATTTTTCGTCAAGAATCAGTTTACTAAACTCAAAATTAAGCTGCATTCTGTGTTCCGTATGTTGTTTGACAGCGACATTCAGCAAAAAGTCCTTCGCCTCGTTTATGGTTTCGCCGTGGGCGGTCGCATACAAAAAATGTTCCCACACGCCGAAAGTGCCCAAATGGTCAAGCAGGTCGGCGTCCTGCATCAGTTTTACAACCTCGGGGTAGTTGTTTCCCTCAATCCTTTCGTCATGTACCGAAATAATATAGCATATTTGCTCAAGCTCATCTTGAGTACATAAGCCGGAAAGCAGCTGTCTTGTCTTTTCCGCCCCCAAAGCGCAGTGGTTTTCGCTGCCGTTTGAAATATCGTGAAACCATGCCGAAACCGTCAGAATTTCGTCGGACGACGAGTTTTCGGGTAGCAGGATTTCACGAAGGGTTAATGCAAGGTTTGCCGTCCTTTGACCGTGGTAATATTTATTGCCCTTGTCCTTCCAGTTATGGGAACTGCGGTCGGCCATCCGCGAATAGGCGATTTCATTTATTTTTATTAAATCCATATATAATATCCTTATTGTTTTTGGGACTTAATCATAGCATAAATAAAAAAATAAATCAACGAATTTTGGGAATCTTTTAATTTAATATTGACATATTGTGTATATTGTGGTATATTGACGTAGATAATAACGTTACCAATCGAAAGGAGTGTTATTAATGTCGGAAATCTATGAGGTGGCTCTTAATTAACCGAATACCGAGGCAGAGGAATATCAAATGATATATTATCCTTTGCCGTGTAACGGCCTTTCGTGAATACTGTTTGGTATGACACGCAAAGCGTGTCTTTTTCGTGCCTGAATAAAGCCGGAAAACCGCGTAAACAGCAAAGGCTGTACGCGGTATTTTTATGCCCATTTTAAATTTTAAGGAGGTCAGTTTATGCTTGTAACCGGACTTTGCTCCCGTGTGAATTTTTTATCCAATCAAACAATACGGAGGAATACAGACATTGAATATAACAGAAATTTACCCTTTGATTACAGAGGAATACCCTGATAAAACCGCCGCCCGAATAACCGCCGTCCACCGGGACAGGTTCGAAATCGAATGCGAATACGGCAGTGGTCTTGCGGTGCTAAAGAAAAGCGAATATTATTACGGCGGCGAAATCTTCCCCACCACCGGCGACTATGTGCTTGTCGATTACAACGAAAGCGGGGAAAGCCGGATTGTTAAGACGCTGCAACGGAAATCGGTGTTCGCCCGCCTTGACCCTTCCTCCTCGGGGAATGCTCCCCAGGCGGTGGCGGCCAACTTTGATTATGTGTTCATTATCCAGTCCCTTGCCGGGGATTTCAACCCCAAAAGGCTGGAAAGGTATCTTTCCCTGGCGTGGCAGTCGGGGGGGATTCCGGCGGTGATTTTAACCAAAACCGACCTTGCGGAGGATTTTTCGACCCAGGTTCGCCTTGCCGAAAAAATTGCCGCCGGCGTTATGGTATTTGCCGTGTCCTCGGTAACCGGCTACGGTATTGAGGAACTGAAAAAATACCTTAAACCGAATAAAACCGTTGTGTTTTTAGGTTCGTCGGGGGTGGGTAAGTCCAGCCTTGTGAACGCCCTTTCGGGGGAGGAAATCATGTCCACCGGAAGTGTGCGGGAATCCGACGGCAGAGGCCGCCATACCACCACCGCAAGGCAGCTTATAACCCTGAAATCCGGCGTTTACATTATCGACACCCCCGGCATGAGGGAAATCGGTATGTGGGATGCAGCCGACGGAATCGACAGAAGCTTTGCGGACGTGGAACAGTTTTTCGGTAAATGCCGTTTTCGGGACTGCCGCCACCGGAGCGAGCCGGGATGCGCCGTAAAGCAGGCGATATCGGAAGGGAAGCTGTCCCGGGAAAGATGGGAAAGCTATCTTGAACTGAAAAACGAATCCAAATATACCGAAGACAAGGTAAAAGCAATCCGGGAGAAGGAATTAAAATTCAAGGGGATTGCAAAACAGCAGAGAAATAAAAGTAAAGAGGTTTTTAAGTCCCCGGGGGAGGTAGCCGAAAATAAGTCAGACTACCGCTATAACCCCTGTAACGAGGGTTTTGAGTGTATAAACTGCAAAACCACGGTTTTCCCGGAGGGGGCGGGGAGCAGCCACCGCAACCACTGCCCCAACTGCCTGTGCAGCCTTCATGTGGATATTACCCCGGGGGACAGGGCGTCCCCCTGCAAAGGGATAATGGACCCTATCGGCGTCTGGGTAAGAAACAACGGGGAATGGGCGGTCATCCACCGGTGTCGGGAGTGCGGCAAGTTATCGTCAAACCGGATTGCGGCGGACGACAACCCGTTAATGCTAATGTCAATTGCGGTAAAACCCCTTGCAAAACCGCCTTTCCCGCTTGAAAGAACCATCCCCTTTCCGGGTAAGAAAGTTAAGGAATGAAATAAATCACCGCCTGTGCCGCTTGGCACAGGCGGTATGGTTATTTAATCGTAATTTCCGGCAATCTTCATGTCATAATACTCAAAACGGCTTTTTATATAATCTATATATTCATGGCTTACTCCATTATCCTGATAGGCAGTGGAAAGGTTAAGATACTTCCCGTTGAACTCGATATAAAACCAGTTTACAAATGTGAGTTTTCCGTCGTTACTCTCTTGGAACAGGGTATTATTGTTTAGATAAAATCTTACTTCCTTGTCAAGACCGGGAAATTCATAGTCGGCGTACCACAACTCAATGGGATTGAACGAATCCACATCAACTTCCCCGACATAGCCCGTGCCCTTCAAAACCCTGTTTTTGAAGTTTACCGGCAGCAGATAATCTATTTCAATATCGGGATTTTTTACCTTTTCAAAGACATAATCCCACTTGTTTTCGGGGTCTTCCTTCCTCAGGTACCAGTCTTTCCCGTTGAAGTAATAATTTTTATCCGATGCTCTGTCGAAATATTCGATTTTGTTCTGATAAAAATTATAATGGTATTTCGGTTCATACACCCTTCCATCGTCATTTTCTATGTAGTACAGGTAGACTTCAAACAGCTTATCGTCTAAAAGCGTTTCCTCCAGGGTTTTGTCGAAGGCTTCTCCCCCGATCCAGTTGAAACGCATAAAGTCATAAAATCGTGAATCCTCTGTGGTGGTTTGTATCTCGATATAATAAATCCCGTCGCCGTAGTACACATAACGCAGTTCATCGTCATCGTTGAAGAAGAAGTAAATATTTGTATCGTATCCTTCGACGGAGTATTCCTCGTATGTAAATTCCGCATAGGGTTTAATCCGGGCTGTTCCGTATTCCGCCAAAAGGTCATACATGGTGATAAAACTGTACCTGAGATAAGCCCTTACCCTTCCCGAACGGATAAACCTACGGTTTTCAAGATATATAAGGGGGGGACAGCTCACCTTTTCCTCAAGCTGGCTTTCGGTTAATTCGGTTGCCGTATAGGAATCGGTTACATACAGTCCGTTTCCCCCCAAATGTTCCCTTTTAATTACCGAAAACCATTCGAACCCGTCAAAAAACAGGTATTCGTTGACATAAATGCTGCCTTCCGAAGACCGGGATAACGGAATAAAGGTTCTGCCGTTGTAGGATCTGAATTCGGCGTATATGTCATCATCTATATCGGATATGCTGAAATAATTGCTCCCTTTACCTCCCGGAAGCCAGCCGAAACAGTTTTCCGCCAGTTTCCCCTTGGTGTCCTTAAACGTTTCCAAAAACTTAACGGTTCCCGGAGGGTTTTCGGGATCGGCCAAACCGTCGCCGCCCACAAATAAGTCTATGCTCTCAAAGTATACGACCCTTATCCATTCCCGTTCATAAATGTCAGGCTCGTCATCCCAGTATTCGATATCTATGAATTGAAGGTTTTCATCATCTGCCAAAAAGATTTCATTTTCATTGTAGTAAAGCCTTATCTGAATTCCCAGGTCGGGGAAGGAATAATCCGCATATTCACAGAAGATTTGTGAAAATTCCCCCCTTTGGATTTCCAGAACCTTTCCCGAACCCAGAAAGACCCGGTTTTCAAGGTATTTTTCAAGTAGGAAATTCAGTTTGAAATCAATTTTTTCGGCTTTTTCATAGCTTGATGTCACACTGTTGTTTCCGTTAATCCGGTTTATTATTTTATACCAGTCTGTGCCGTTGAAGTAATATGCATTTTCCGAATCGTCTTCAAAGCAGACTATCCTGTCGTCATAACAGACTATGTTGCTAAGGTTGTAATATTTTTGCAGATCGAAGATCGTAAGACTTATTTTTTTTATGTTTTCGGTAAGGAAATTTTCTTCGATAAGTTTGTCGAAATGGCTCCTGTCCGCCCAGTAAAGATTGGTAAACAGGGCCTTATAATATTGCGCTGTTTCCACAGAGGGAGTAATAATGTATATAACGCCGTTATAATAAACATAACGAAGTTCATTTTCACCGTTGAAAAGGAAATAAAGGTTATTTTCAAACCCCTCAAAGGAGTATTCTTCGTAGGTCAGATCCGCATAGTCTTGGCTTTTACCGTTTACGATAAGGTCGTCTTCTGTATAACTTTCGTTCGGAAGGAAGGCCCTTACAATTCCCGACTTAACGAATGAACCTTTTTCCCAGTTGATAAACTGGGCAACCGCAGCTTTCCCGGTTATTTCGCCAACAGTAACCGGTATTGCCGTAGTGGAAACATTTACTGCTCTGATCCCTTCGTTTGTACTTTCAATATAGTCTTTTTCAACGGCAAAGGTCCATTCGCTGCCGTTGAAATAAAATTTTTCGTGTACGTTTATTTCGCCTTCCTTATATTCCGGCAAATCAATAATTATTTTATCGTCAAGGTATTGATATTCATAATACCCGTATTCCCCGGGTTCCCTGATAAATACCCTGTATTGCTTTTCCGTATTCTTAAGAGGAAGTAAAATTTCCTTCGCCAGTTCCCCTCCGGTGTCGTTTTTCTGATTCGAAAATACAACCGTCCCTGCGGGGGACTGTTCCGGCAGGGTTTCGCTTACGTCTTCAGTCGTCGAACTGTCGCTTACGTCTTCAGTCGTCGAACTGTCGCTTATACTGTCGTTTTCGCTTAATTCCCCCCGGCTTGAATCACCGCTGGAATCATTACCGGCCTTTTTACATCCGGAAAGAATCATTACAAGAATAAGTATAAATAATAAAACCAAAAGCAACCGTTTCTTCATTCTTACTCTCCAAAAACTGTATTCTATACTATTATATACATATATGCTATAATATCA
Source organism: Clostridiales bacterium UBA1389 (assembly GCA_002305335.1). Taxonomy (GTDB): domain Bacteria; phylum Bacillota; class Clostridia; order Oscillospirales; family CAG-382; genus UBA1206. The sequence continues at coordinate 62,406 of DBQR01000028.1, forward strand.
ATATTTTTCGATATTTTTTTATATAATTCGCAAATTAACCCTTTTCCGTCAGTTTTTGCAAAAAAGCAGGATGCAGTTTAATCTTTCGCAACATGGCATAAAAATTCAGCCTTTGCAACAATTATATTTGTAAATTACAATGAAATCCCGGTAAATACTTGATTTTTTAATTCAGCGTGCTATAATAGTCAAAAATCGAATATCCCAAAGGCAATGACGGGGAGGAGTAACCGACATTCGGATGCTGAGAGAGAAGGCGGCAGGTGTAAGCCTTCGTGAAGATGGCGGCGAAGTAGCCCCCGAGCTGTGAACCGAACGGGGAAATTTTTCTTCCCCAAGTAGACTTCAACGGTGTTTTCCCCCGTTATCGGGAAAACGGTATCGGATAAAGACTTATCCCGTACCGGTTAAGAGCGGAATTCATATTCCGAATTCGGGTGGTACCGCGGACAACCGTTCGCCCCGAAGCGTAACGCTTCGGGGCTTTTAATTTATACATTTCAGGAGGTTTTTATGGAAAAGAAATATAATTCCGCCGAAGCCGAAGGGCAGATGCGGGAATTCTGGGAAAAGGAAGATATCTACAAATTCGATAAAACAAGGGAGGGGGAAATCTATTCCATCGACACCCCGCCCCCCACCGTTTCCGGCAGCCTTCATATAGGGCATATTTTTTCCTACACCCAGGCGGAAATGATTGCCCGCTACAAGCGGATGAAGGGGTTTAACGTGTTTTACCCCTTCGGGTTCGACGATAACGGCCTGCCTTCCGAAAGGCTGGTGGAAAAGGAAAAGGGGATATTCGCAAAGGACAAACCCAGAAGCGAGTTTGCCGAAATCTGCCTGTCAACAGTTAAGAAATACGAAGGGGAATTCAGGGAATTATACAGTTCCCTCGGCTTTTCCGCCGACTGGCGTCTTCAGTACGAAACCATTAACCCCAATGTTATAAAGCTTTCCCAAAAGCTGTTTCTCGACCTTATCAAAAAGGGAAGGGCCTACTCAAAGGATTCGCCGGTTTTATGGTGCAGCGAATGCCGGACCTCCATCGCTCAGGCGGAACTGGAGACAAAGGATATAGAAAGCAGTTTCAACTTCATTCCCTTTTATGCGGGGGATGTCCCCCTAATTGTTGCCACCACCCGCCCCGAACTGCTTTTCGGTTGCGTATGCCTCTTTGTCAATCCCGGGGATGAAAGGTATTCGGAATTTGTGGGGAAATCCGTCCGTGTTCCCCTGTATGATTACGAAATCCCGGTCATTGCCGACGAAAAGGCGGACATGGAAAAGGGCACCGGTGCGGTTATGTGCGCCACCTACGGGGACTTTACCGATATGGAATGGGCGGAAAAGTACGGTCTTCCCTACCGGAAGGTGATTTGTCCCGACGGGCGGATTGACGAAAACGTTCCCTTTATCGGGGGGATGAAGGTTAACGCCGCAAGGCAAAAAATCATTGAGCTGTTGCGGGAAAAGGGATTGCTTATAAAGTCGGAAACCATAACCCACACCGTGGGGGTTCACGAAAGATGCAGGAAGGAAACCGAAATTATCCCCTCCCGCCAGTGGTATATTGATATTTTAAAGGAAAGGGACACCTTTCTGAAAGCCGCCGACGAAATAAACTGGTACCCTTCCCAGATGAAGGACAGGTATGTTGCCTGGGTTTCCAACCTGAAATGGGACTGGTGCATTTCCCGTCAGAGGTATTTCGGAATTCCCTTCCCCGTCTGGTACTGCAAAAACTGCCAAAAGGCATATTTTGCAAAAGAAGAGGACTTGCCGGTAAATCCCCTTGAAAGGGATTTCAATGGCGTCTGCGAATGCGGCTGCAGTGAATTCCTCCCGGAACGGGGGGTGCTTGACACCTGGGCAACTTCCTCGGTTTCTCCTCTCATTAATGAGATGACCTCGGGAATTCCCCTTGTCCCCATGGGTATGAGGCCCCAGGCACACGAAATAATCAGGACCTGGACCTTTTATACCATAGTAAGGAGCCTTTACCATACCGGCAATCTCCCATGGAAGGATATAATGATTAGCGGCTTTGTCCTTGCCAAAAAGGGGGAAAAGTTCAGCAAATCCAAAGCCAATGCCGGCGACGAACTGTCGCCTTCGAACTTGATAAAAAATCACTCCGCCGACGCCCTGCGCTACTGGGCGGGGAGTGCGAAATTAGGGAGCGACACCTTTTTTTCGACAGACGACCTTGCGGTGGCAAAGCGGTTTCTGACAAAGCTGTGGAACGCCAGCCGGTTTGCCATAGGCCATCTCAATGACATTGATTTATCGAATAAACCCGGACTGCTGCCGGTGGACAGGTGGATAATCGCACGAACCGACGAAACCATAATAAAAGCCTCAAAGCTGCTTGACGAGTACGAAATCGGTCTGGCAAGACAGGAAATAGACGAGTTGTTCTGGAAGGATTTCTGCGACAATTACATCGAGATAGCCAAAGAAAGGCTCTACCGTCCCGATTTACACGGTATTGAGGAAAGAAAAAGCGGGCAGTTTGCGTTGTATTATACCCTGCTTAATATTTTAAAGCTGTACGCAATCTATGTTCCCCATATTACCGATTATATCTACCGGCAGTTTTTTGTCGGGTTTGAAAAGGAAAAGTCGATTCATCTTTCAAAGTGGGAAAAGCCGGAATGTCCCGAAAGCATTATTCTTGAGTTCGGGAAAACGTTGAAGGATGCGGTTTTTGAAGTCAGGAAATATAAAACCGAAAACCGGCTTTCCCTGTCGGCAAAGATAGAGGTTATGACGGTTAAAACAACGAAGGAACTTCTGCCCTTGTTTAAGGAAAGCGAGTTTGATTTGCTTGCCTGTTCGGGAGCCGACAGAATCGAGTATGTTGAGGGCTGATTAATATTCCGCCGGTGAAAACCGGCGGATTTCATCCGACCGTACGGGAGGATTTCATTACGCTTCTCACCCGCATTTGCGGCACTGCCCCTCATCCGTCAGCCTTCGGCTGACACCTTCCCCGAAAGTCGGAAGGCTTTTTTATATTCCGCCTCTCTGCCACAACATCAACCAATTTCCATCTGCTGTGTTGCTGGCAGATGATATCCGCCCCTACGGGTTTATAATATATTATTTGTTAAAGTAATTACATGAAGCATTAAACCAAAGTGCGGGTATTATTGAAAAAGTGCGGTTTCCCGCACTTTTTTACAGATGTTCCGCTATATCGTATATAAGACTTTGAGTTTTTTCCCAGCCTAAGCAGGGGTCGGTTATGGACCTGCCGTAAACATTATCCCCCACCCGCTGGCAGCCGTCTTCAATATAGCTTTCCACCATCAGCCCCTTAACCAGTTTCTTTAAATCGGGGTTCGCCCGCCGGCTGTGGAGGACGTCCTTGGCAATCCTAATCTGTTCAAGATGGTTTTTGCCGGAGTTGGCGTGGTTGGTGTCGATAAGGACGGCGGGGTTTTTAAGGCCGGAATTTATATAAATTTCGTTGAGTTTAACCAAATCCTCATAGTGGTAATTGGGTATCGCCTTCCCCGACGAATCGATATACCCCCGTAAAATGGCGTGGGCGTAGGGATTTCCCTCGCTTTTAACCTCCCATCCCCGGTATATGAAGGTGTGGGGGAGCTGGGCGGCATAAATGGAATTAAGCATTATCACCAGATCCCCTTCGGTGGGGTTTTTCATTCCCACCGGGATATTCAGCCCGCTTGCGGTAAGCCGGTGCTGCTGGTTTTCCACCGATCTTGCCCCTATTGCCACATAGGCAAGGAGGTCGGAAAGATAACGGTGGTTTTCGGGGTACAGCATTTCGTCGGCGCAGCTGAAACCGTAGTCCCGAAGGGCCCACATATGAAGCTCCCTTATTGCGATAATTCCCGCCAACATATCCGGATTTTCGTTGGGCTTGGGCTGGTGGAGCATTCCCTTGTAGCCGGCGCCGGTGGTCCTGGGCTTGTTGGTGTAAACCCTGGGGATAATGACAATTCCCTCCCCCACCTCGTCCTGAATTTTGCGGAGACGGGAAATATAGTCAAGCACGGCGGTTTTGTCGTCCGCCGAACAGGGACCTATTACCAGCAAAAACTTTTCCGATTCCCCGGCTATAATATTTTTGATTTCCGTATCCCTGTGCTGTTTTATTTTCGCCATCTGGGGAGTCAAGGGGAACTGCTCCTTAATCTCCTTCGGAACAGGGAGTTTTCTTAAAAAAACCATATTCATAAGTCAAAACCTGCCTATCAGTTATCGAATTTTTCTCTTCGTAAAGTGGATATTCTCATCATTTCCTTCATGCCTTCCGCGTCCTCCAAGGCAAGAAAGTTTCGTAATTTCACCATTTTGGCTAAAAAAACATCCATTTCTTTTAGCAAAGCCTCTTTATTTAGTAAAAACAGCTCGCTCCACATATCCTCGTTTATTTTAGCTATACGGGTCAGATCCCTGAAGGAATCGCCGGTATAGTCGCTTAAATTGGGGTTGTCGCTGGAATTCATCAGCGCGACGGCGATACAGTGGGTAAGCTGGGAAAGGAAGGCTATCATTTCGTCATGCGCTTCGGGGGATAATGCGGTTATTTTCCAGAACCCCAGCTCGGTTCCCAAAGATTTGCAGAATTCAACGGCGCTTTCGGTATTTTTACCCGTGGGCACCACTATAAAATTCGCCTTTTTGAATATACTGTCGTCGGCGTTCTTAACCCCGTAAACCTCCCTCCCCGCCATGGGATGGGAGGAGATAAATTCCACGTCTTTTCGCAGAATTTTCTGAATCTTGTAAACCACCGCTCCCTTTACGCCGGTTACGTCGGTTATTATGGCTCCCGGTTTAAAGTACTGTTGGTAGTTTTCAATCCATTCCATGAACACATGGGGGTAAAGGGCAAAAATAACTACATCGGCGCTGTTAACCGTTTCGGGGATAACTTCATCCGAACCCTTGTCGATTATCCCCTTTTTGAGGGCGAAGTCAACGGAAGACCTGCTTCGGGTTATGGCGGAGACAAAGTAGCCCTTTTTCTTCAGGGCCATGGCGTAGCTCCCCCCCATAAGTCCTAAACCTACGATAAGTATTTTCATACCGTTATTGATTTTCATTATTTTTACTCTCAACTTCCGCGGTTAAGCCTAACCGGATTAATTTTTCAAAGAAATCCGGCAGGCTTTTGTTTACCGCCTCGATGTCTTCGATTTCCCC
>DBQR01000028.1:67603-70669 GCA_002305335.1 Clostridiales bacterium UBA1389
TTTACGGTTATCCGGTTTTCGTATATTTCCACCGTTGCGCCGAATTTTTCAAGCTCTTCAGCCATTGCCCTTCCCCGGTCGCTTTCCTTTAGCTTAAGCCGCCGGGTGCCGGTAAATTCTCCGTACCCCATTTCCGCCCCAAGGGCAAAGAGTATAGGCGCAAGGTCGGGGCAGTCATCAAGAGCTAATTGGGTTTTACCGATTAACTTCAAGTATTCTTTATAGATTTTATCCCCCTGAAGGGAGTTTTCATTCAGCCCGGTAACGGTTACATTATGCCCCAAAAGGTTCAACGCATCGAAAAACGCAGCGTTGGAGTAGTCGCCTTCGATATATGCGTTTTTGGGGGCATATTTTTGGCTGCCGGGTATTTCTATGATGTTATCTTTTCGGTTCAGCTTAATGCCGTATTCCGATAAAACCTGTATCGTCATTTGAATATAGGGAAGGCTTTCGGCTTTGCCGGTTATTTCGATGCTGCTGTCACCCTCAAGGAGGGGGAGGGCGAAAAGCAGACCGGTTATAAACTGGCTGGATATATTGCCGGGGATCTGATATTTTCCCGCGGTAAGCCTTCCGCAGAGTGTCAGATAATCCTTTCCCTTTTCGAAGTAAAAGCCCTTTTCCTTACATAGATTTTCATAAACCTCAAGGGGACGGGAAAACAGCCTTTCCTTGCCGTACAGGGTTATTTTTTTACCGGTAAGCAGACATAAAGGGATAAGAAAACGCAGAGTCGAGCCGCTTTCGTTTACAAACAGCTTTTGTGTAGGATTTGCACTGAAAATATCAAACCCCGTAACATCAAGAGTGTCGCCTGTCTGGGTAATGTTCCCGCCAAGGGAATTTATACAGTCTATGGTGGCGTTAATATCGTCGGAAAAGGCGATATTTTTAAGTGTCGAGCTGCCCTTTGCAAGAGAGGCGGCAATTATATGCCGGTGCGCCATACTCTTTGAGGGCGGAGCGGAAACAACCCCGGAAAGCTTAGAAGGGAAAATTTTGATTTTCATTGTTCCACCTTCAGCCCCGCAAGGAAATCAACAGCTTCCAGATAGCCCTCAAAGCCCTTGCCGGATATTGTTTTTTTACAGTAGCTGCTTATAAAGCTTATTTTTCTGAAATCCTCCCGCTTTTCCACGTCAGAAATATGCACCTCAACGGCAGGGATCCCCACCGCCGACAGGGCGTCAAAAAGACAGACACTGGTATGGGTAAGACCGCCGGGGTTAATTACAATGCCGTCGAATTTTTTATAGGCGGAATGGATTTCGTCGATAATTTCCCCCTCATGGTTGGACTGAAAAAATTTGACCTTTATATTGTTCGCTTTACAATGGCTTTTGATAAGGGAAAGCAAATCCTTATAGGTTTTGTTCCCGTAGATTTCCGGCTGACGGACGCCTAACATATTCAGATTGGGCCCATTGATAACCAAAATTCTCATTTCATCCCCTCCCTATGGCTTTAGATAATCGGTGCCGTAACGGCCTGCCAGTAAGTCGCAGATTACCAAAGCCGTTAAGCTGTCGATAACAACCCTTGCCCGGGGGAGGATACAGGGGTCGTGGCGGCCTTTTATTTCGATATCGCAGTTTTGACCCTTAATAAAATCCACCGTCTGCTGAACTTTATAAACGGAGGAAGTGGGCTTTATGACGCAGTTGAACACCACCGGCATCCCGTTGGAAATACCCCCATTTATCCCCCCGCTGTGGTTGGTGAGGGTGTGGATTTTCCCCTTTTCGTCAATTCGAAACTTATCGTTTGCCTCGCTTCCCTTCATTTTTGCAAGACCGAATCCGGTTCCGAACTCAATTCCCTTTACTCCTCCGACGGAAAAAACCGCATGGGAAATAAGACCTTCAAGACTGTCGAACCAGGGTTCCCCCACCCCTGCGGGGAGGTTAAATATTGCCGTCTGCAATATGCCGCCTATGCTGTCCCCTTCGGCTTTTGCCTTTTTAATTTCATCCTTCATTTGTTCGCCGGCGGTTTTATCAAAGACGGGGAATTTTTCGTTATTTAACCCTTTTATATCTTCTCCGTAATTTTCGAAATTCCGGTCGGATATGCCGCCTAAACTTAAAATATGGCTGCCGATTAAAATATGCTTTTTTTCAAGGGCGGGAATTAATATCCCCCCCGCGGCAACTATGGCGGCGGTAAGCCTTCCGCTGAAATGCCCCCCGCCCCGGCAGTCCTCAAAGCCGTGATACTTGCAGTAGGCGGTATAATCTGCATGTCCCGGACGGGCTTTGTTTTTTATTTCCGTATAGTCGCCGCTTTGCGTGTTCTGGTTGGGGATGCGGATACATATCGGAGTACCGGTGGTATAACCGTTGAATACCCCGCTTTCGATAACAAATTCATCTTTTTCAACCCGGCCGGTGGAAGTTTCCCCGTCGGGGCGGCGGAGGGAAAGATAACGGGAAATTGCTTCATAATCCACGGAGATTCCCGGGGAAAGACCGTCGATAACCGCGCCTATGGAAGTCCCGTGGCTTTCGCCGAACAATGTCAGGGTTATGCTGTTTCCGAAAGAGTTTTTCATATTTTTCCTCCGCTTTCCGCAAATGCCGTTACAAGCATTGATTTAAGGTTTTCAAGGGGGATTGTCATCAGTTTAAACGAGCCGATTTCCTCCACATACACAAGATTTATCTGGTTTCCCGCCACTTTCTTGTCGTGGGCGATTGCGTTAATGAGTTTTTCGGTATCATACTCGAATTCCGTGGGAAGTCCGGCTTTTTCAAGTACTTTTTTAAGTCTTTTCCTTACGCTTTCCGAACACATGGGAATCATCCCCAGCGCCACGCATTCCCCGTGGAGGAGGTTTTTATTCGTGCTTTCAATGGCGTGGCCTACGGTATGGCCGAAGTTTAAAACACGCCTCGGTCCCGCTTCCCTTTCGTCCTTTTCAACCACCGCTCTTTTTATTTTCAATGAACCGACGATTATTTCATTCATATTTTCACGGTAATTAACCGTTTCCAACAGCTCAAACAGCTTTGCGTCGCAGGTGGCCGCCATTTTAATCGCCTCGGCAAGACCGTTGGATATCTG
>DBQR01000028.1:70724-72911 GCA_002305335.1 Clostridiales bacterium UBA1389
CCGGTTTTCCCCCCGATGGAGGAATCAATCTGGGAAAGCAGTGTGGTGGGGATATTGTAAAAATCTATCCCCCGCATATAGGTGGAGGCGGCGAAGCCCGAAAGGTCGCCCGTCACCCCTCCCCCTACGGCCACGACACAGTCGGCGCGGGTTAAGCCGGAATTAACCATTGCCGAAAGCATTTTTGAGTAATTTTCGATATTTTTGCTTTCCTCCCCGGAAGGGAGGGTAAAAACCGTATATTCCTTACAGGCGGATGAAATCTTTTTAATATATTCCTCCGGAACACCGTCGTCGGTGGCTATGAACACCCTGCGGTTAAGGTTCAGTTCATCGCCGACAGTATTCAGTATCCCCCGCTTTACAAGGATATCATAGGTATTTTCCCCTAAATTCATGGTCAGTGTCATTTTCTCACCCGTTAAGCCTTATTTCCCTGTCAAAGCTCCCCGCGACTTTTAAACTTGAACATACCTCGGAAAGCTTATCCAGCATTCTTATTCCCTTTTCGCTATATATATTACCATAACTTTCGACAAAAAAGTAGTAGTCAAATATAAGTTCTTTTGTGGGGCGGCTTTTTAACGCTTTCATGTTAAATCCGTGTTCGCCTATGACGGATACGGCTTTACCCAATGACCCCGCCTCGTTTTTAACCGTAAAGAACATAATGAAATGGTTGTGGCTTTGGGATTCCCGGTTGGAAGCCCTTGAAAAAACTGCAAAGCGGGTGGTGTTGGTAGAGCTTTGATTAATATTTGCGTCAATCACATTCAACCCATACAGCATTGCGGTTTCAATGCTTGCGACGGCGGCGATGTCGGTTCTGCCGGAGGAAGCCACCTGAGTTGCCGCAACGGCGGTATTGGGAGCTTCAACGGGGATAAACCCCTTCTTTTCTATATACGCCCCGCACTGTTCAAGTGCCTGGGGGTGGCTTATAACCTCCTTTATTGTGTTGACCGTGGCTCCCGGATTGCCGAGAAGGTTGTGAACCACCCCGAGGTCATATACCCCGGTAACAAACAATGTTCCGAAAAACATAAGGTCGATCACCTGNNTCCTCCACCGCCTTATAAGCATCGGTAAAGGAATTATAGGAAACGGGGATACTTTCGGGGTATATCCCCTTGGCGGCGATATATCCGAAGGCGCCGGGGACGCCGGAGTAGGCAATCTTCATCCCCTGAAGCAGGCGGTTCTGATAGCTTTTCGAAAGGTTCATGGTATATTTCAAAAAGCTGATATAGTAGGGCTTAAGCTCGTCGTCGTCAAAGTTTTTGGCGTTGCGTAAAACAACCTCCTCCTCCCGGGTGGGGTCGAACACGGGAAGGCCGTTTTCCATTTTATATTCGGCGGCCATGCGGGAGGCGGCCATCCGNNTATAAAAGCGGCTTTTCCGTGATGGAAAAACCGCTTTGATGCTTTTTTGCTTTGTCAGATAATAACCGGTATTATCGGTCTTTGCCGCTTTTCCATCATATATTTAATTTTTCCGAGGTAAAAATAATAATAGCGGTATATAAAGGAATAGAAAAAGGCAAAAAAGGACACCTTTGAAAAAGTGTCCTTAAAATTATAGGCATAAAGGGATACGCTTTCCCTTATGGGGGAAAGTCCGGCTGTATTTATTCTGCCGATTGACTTCATAGCGTACCTCCGTAACATATTTTTAATATTATATACCGTTTTTGCGGATTTTGCAACAGTCAATTTAGCCAAAATATGTTTGCCCGAAAAGTTAAATATGATTGCATTTCAACTATTTATGGTAATAATGCTTTTCATAAATTACCCCGTTTAATTAATTACTGGTAACAATAAAGGTCCCGTATTCTTTTGGGATTTTTATTATACCGTCTTTTTTGTGCCTGTCAAGTAAATTCATCATTTCGTTTTCGGCAATGCTTTTTAATTCATCCCCCCACATAAGGGTGTTTATGTATTTTATTAAATCCCCTGTGTCGGTAACCTCCAGACTGTCGTTATAAAGTTTGACTTCCACATTGTTAAAATACCTTTTTAAAATATCATTTCCGTTTTGAAGAGTGAATTTCATACCCTCCCCTTCGGGAAGGGCGAGGGCATTTCTAATAAAAGCGGTTATTCCCCTTTCCCCCAGGGTTGCGGTATAGAATTTACCGTCTGCTTTAAGCACCCGTTTAACCTCACTAAGGGCTTTATCAA
>DBQR01000028.1:72923-73368 GCA_002305335.1 Clostridiales bacterium UBA1389
GGGGTACGGGATTTGCTGAATGTCTATAACTTTATAAGTAATGTTTTTATCTTTAAGATTTTCCTTTGCGGCGTTTAGCATGGTTTGTGAAAAGTCTGAAAGGGTGAGGGATATATCTTTCGGCAGCGCATCTAGTTTCCCTACCCACAGCCTGCCGTTACCGCACCCTAGCTCAAGGATTTTTTGCCCCGGTTTGATTTGGTAATTNNCCCTGTCTGTTTACGGAATATTTGTCATGGAGCAAAATGCGGATATCAAGATTATCGGAACCGGTGTATTGTGTTTTAACCTTGTCTTTGTTGTCAATCGTTCCCATGTTAATCACCTTTGAGTTTGGTTTACCCATAATAGCATGAATTCGGTTTGCAATCAACAAATTTTGTTAATTTATTAGTAAAATCATACTGCTAAATGTTAAAATTTGTTTTATAAATTATTAAGTATT
>DBQR01000028.1:73452-74404 GCA_002305335.1 Clostridiales bacterium UBA1389
AATATGTTGAAAAATACCTTGCCCACGGAATGAAAATTGTGGAAATAGGAGCAGGGACGGGTAGGTATTCCCATTTTTTCGCCCGTAATGGCTATGCCGTGGATGCGGTTGAGCTTGTATCTAATAATATTGAGGTTTTCAAGCAAAACACCAAGCCCGGGGAAAACGTTAATATCTATCAAGGCAACGCCGTGGATTTGTCCTTCCTCCCTTCCGAAAGCTATGATATAACCTTGGTATTAGGCCCTATGTATCATCTGTTTTGCGAAGAAGATAAGCTTGCCGCCCTGTCAGAGGCAATCAGGGTAACCAAAAAGGGGGGTGTGGTGTTTGTGGCATACTGCGTGTCCGACCCTTCAATAATCGATTACGGCTTTGTAAAGGGAAACATAAAACGCCTTTTGGAAGAAAAGCTTATTGACCTTGAAACCTTTACGGCTCTTTCCACACCGAAGGAAGTATTTGTGCTTCACAGAAAGTCCGACATTGACAAACTTATGAAACACTTTAACGTCACCCGGCTGCATTATCTGGGAACGGATATGATTTCAAGATATTTAAGGGATGTTCTGCCCCAGATGGATGACGAAACCTTTGATATATACTTAAAATACCACTTTACTATATGCGAACGGCAGGACATGGTGGGGCTGTCCCATCACACCCTTGATATTTTCAGAAAAGAGGAATAACAATGAGTCAGGATAATTTTTTATTTGCCGCCAGCGGAGTGGTGGTAAAAGACAACAAGGTGCTGCTTGTCCGGCACACCTACGGAGGAGCAAAGGATAGGCTGCTTATTCCCGGCGGGTTCTGCAAAGCGGGGGAGCTCCCCGAAGAGGCGGCGGTAAGGGAGGTTTTGGAGGAAACCGGGGTAACGGCAAAGGTAAAAGGTCTTCTTGCCGTAAGGTTTTCAAGAACAAACTGGTATCCGGTATTTGTAATGGAATAT
>DBQR01000028.1:74410-78446 GCA_002305335.1 Clostridiales bacterium UBA1389
GCTTTGTCAAGGAACGACGTTACCGAAATGACAACGCGGTGCCTGCTTATGTATAAAAAAGGCAGGGAGAACTCTTTACTCCACTACCCCGAATACGGGGCAGAAAAGGGTTATTCCCTCTACGGAACGGAGATGTAATATGTTTCATACAGGAACACAGGAAATAAGGACAAACAGGCTTTTACTGAGAAGATTTACCGAAAATGATGCCAACGACATGTTTAATAACTGGGCGTCCGACCCGGAGGTTACAAAGTTTTTACGCTGGCCTACCCATCAAAGCATTGAAACCAGCAGACATATTTTAAATGAATGGACGGAAAGATACCGGCAAAAGGATTATTATGTCTGGGCGATAGTCCCCGACGAAGTCGGCGAACCCATAGGCTCGATAGCCGTGGTGGAGCAGGATGACCGGATTGAAATGGTTCACATAGGCTACTGCATAGGCACAAAGTGGTGGCATAAGGGTTACACCAGCGAAGCGATGGCAGCCTTAATTGAATTTTTCTTTGAAAAGGTGGGGGCAAACCGCATAGAGTCCCAGCATGACCCCAATAATCCCAATTCCGGCATGGTTATGCAAAAATGCGGTATGAAGTACGAAGGCACCCTCCGGAAGGCGGATTTCAACAATCAGGGGATAGTCGACTCAAGTATTTATTCGATTTTAAGGGAAGAATGGGAAAAAATATAAATTCCGTATTGTGTATCGGTCTTTTCGGTGTATAATATAAGAAAAAGCAAAGGGGGATTTATATGAATAAAGCCGTAATCAAAAGGGTTATCGGAAGGCAGATTATCGACTCAAGGGGAAATCCCACGGTTGAGGCGGAGGTTATCCTTGAAAACGGGACAACCGGAAGGGGGGCGTCCCCCAGCGGGGCCTCCACCGGGGAATTCGAAGCCCTTGAACTTCGGGACGGGGACAAAAGCCGTTTCGGTGGAAAGGGTGTAACCAAAGCCGTAAAGCACATCAACACTGTTATCAACGAAACCCTTGCGGGGATGGATGCCTGCGACATCTATGCCTTAGACAGGGCAATGATTAAAGCCGACGGCACCAAGGACAAGTCCAAATTGGGGGCAAATGCCATACTTGCCGTGTCAATCGCCTCCGCAAGAGCAGCTTCGGAGTTTCTTGGTGTTCCCCTTTACAGATTTTTGGGGGGAATTCAGGCAAACCGGCTGCCGGTACCCATGATGAACATTCTAAACGGGGGCGCCCATGCCTCCAACACCGTTGACGTTCAGGAATTTATGATTATGCCGGCAGGGGCGGAAAGCTTTGCCGAGGGTTTACGCCGGTGCACCGAGGTTTTCCATACCCTTGCTAAGATACTCAAGTCAAAGGGACTTGCCACATCCGTGGGGGACGAGGGGGGCTTTGCCCCCAATCTTGCCAGCGACGAGGAGGCAATTCAATATATTATCGAAGCTATAAAGACGGCGGGATTTGAGCCGGGAAAGGATTTTGTCCTTGCCCTTGACGCCGCCGCCAGCGAATGGAAGAGCGGTACAAAGGGGGAATACCTGCTTCCCAAGTCGCAGAAACGCTATACTTCCGCATCCCTTGTTTCCCATTGGAAAGCCCTTTCCGAAAAATATCCCATCTGCTCCATTGAGGACGGCCTTGACGAGGAGGACTGGGAGGGCTGGCAGCTTATGACCGAGGAACTGGGTGACCGGCTCCAGCTGGTGGGGGACGATTTGTTCGTAACCAACACCGAAAGGCTTTCAAGGGGTATTTCCTCCGGCTGCGGCAACTCCATTTTGATTAAGCTGAATCAGATAGGCTCGGTATCCGAAACCCTTGAAGCTATTATGATGGCACACAAAGCGGGTTATACTGCCGTTGTTTCCCACCGTTCGGGTGAAACCGAGGACACCACAATAGCCGATTTAGCGGTGGCTTTGAACACCTGCCAGATTAAAACCGGCGCTCCCAGCCGCAGCGAAAGGGTGGCAAAGTACAACCGGCTGCTTAGGATTGAGGAGGAGCTGGCGGCTTCTGCGGTTTACCCCGGCTTTAAGGCATTTAATATCAAAAACAAATAATATGACTTCCCCGGTAAACCCGGGGATGTTTTATTTATATTTGCGGCGAAAGCGGAAATAATAAGGTAAAAAGAGTGAATGGAATTCACAAATTACTCTTTGGCTGTAAAAAAAGCCTTCCGACTTTCGGGGAAGGTGTCAGCCGCAGGCTGACGTATGAGGGGTAGCGTTGCAATAGCGGCGGTTGTGTTCAATACAGCAAGATTGAACAATCCCTCCGTCACAGCTTTGCTGTGACTCCTCCCTTTGCACAAGGGAGGCTACCTTATAAACATGCACCCCCGTAAAAAACAACAACACAGGAGGTTATTTTGGCAAACCGTCTTAAAGGGGAATCCAGCCCCTACTTGATACAGCATTCCGAAAATCCGGTGGATTGGTATCCCTGGTGCGAGGAGGCCTTTGAAAAGGCAAAAGCCGAGGATAAACCGGTGTTTTTATCCGTGGGTTATTCCACCTGCCACTGGTGTCACGTTATGGCACATGAATCCTTTGAGGATGCCGAAACGGCGGAGATATTAAATAAATACTTTGTTTCAATAAAGGTGGACAAAGAGGAAAGGCCGGATATAGACTCCATTTACATGACCGTCTGCCAGGCAATGACGGGAAGCGGAGGCTGGCCTATGTCCGTCTTTATGACAAATGACAAAAAGCCCTTTTTTGCGGGTACCTATTTCCCCAAGACCTCCCGATACGGTATGCCGGGGTTTGTCGACCTTTTGAAAACCGTCGCCGGAAGCTGGCAAAACCAAAGGCAAAAACTGATTGATTCCGCCGAACGGATTGTAAACTCGGTTAAAAACGCCGAAGGGGAGATTGAAACCCGGACAACCGACGAAAACCCTGTTGCCGATGCCCTCAACTATTTCAGGAAATCATTTGATGAAAAATACGGCGGGTTCGGGGTTGCCCCCAAATTCCCCACACCCCACAACCTTTGGTTTTTATTACGCTGCTTTGAAAAGGGTTTGGGGGAGAATGCCGGGGAAATGGCCTGCTTTACCCTTAACAGAATGTATCATGGCGGAATTTTCGACCATATCGGCTACGGCTTTTCCCGCTATTCCACCGACAGGTATTTCCTTGTCCCCCATTTTGAAAAAATGCTGTATGATAATGCTTTGATGATTATTGCTTACTGCAAGGCCTACCGGCTGACAAAAAAGCAGATTTATCTTGATATTGCCGAAAAAACCGCCTTGTATATAATGAGGGAGATGACCTCCCCCGAGGGGGGATTTTATTCTGCCCAGGACGCCGACAGCGACGGGGAGGAGGGAAAATACTATGTGTTTGACCCTTCGGAGATTATTTCACTGTTAGGGGAAAAAGAGGGGGAGGAATTTAACAAGCATTTCGGAATAACCGAAAAGGGGAATTTTGAGGGCAAAAGCATACCCAACCTTTTGGAAAAGAGGGCAAACGGCGGGAACGGGGAACACCTGATACCAAAGGTTTACGAGTACCGGAAACAGCGGACAAAGCTTCATCTTGACGATAAAATATTAACCTCATGGAATTCCCTTATGATTGCCGCCCTTTGCCGGCTGTGCCGGGAAACCCGGAATAAAACCTACCTTGACGCCGCCGGAACCTGTCAGAAATACATTGAAAACAACCTTTGCGAGGGCGATACCCTGTATGTCAGCCGGAGGAGTGAAGCAAGGGGCGGGGCGGGTTTCCTTGACGATTATGCCTGTTATATCTGGGCTTTGCTTTCCCTGTATGAATCGAAATGCGATTTTTCCTGTCTGGAAAAGGCTAAAACATTCTGTAAAAAAGCCCTTTCGGACTTCTTTGACTTTGATTCCGGAGGGTTTTACCTGTACGGCAAGAGCCATGAAACCCTGATATTAAGGCCTAAGGAAACCTACGACGGGGCAGTCCCTTCCGGCAATTCGGTTATGGCATATAATCTTGTAAGGCTTGGCATAATAACAGGGGATAAGGAAATTAAAGAAGTTTTGGAAAAGCA
>DBQR01000028.1:78564-94380 GCA_002305335.1 Clostridiales bacterium UBA1389
TATCGGTAAACCCACAAAGGAATATCCGTTAATCAACGGTAAGGCAACCTTTTATGTATGCAGGGATTTTACCTGCCTTCCGCCGGTGAACGATATAAACCGGCTGTAGAAAGGAGTTTTATGGAGGAAAGACATAATCTTAAGATAACCACCCGGGACAGGGTGCTAAGGGCATGGCAGAACACCACCGAACTGGTACGGGATTTTGAAACCTACTCAAGGGAAATCGAGGACAATAAGGAGGTCGCGGAAATGTTCGGCCGGTTTGCCGAGGACGAGGGTCATCACGCCGCAAGGCTGCTGGAAGTTTTAAGGGAGCTGGAGGGGACAAAGCCAAAAAGGTGCGGTAAGAAAAAGGATGAAAGCTGAAAGACAGGATGTAAAATTATTTCATAATAAAAAATGCAGGGACGGATATATTGTCTGTCCCTGCATTCGATTTTACCTTGCTGTTTATATATGTTTTTCTCTTGTTGCTTTGATTAAATCATACCGTTTTTACGGGAAAAGATATACATCCCTATTCCGGCGGCGACGGCAAGGTTAAAGGAATCGATATCCGGCGAAAAGGGGATTTTTATGCTTGTCCCGACCTGTAAAAAGGATTTGTCAAGGCCATGGGCTTCGTTGCCGAAAATAAGGGAATTTTTTTCGCATTTTTCGGCATCCTCCGGAACGGTGGTTCCGTTTAACATAAAGGGGAAAAGCCGGTGGCCGGGAAATTTGGCTTTGTAGTCCGAAAAATCGGAAAACAGTTCGAAGTTAATATGAAACAGTCCCCCCATGGCGGCCCGAATTGTTTTGGGGTTCCAGATGTCGGCGGCAGGCTCGATTATGGCAAGGTTTTTATAATTCATCCCCGCCATTGTGCGGATGATGGTTCCCAAATTTCCCATGTCGGAGGGGTTGACCAGCACGATATGGGGCTTATCGGGGGATATTGCGTCAATATATTTTTCTACCACGCCGAAAACAAAGCAGTTTTCCTTGGGGCTTACAATGTTAAAGGCTTTGTCGGAAAACGAAACGGGGATATTTTTGCGTTGACATAATTCAGTCAGATCCATCTTGCCCCGGTAGGCGGAATGGATATTAACCTCCCTGACAATTTCGGGGCGGGTGTTTATAAGCTCAATGGTTATGCTCGCCCCCAGGGCGTAAGAGCAGGGGTTTTCTTTTTTATATGCCTTTACTTTAGTTGACATAATGCTCATCTTCCGTCATGATTTTTGTAAATTCCACTTCCCTTATGTCGGGGGTCCGGCTGCTTTCCACATTCCAGCAGTGTGCCATACACATTTCCACAAACACAAGTTTAAGTATATCCCCTTCGGGGATGTTTAACTTTTCTGACAGGGTTTTGATTATATAAAGGTATTTTGCTTTGAAGCCGTCGGTTATTTCATCCTCGAATTCATTCAGTATAAAGCGGGGGATGTCAAACACCCTGTCCCCCACCACCCCTTTGGGGTCGATGATACGGTACTTGCAGTAGCTGCCAAGGAGGATATTATCGTGGTGAAAATCCCCGTGGAGAAGCATCTCGCCGGGGTATTTGTCCCAAAGCCGGCGGCAGATTTTTTCAGCTTCATCCATATAGGCGGAAAGTGTTTTGTAATCCTCTCTTCCCCTCATATAAGCCGCAATACGGGTAACCCAGCCGAGATAGGTGGGGTAAAGGGATTTGTCCGAAGGGGTTTTATGAAGGTTTGCAAACAGGTCACAAAAAATATCAAGGCGTTTGTCAATATGGGTAATTTCCCTAAGGCGGCTACCCGGAATAATCCGTTCAATCAGCAAAACGCCGTTTTGAACGTCGGCCTTATAAAGACGGCAGAAGGAAGTGCCGTCATATTCCCTTAATGCGTTGTATTCGGTCAGGGTTTCCCGGCAGGGATTTCCGATTTTCAGAATACAGCTGCCGTGAATTTCCGACACGCATTTGAAAATGCAGTTTACCGAATAATAGTCTATCTGTTCAAGTTCTGAAAGGTGCCATTCGTTTATGTATCTGTCAAGTTTGGCTTGCAGGGCATTGTAAAAGGTTTCGCCGAAGTGGGATATTATTTTATTTGCATTCATTTTAACCGTCATATTCTGCACTTTCCTTACATGGCGATAGGACAAATATAACATATTATTAAATTAAAAACAACCCCGTTTTAACTGTTAGTTGACAAACCGGGGCTGAATTTGTTATTATTTAGTAATGTTTATACGGGAGGTAGCAAAAATGCCTAATCTTGTTGTAATTTTAGGGCCCCATGCGGTGGGAAAGATGACGGTGGGGCAGGAGCTTTCTGAAATCACCGGCTATAAGCTGTTCCATAACCATATGTCAATAGAACTTGTAAGAAACTTTTTTAGCATACACGGCAGTGAGGAGGGCAGATATCTTAACGGAGTCATCCGCAGGGAAATATTTGAAACCGTGGCAAGAAGCAGCCTTTCCGGACTTATTTTCACCTACATGTGTGATTTTAATTATAAAAGCGAACTTGATTACATACTGAATCTGATTGATCTTTATACAAAAAGCGGCGGAAAGACCTGCGTCGTGGAACTCAGCGCCGATTTTGATGTCCGTCTTGAAAGGAACAAAAGCGAAAACCGCTTAAAACACAAGGAATCCAAGCGGAACATTGCCGAAAGCGAAGCCGAAATGCTTTCCACCTCCGCAAGACACCGATTGAATTCCCGTGAAGGGGAGGTGCTCCCCTTTGAAAATTATATTAAAATCGACAACACCCATATTTCCCCCGAACAGGTTGCGGAAATGATATGCCGTCATTTTAACTTAAAAAAGCTATCTGATAAATGAAATTATTTTTTCCGTCATTTCGGCAGTCCCCAGATTACCGCCCAAATCGGGGGTAAGAAAGCCGGCGTTCAGGGTGTCGTTTACCGCCCTTTCGATGGATGATGCTTCTTTTTCCAAACCGAAAGAATGCCTTAACATCATCGCCGCCGAAAGTACGGTGGCGGCGGGGTTGGCAATGCCTTTTCCCGCGATATCCGGCGCCGAGCCGTGGATGGGTTCGTACAACCCCTTCTTCCCCTTCCCTAAGGAGGCGGAGGGCAGCATTCCGATGGAGCCGGTAAGCTGGGAGGCTTCGTCGGACAGTATGTCGCCGAACATATTTGACGTAACCAATACATCAAACTGTGCCGGGTTCTTTATAAGCTGCATGGCGGCGTTGTCGACAAGCATATCGCTGTATTCAATGCCGCTGTATTCCGAAGCAAGGCGGTGCATTACCTCCCGCCACAGCCTTGAGGTTTCAAGGACATTCGCCTTATCCACGCTTGTCACCTTCTTTGACCTCTGCCCCGCAAGCTCAAAGGCGACCCTGCCTATACGTTCGATTTCGGTCTCGCTGTAGGTTTCGGTGTCGTAGGCGGCAGCCCCCCTTGCCCCGATTTTACGCCCCCGCTTGCCGAAATAAATTCCTCCCGTAAGCTCCCTTACAATCATAATGTCAAAACCGGCATTGGATTTAAGGGGGGATTTTTCTTTTAAGGCACCAAAAAGCTTTACGGGGCGGAGATTTGCATACAGTCCCAGAGCTTTGCGTATTCCCAGAAGTCCCGCTTCGGGACGGAGATTCCCCGGAAGAGTGTCCCATTTGGGACCCCCCACGGCACCCAGCAGCACGCTGTCGCTGTTTAGGCAGCCCTGTATTGTTTCCTCCGGCAGGGGGACACCGGTCTGGTCAAGGGCGATTCCCCCCATAATAAGGGATTTGTATTCAAAGGTATGGTTATACAGCCGGGCTATCCGGTCAAGCACCGACAGTGTGCTATCCACCACTTCGGGACCGATACCGTCGCCTTTTAACAGGGCAATCTTAAACTTCATTACTTAACAATTCCTTTCAAAACCGCATTCACAAGGCCTCCGGCGGAAATTATCTGCTGGATAAACTCCGGGAAAGGGGTGGTTTTGTATTCCCCACCGGTGGTAAAGTTGTATATTATACCTTTATTAAAATCCATTCCCGCTTCATCCCCTTCGGAAATGTTTTCAACCGCTTCGGGGCATTCGATAATGGGAAGGCCTATATTTATAGCGTTGCGGTAAAAAATCCTTGCAAAACTTTTGGCGATAATCAGGGAAATACCGCTTTCCTTAATGGCTATTGGAGCGTGTTCCCGGGAGGAACCGCAGCCGAAATTACTGCCGGCTACGATAATATCCCCCTGTTTCACCCGGCGGACAAAGGTTTTGTCAAGGTCCTCCATACAGTGAAGGGCAAGCTCGGCCTTGTCGGTGGTGTTTAAATACCTTGCGGGGATTATTACGTCGGTGTCGATATTGTCGCCGTAAACTATGGCGTTGCCTTTTACATTCAGTTTCATGCTACATAACCTCCGAAGGGTGTGAAATTCTGCCGGTTAGGGCGGAGGCGGCCGCCACGGCGGGGGAGGCAAGATAAACTTCCGACCCCGGGTCCCCCATACGGCCTACGAAGTTCCGGTTAGTGGTTGCCACAGCCCGTTCCCCCTTTGCCAGGATTCCCATGTGTCCCCCCAGACAGGGACCGCAGGTGGGGGCGGAAACTATGGCTCCCGCTTCGATGAAGGTTTTAAGAAGTCCGTTTTCCAGCGCTTTCAGATAAATTTTCTGGGTTGCGGGGATTATAATGGCTCTTACGTTTTTTGCAACCTTTTTTCCCTTCAGTATGCCCGCGGCGATTTCAAGGTCCTCGTATCTGCCGTTGGTGCAGGAGCCTATAACCACCTGGTCTATTTTAATTTTCCCTATTTCGTCAAAGGTTTTGGTGTTTTCGGGTAAATGGGGGAAAGCTACGGTGGGGGTGATTGCGGCTAAATCTATTTCATAAACCTTTTCATATTCGGCGTCATCGTCGGCCTTGTAAATTACGGGGGTTTTTGCCCCTGTTTCTTTTAAAAATTCCGCGGTTTTTTCGTCAAAGTCGAAGATGCCGTTCTTTGCCCCCGCTTCGATAGCCATATTCGCCATGCAAAGCCGGTCGCTTACGGACAGGCCTGACAGGCCTTCTCCGGTGAATTCCATTGACTTGTATAACGCCCCGTCAACGCCTATCATGCCTATGATGTGGAGGATAACGTCTTTTCCCGAAACCCATTTGCCAGGTTTTCCCTTAAGGACGAATTTTATCGCCGGAGGCACCTTGAACCAGGCCTTTCCCGTTGCCATGGCGGAAGCCATGTCGGTGGAGCCCACCCCGGTGGAAAACGCTGTCAGCGCCCCGTAGGTGCAGGTGTGGGAATCGGCGCCGATTATCAGATCCCCCGCCGTAACTAAACCCCGTTCGGGTAAAAGGGCGTGTTCAACGCCGGCATTTCCCCCTTCAAAATAGTTGGAAATTTCCTTATTGTCCGCAAATTCCCGGCACAGCTTACACTGGGCGGCGGCTTTTATATCCTTATTGGGGGTGAAATGGTCCATCACCAGGGCAACCTTGGTTTTGTCGAACACCTTTTCAAAGCCCAGGCGGCCGAATTCCTTTATGGCAACCGGGGAAGTTATATCGTTTCCCAAAACCATATCCACACCGGCAAGGATTAGTTCCCCCGTCTTGACGGTGTCCTTCCCGGCATGGGATGCCAGTATTTTTTGTGTCAGCGTCATGCCTGCCATACTCATTCTCCTTTTCCGGTTTGGGCGAGTTTGTATTCGATGGAATCCACAAGGGCAATCAGCGAGGCTTCGATTATATCGTCGGATACGCCCACCGTGGTCCAGCGGTTTTTGTCGTCGGCGGTGTCGATAAGCACCCTTACCCTTGCGGCAGTGGTGGAGTTCTGCTCAAGCACCCTCACCTTGTAGTCCCGTAACTGCATTTCGGAAATCTGAGGGTAAAACACCGACAGGGCCTTTCTCAACGCCAGGTCAAGGGCGTGGACGGGACCGTTACCCATAACGGCGGTGATTTCCTCCTTGCCATCCACCTCGATTTTAATGGTGGCGGAGGCGGGCATACCCCCTTCGGGTATGGGATAGTCGCTCATGGTTTTATAAAGCACCAGTTTGAAATGGGGATTGTAGGTGCCAAGTATCTTCCGCACCAGCAGCTCAAAGGAGGCGTCGGCGGCTTCAAAGTGATAGCCGGCGTATTCCAATTCCTTCAGCTTTTCAAGGATTGCCGCCACTTCCGGGGAATCCTTTGTAAGGCTGGGGGCGTAGCTCTGGATTTTGGCTATTACCGTTGACCTTCCCGCTACTTCGCTTAACAGAAAACGGCGTTTGTTCCCCACCAGCGCCGGATTTATATGCTCGAAGGAGCCCGGAACCTTAAGCACCCCGTCGATATGCATCCCCGCCTTGTGGGCGAAGGCGGAACCGCCGGTATAGGGCTTGAAGTCGTAAAGCTGGGTGTTGGCGATTTCGGAAATCATCCTGGCGGTGGCGCACAGGGTTTCAAGTTTTCCAATGGTTTCATAACCGCATTTAAGCCGCAGATTGGGGATAATCACCGAAAGGTCGGCGTTGCCGCAGCGTTCGCCTATGCCTATGAAGGTGCCCTGTATGTGGGATGCTCCTGCGTCCACCGCCATCATGGAGCTGGCGACGGCGCAGCCGGTGTCGTTGTGGCAGTGGATGCCTGTCTTTGTTCCCGGAAACAATTTTACCACACTTCCGGTTATTTTTGCAATATCATTCGGCATGGTTCCCCCGTTGGTGTCGCAAAGGGTTAAATTGTCGGCGCCGCCGGAGGCAGCGGCTTGTAAAACCTCTATGGCATAACCGGGGTTTGCTTTGTAGCCGTCAAAGAAATGCTCGGCGTCGAAAATCACTTCTTTTCCCACGGATTTAAGGTATTTAACGGTTTCGTTAACTATTTTCAGGTTCTCTTCAAGGGTTATTTTAAGCACTTCGGTAACATGCATATCCCAGGACTTGCCGAAAACCACAATAACCGGGGTGTCTGCCGAAAGCAGGGATTTTATATTCGCGTCGTCACAGGGATTTGTCCCGTGGCGGCAGGTGGAGCCGAAGGCGCAGAGCTTGGAATTTTTCAGCTTTATATCCTTTACCTTTTTGAAAAATTCCAGGTCCTTGGGGTTGGAGAAGGGATTTCCCGCCTCGATATAGTCCACCCCGAAGTCGTCAAGGGCTTTTACGATGCTTAGTTTATCGTCAACTGAAAAGGAGGTGCCTTCCCCCTGGGCTCCGTCCCTCAGGGTGGAGTCAAGGATTTCTATTCTGCGATTTTGCATGTGGCCTTCTCCTTTATCTGTCAATCAGTTTATTTATACCGTTTACATATGCAAGAATACTTGATTCGATAATGTCGGTGGAAAGACCCCGACCTATAACCGTCCGTTCGCCGGAACGGAGCTTGACCGTAACTTCGCCTAACGCGTCCTTGCCCTGGGAAACCGAATGGATGGAATAGTTGGATAGCTCGTCGCAGAGGGTCCCCGTTATCTTGTCGATGGCATTGTAGGCGGCGTTGATGGGACCGTCCCCCAAGGAAACCTCCTCGAACATTTCCTCACCCTTTTTAAGCCGTATGACACAGGTGGAGAAGTTGGATTTTGAGGTGTGAACGTCGAAATGTTCAAGCCGGTAGTGGCTCTTTACATATTCCCTGTCGTGGACCAAAGCTTCTAAATCCGAGTCCACGATGGTTTTCTTTTTGTCGCAGAGTTCCTTGAATTTGTCGTACACATTCGTAAGCTTTTCCGCGGAAAGCTTGTAGCCCAGTTCTCTGAGACGGTCTTCGATGGCATGTTTACCCGAATGCTTACCCAATACCAGCTTGTTTTTGCTTATCCCCACGTCCTCGGGGGACATGATTTCATAGGTGGTTCTTTCGGCAAGCACACCGTGCTGGTGGATACCCGCCTCGTGGGCGAAGGCGTTTGCCCCCACTATGGGCTTGTTGATGCAGGGGGTCTGGCCGATAATGCCGTAAACCAGCTTGCTGGCGCGGTTTATCTGTTTTGTGTCTATACCGGTGTAGCAGCCCAAAAATTCCCGTCTGGTCTTTATCGCCATGACGATTTCCTCAAGAGCGGCGTTGCCCGCTCTTTCCCCAAGGCCGTTTATGGTGCATTCCACCTGACCCGCCCCCGCTCTTATGCCGGCGATGGAGTTTGCCACCGCCATACCCAGGTCGTTGTGGCAGTGAACCGAAATAACCGCTTGGTCGATTCCGGGGACTGTGCTTTTCAGATAGGTTATCATATCGGACATTTCCTGGGGGGTGACATAGCCCACCGTGTCGGGGATGTTTACGGTTTTCGCCCCCGCCTTTATGGCGGTTCCCACCACCTTCGCTAAAAACTCCCTGTCGCTTCGCATGGCGTCCTCGGCGGAAAATTCCACGTTGGGACAACGCTTCACCGCATAGGACACCGCATTATAGGTGTGTTCCAGAACCTCCTCCGGCGTCATACGGAGTTTGTATTTCATATGAATGGGGGAGGTGGCGATAAAGGTGTGGATAAGCGGGCTTTCGGCATACTTTACCGCTTCATAGGCTGCGTCGATATCCTTTTCCACCGCCCTCGCAAGGGAGGCAACAGTGCAGTTTTTTATTTCTTTGGCTACTGCCTTTACCGAATCGGAATCCCCCGGGGAGGAAATGGCAAAGCCCGCTTCGATTATATCCACCCCCAGCAGTTCCAGCTGGCGGGCTACTTCCAGCTTTTCTTCTATATTCATGGCGCAGCCCGGTGCCTGCTCCCCGTCCCGGAGGGTGGTATCAAAAATAATAATTTTTCTGTCTTTGGTGCCTACTATGGAATCCATAACCCATCATCTCCAATGTTAGTCGTTTGTAATAACCGCGCCCTTGTCGGCTGACGACACAAGGCGGGAATATCTTGAAATATACCCCGTAAGGTTTGTTTTGGTTTCAAGCTTAATTTCTTTTTTCCGCTGTTCCATCGCTTCATCCGGAATATCTATATCTATCCTGTAATTGGGGATGTCAATGCTTATCATATCCCCGTCTTTTATATATGCGATGTTGCCGCCCTTGGAAGCTTCCGGCGACACATGGCCGATGGAGGCACCCCTGGTGGCTCCCGAAAAGCGTCCGTCGGTTATCAACGCCACGGTTTTGTCAAGTCCCATTCCCGCAATGGCGGAGGTGGGGGATAGCATTTCCCGCATTCCGGGTCCGCCGGAGGGGCCCTCGTAACGGATAACCACCACATCCCCCGGCTTTATTTCCATTGAGTAGATTGCCTTTATTGCTTCCTCCTCGCTGTCGAACACCCTTGCTTTTCCCCGGTGGGTAAGCATCTCCGGCGCAACCGCCGACCGCTTGACCACCGCCCCGTCGGGGGCAAGGGAACCGAAGAGGACTGCGATTCCGCCGGTCTTTGAATAGGGGTTGGAAACCGGGCGGATAACGTCATCTTTCGTTATATACAGCCGGGTCTGGGTGACGACCTCGCTCATGGTTTTTCCGGTGACGGTGAGGCTATTGCCGTTTACCAGTCCGGCGTTATAAAGTTCAAGCATCAGCTTGGTCACCCCGCCGGCGTGGTACAGGTCCTGTACATGGTGGCTTCCCGCCGGAGCAAGGCGGCAGAGGTTGGGGGTGTTTTCGGAAATTTCGTTTATATGGGAAAGGGAAAGATTGACCTTTGCCTCGTTTGCCACGGCAAGCAGGTGAAGCACCGAATTTGAAGAACACCCCAAAGCCATATCGCATCTTAAGGCGTTTTCAAAGGCGGAAGGGGTTAAAATATCTCTCGGGTGGATGTTCTTGCTCAGGGTGTCCATAATCTGTTGGCCGGTTTGCTTGGCAAGACGTAATCGTGCCGCATATACGGCAGGAATAGTGCCGTTGCCGGGCAGAGCCATCCCCATCGCCTCGGTAAGGCAGTTCATGGAGTTTGCGGTAAACATCCCCGAACAGGAACCGCAGCCGGGGCAGCAGTTTTCCTCAATTTCCAAAAGCTCTTCTTCGGTTGACTTCCCCGCTTTATATGCCCCCACCGCCTCAAAGGCGGAATTCAAATCAAGGCATTTTCCCTCTTTGCCTTCGATTGACAGCATTGCCCCGCCCGAAACGAAAACGGAGGGGATATTCAGCCTTGCCGCCGCCATAAGCATGGCGGGGACGATTTTGTCGCAGTTGGGGATAAACACCAGACCGTCAAAGCCGTGCGCCATTACCATACATTCGATGGAATCGGCGATAACCTCCCGAGAGGCAAGGGAATATTTCATACCCTCATGCCCCATGGCAATCCCGTCGCAGACGGCAATCACGTTAAATTCCATGGGGGTGCCGCCGGCGGCAAGGACCCCGTCCTTCACCGCCCGGGATATGGTGTCAAGATGGATATGTCCGGGGACAATTTCGTTTTTCGAGTTGACTATCCCGATAAGGGGGCGGTTTATCTGGGAATCGGTGTAGCCCGAAGCCTTAAACAGCGAACGGTGGGGGGTACGGTCGGTTCCCGATTTTACAAAATCGCTTTTCATAGCTTTCCCTTCCGATACTTATATAGGTTATTTACTTGTTTTCCAATTCATTTTTGAACGGAGCTCTTTGCCTACCTTTTCAACCGGATGTTCCAGTTCCATCCGCCGCATGGCAAGGAAGGAGGGGCGTCCGGCTTTGTTTTCAAGAATCCATTTGCGGGCGAATTCCCCGTTCTGGATTTCAAACAGGATTTTTTTCATTTCCTTTTTGGTTTCCTCGGTTATAATCCGCTTGCCGGAGGTATAGTCGCCGTATTCGGCGGTGTCGCTTATGGAATAGCGCATAAAGGATATACCCCCCGAAACCACAAGGTCTATAATCAGTTTCATTTCGTGAATACATTCAAAATAAGCGCTTTCCGGCTGGTAACCCGCCTCCACCAATGTTTCAAAGCCCGCTTTCATTAGGGCGACAACGCCTCCGCATAAAACCGCCTGCTCGCCGAACAGGTCGGTTTCGGTTTCCTCCTTGAAGGTGGTTTCAAGGATTCCCGCCCTTGCCCCGCCTATACCCATGGCATAGGCCAGTGCGGTCTGTTTGGCGTTGCCGGTGTAGTCCTGATACACCGCTATAAGGCAGGGTACTCCTCTGCCTTCGGTAAACTGGCTTCTCACCGTATGGCCGGGGCCCTTGGGGGCGATCATTATAACGTCTATGTTGCTTGGGGGAACTATCTGGTTGAAATGGATGTTGAACCCGTGGGCGAAGGCTAACGCCGCGCCTGCTTTAAGGTTGGGGGCGATATCGTTTTTATAAAGTTCAGCCTGTTTTTCGTCGTTTACCAGTATCATTACCACATCGGCATTTTTAACCGCTTCGGGGGTGTTCATAACGGTTAGTCCCGCCTCTCTTGCCTTGGGGGCGGACTTGGAGCCTTCATATAGCCCCACTATGACCTTTACGCCGCTGTCATGCAGGTTCAGAGCATGGGCGTGCCCCTGACTGCCGTAGCCTATGACGGCGACGGTCTTGTTTTTCAGAACTTCGGTATTGCAGTCGGATTCGTAATACATTTTTGCCATAATAATTCTCCTCTTATATATTTTATTAAACTGTCTTACAGGGATTCCGCGCCCCGGTTTATGGCGAGAGCGCCGGCGCGGCACATTTCGATAATTCCGAAATTCCGCATGAATTCGATAAAAGCGTCAAGTTTGGTTGAATGTCCGGTGACTTCGATGGTCATGGCATCGGTGGAAAAGTCAATAACCTTTGCCCTGAAGATGTTTGCCGCCTCGGTAATATCCCGTCGGGTTTCCCTGGTGACCTTTACTTTAATCAGCAGCATTTCCCGCAAAACGGCGTTTTCTTCGGGTATCAGCTCCACCCGCTTTACGTCCTGCAGCTTTGCCAGCTGCTTTACCGCCTGGTTTTTGATATAGTCGTCGCCGGTTACGATTATGGTCATGCGGGAAAACCGGGGGTCTTCGGTTTCCCCCACGTTCAGGCTGTCGATGTTGTAGCCCCGTCTTGCGAACAGCCCCGCAACCCTTGTCAATACGCCGAAACGGTTGGCGACGATAACTCCGAGTATAAACTGGTCTTTTCTCATNNTTACCCTTCCTTTCCCTTATTCCTTAACGATAATGTCCTCAAACGAGCCGTTGGGGGGTATCATGGGGAACACCTTTTCGTCTTTATCTATAATGCAGTCGATTATAACCGGTGTCTTGCTTGAAAAAGCCCTGGGTAAAACTTTGTCCAGTTCCTCCGCCGTTTCCACCCGGTAGCCCTTTGCCCCGAAGGCGTCGGCAAGCTTTACGAAGTCGGTCTGGCGGTGTAAGGTGGTTTCGGAATAGCGTTTGCTGTAAAACAGTGTCTGCCACTGGCGCACCATACCCAAAACCCCGTTGTTCATTATAACCACCACAAGGGGGAGGGAATTTCTAACGGCGGTCGCCATTTCGTTCAGGTTCATACCGAAAGAGCCGTCGCCGGTTATAAGAACGGTTTTGGCTTTGTTGGAAGCGATACAGCCCCCGATTGCCGCCCCCATCCCGAAGCCCATGGTGCCCAGCCCGCCGGAGGTGAGATATTTGCGGGGGGAGGAGAAGGCGTAGTACTGCGCCGTCCACATCTGGTGCTGTCCCACATCGGTGGCGACAACGGTATTTTGGTCGCAGTAGGCGTTGATTTTTTCGATTACGGTTTTGGGTATGAGCCGGTCGGTTACGGGATAAAAGGAGGATTCCTCCCGGCGGTAGGCTTCGATTTCATTCTGCCATTCGGGGTGGCTTACCGGCTTTAAGCGGGAAATTATTTCCTCAAGGGTTGTTTTAATGTCCCCCACTATCCCCACATAGGCGTTGATGTTTTTATCGATTTCCGCCGCGTCGATGTCGATATGAATAATTTTTGCGTTCTTTGCGTATCTTGAACGGTTCCCCGTCGCCCTGTCGCTGAAGCGGACACCTACGGCGATGATAAGGTCGGATTCGGAATTCGCCTTGGTGGAGGCATACCTGCCGTGCATTCCCGTCATGCCTAAATGACGTTTGTTGGTGACTGGAACGGCGGAAAGCCCCATCATACTGAACCCTATGGGGGAATCGATAACTTCGGCTAATCTTTCGATTTCCCTTCCGGTGTCGGAGATAACCACCCCGCCCCCGCTGTAAATATAGGGCTTTTTGGATTCCGAAATATATCTGACCGCCAGGTCGATAAGTTCCCTGTCGGGTTGGGGATTCGGCTTTTTTTCAACCGTTTCTGCCGGAGTGTATTCCCATTTTGCAATCTGAACGTCCTTGGGTACGTCCACCAGGACGGGTCCCGGTCTTCCGGATTTGGCAATAAGGAAGGCTTCCCGTATCGTATCCGCCAAATCCTTTACGTCCTTTACAATATAGTTATGCTTGGTTATCGGCATGGTGATGCCGGTGGAGTCAACCTCCTGGAAGGAGTCCTTCCCCAGCGCCGAAAGGGGTACGTTGCCGGTTATCGCCACAAGGGGGGTGGAATCAAGATAAGCGTTTGCAATGCCGGTGGTAAGGTTGGTTACGCCGGGGCCGGAGGTGGCCATTACCACCCCGACTTTGCCGGAAGCTCTTGCATAGCCGTCGGCGGCATGGGCCGCTCCCTGCTCGTGGGCGGTGATTATATGCTTTATACGGCTTCTGCTTTTATACAATTCGTCATAGATGTTAAGCACAAATCCGCCGGGATAACCGAAAACCACTTCGCATCCCTGCTCGATAAGCGTTTCAACAATAATTTGTGCCCCCGTTAAAATCATTTCTTTTCCTCNNCTCCTTGTGTTTTTTAATGGGCTAACAAAAAACCCCACAGCTTGCACTGTGAGGTTTGGATTATACTATACTTATGCGGGTATACTTAGCCTTTTAACCCGTTTTAAGCCTTCCATTCTGTCCACAGCACAAGAAAAAATGTCGTCACTGACTACCCTAAGGCTAATTAGGCTTAGGACTAGGACGACGACTATAATAATTATTCCGTTTGCTGTAAACATTACCTTTTCTCCCATTGTATTTGTTACATGATATCACAGGGAGGGAAATTTGTCAACTGTGAAATATGTATGAAATATCTGTTGTAAATATACAATTTGTTATTAATGCATACAAATTTACGGTTTTTTATTTCACATTAAGGCGAGATTTTCACCGTAAAGGTTTATGTTGTCAAGTTTTAGGTTCTTTACTTTGCCTTTGTTTACAAAGAAAGGGGCGTTTCCCACTTTATTTTCGTACGAACAGTCCTTTATGGTAAGGTTTTCGATAACGGTGTCCTCGTCAACGAATACGGTGGGGATGTCTGTTTCGTTTTCCCGGCGGTGGAGTTCCGAAATCGACAGGCTGCGTATGTCGATTTCCCTTTCAATGTAAATGACGGGGTAAACATAGCTTTTATCGGTGTAGAAGGGGGGGTAACGGTGGTGCTTGGAGGCATAGATGTTTCTTAAGGAAATCATATCGTACTTACCCCGCTTTTCCCTGTTCCCCAGATGATAATACTTGGTTATGCCTATGCAGTACTGATAAAAGGTGCCGAAAACATTCTGAACCGAAATCCGCCTTACGTTGCTTCCGGTGGAAAGAAAGCGGATGGCGGAATGTCCCCCGTCGGAAAATATGCCGTCGACGGATATGTCGGATATGTCGCCGTAATAAAAATCGTCGACGTTTATGGCAAGCAGGTCGTCGAAGGTACGGCCTTTAAGGTTGGTTATTCTGCCGAACATACAGCCGCTTTCAAGGTGGACGCCGTCCATTGTCTGAAGCTGGGGGTTTCCCACGCTGTAATCAAAGGTTATTGAATCTATTGTAAACCGGACCACCTTGCAAAGCTGGGCACCGAAGGTTACGGGGTTTTTTATGGTTACATTTTTAAAGGTAAAATTAAAAATATCAAAAAACCTCATGGAAACGCCGAGATAGCGGTCGTCCATGTCGTCGTGCTTTATTTGACCGTAGGTGTAGGTAATCAGGGGGTTGGGGGATTGTTTGGTGTTCTGCATATCCCATATTCCGCCGTCGATAACCACATTCTGAAGGTGTTCGCCGCAAAGCAGCATACAGCTGCTGCCCTCCGCAAGGCGTATTTCGGTGTTGGGGTCAATTTTAAACACAAAATCCGAATGGAGTTTGAGGGGCTGTGAAATCAGATAAAATTTCTCGGGAACGGGGAGATAAAACACCTTTGAGGAATCTATCCGTTCCTGTATCGCCGGGGTGTCGTCGTGTATTCCGTCACCGTATAGCTGCATAAATTTACCTCCGGTTTGATTATTAATGAAATTATAGCAGAATTGTAAAGATTGTCAAGGCGAATGCGGATAGCTTGTAGTAAAAGTATTAAGGGCTATTCGGATATTGAAAGATAAAAACTGTTATGGATATATAAATGCTTATTAAGCTTCAGCTCGGTACCGGCTTTATTTAATATAAATTTCCTCCAGAGTATCAAGACAGATACAGACCAAGGGGTGGCCGAAAAATACTCCGCAGTCTATGGCGATAGGGTGTCAAGCAGTAGGGCATATTTGTCAAAGCATCCGTGAAGGTCGGATATTGCATAGGTCATTTTGTCCCGCTCCTTTCAATTATTATATATAGCATAAATCGAAAGGTTTGGGGAACTTAAAATGTAAATTTTTTAACATTGAAATAAAATCAAAAAAGGTGTTGACAACACAAAAAAGGTATGTTATAATTCTTGACGCTGTCAAAAGCCGGCGTGCTGGTGTGGCTCAATGGCAGAGCAATTGATTTGTAATCAATAGGTTGGGGGTTCGACTCCCTTCACCAGCTCCAACAGCATAAAACACCATTAATTATATATATGGGGGAATTCCCGAGCGGTCAAAGGGGGCAGACTGTAAATCTGTTGTCAGTGACTTCGGTGGTCCGAATCCACC
>DBQR01000005.1:0-18763 GCA_002305335.1 Clostridiales bacterium UBA1389
TGGAGCTGGTGGTGGGATTCGAACCCACGACCTGCTGATTACGAATCAGCTGCACTGCCCCTGTGCTACACCAGCATATCACCGCCCCTTCGGGCGGTGTTTGTATTATTAATTTACATTAAAGGGAGTTTCTTTATAAAAGCAATTTTCGTAACTTCCCTTTCGAAACGCCCGATAATTATAGCATAGCGTTCCCTTTTTTGCAATAGCTTTTTTATCCCTTTTTCCTTTTATTTTTGCCTATAAGATAAGCCGTTACCGCCAAAGCCGCCCCTATTCCCACTCCTATTCCGGAATATATCCAGGGTGACAGACCTTTACCGTCCTTAGCTTGTGGTACAGAAGATTCGGCTTGGGATGTCCGGGAAAGGGTTTCGCTGGTTTCCTCCGAAGGTATTTCCTCCGAGGATTCCTCTTCGAATTCCGACACATATTCATACATATATGCCGTCACAATCATCACCCAGCCGATTTCCCCGTTATAGTAGGGATAGCCGTGGTTTTTGGATATATACAGGGAATTCATGGTCCTTATGTGTTTTTTGACCGACCTGAAATCCCCCATTACCGCCGAGGTATAGGCAAGAATGCACCAGGGGTAGGTAAGTCCCTCAAGGTCGAATAATGACCAGTCCCGCCCCTTTACGCCTTCCTGAATAAAGTCCTGTCTGAACCTTTCGTAAACCGTAACCGCTTTTTCATCCGTCGGCTCGATTATTCCGAAAATTATGGGGAAAAGCTGACAGGATGCCTGAGGGTAAAAGTTGGTAAGGTCAAGTTCCCCGGTGGGTTTCCCGTCGGTGAATACCGCCGCCTTGAAGCAGGAATATTCCTCCGCCCACATGGTGGTAAGCAGGGCGTTTTTAACCTTTTGGGAATGGGTTTTGCAGAATTCCTCTTTTTCCTTATCTTTTATATATTCCCCGTAGATTTTAGCCGCCGCCTCAAAGCCCCGGAAAACCTCGCAGTTGTCCATAAGATAAACCACCGCATAATTAGGCTTGGCATAGGTTAAGTCGATGGCGGGGACATAGGTTGCCATTATTACGTCGACCAGAGTGTCCACGATTTCCTTTTTGTCGTCAAGGAATTCATTATCGAACACCCGGGTGTATTCGTACAGAATTTCCAGAAACATTGCCGCATAGGAGTCGGTGGAGTCATAATCATGGGGGTTGTTTGCGGGGTATTGGGAGGCATAGGCATCATGGTGGGTTACTTCCACTATTCTGCCGTCGTCGCTTTGGAAAATGAAATAGTCATACACCGTGCCGGCAACCCCGTTAAGGTCGCTGGTCTTTGTGTTCATATGGGATATGTACCAGTTTATAAAGTCAAGCACCGTTTCCCTGCCGTCGGTTATCCCCAGCACTTCGCAGCCCTTTATTATCCCCATAACCGCCGAATCGGTAAAATAGGGGTTCACGCTGGCGGAAGGCCATTTTGTGTATTCCTCCGGGGAAATGCCCTCCACTTCGGGGAGAACAAAACCCGCAAAAGCGTCCGCTCCGGGCTCGTACATCCCTATTGCTCCGTTTTGAAACTGAAGCTTTTTTAAATACTTGATTTCTTTTTCCAGGATATTTTTGTAGAAAGTCTTTGTTTCGAAATACTTCATGTCGTTATCCTCCCCGGCGACAGCCGGAAGCGAAATTGCCGCAGCAACCGCAAATACCAATATTAAAGCCAAAAACCGTCTTATGATAACCACCGACCTTGCAATTATTTTCCGTTTATTGTATAATTTACAGGAATAATATGTATGCATATTTACGGGGACATTCTATCATATATTTTTATAAAAGTAAATACAAAAAAGGAGGGGCGGCTTTGAAAAAGGCGGTGTATATTGCCCTGGTCTGCCTTATTTTCTGCAAATTGTGCGCCTGCGGCATAAGGGAAACGGCAAACAACGAAAGCAGTACCGAAAGCAGGGAGGAAAAAAGCATGGTGTCTAATGAAAGCGTCGAAACAAGCAAAGAGGTTGAAAACAAAAGGATAATCGTAAATTTTGAAAAAATGAAGGGTATCTGGGTTTCCCAGTACGACATGGCGGATGTTTACTGCAAGGACGGTGTCCAAAGGTCAAAGGCGGATTATGTTTCCCTTGTAAAAACAATTATTTCAAACATAAAAACGTTAGGCTTCAACACCGTAATATATCAGATCCGCCCCTTCGGGGATTCCATGTACCAAAGCGAATATTATACCCCCTCAAAGTTTGTTACGGGAAAATACGGCAGGGATTTCAGATACGACGCGGTGGAGATTTTTGTTGGCGAAGCGAAAAGCCGGGGGCTTTCGGTACATGCCTGGATTAACCCCATGCGGCTTATGACGGCGGAGGAAATTTCCCTTGCAGGTGATGGAAACATACTTAAACGATGGTATAACGAGGGGAAGCTGCCGGAGGTAAACGGAAGGCTGTATCTTGACGTTTCCCGGAAGGAGGCAAGGGACCTGATTGTAAACGGAGCGGTGGAGGCCATAACCAAATACGACTTTGACGGGCTTCATATGGACGACTACTTCTACCCCACCTCCGACCCGGCTTTTGACCGGACCGCCTTTTCTCAAAGCGGGTATAACGATTTGAATAAATATCGTATTGACAGTCTTAATGCCCTGGTTTCTTCCCTTTACAAAGCGGTTAAGGAGGTTGACGAAAGGCTGATTTTCGGCATATCCCCGGCGGGGAACCTGAAAACGGTGGTTAAAACCTATTATGCCGACGTTTACGAATGGTGTGCTGAAGAGGGATATTTGGATTACATTTTACCCCAGGTGTATTTCGGTCTTAAGCACGGCAGCTGTCCCTTTGTCCAGACGGTGAAGGACTGGGCGGGGATTATCACCAACGGCAGGACAAAGCTGTATGTGGGAATGACCCTGGGCAAGGCGGTCAGCGGAAGCCAGGGTAATATTGACGTGTATGCCGTCACCGAGGAGGGCAAAAACGAATGGATAAACAATAAAAACGTTATAAAGCAATGCGTTGAGTTCCTGGAAAGCTACACGAAAGCGGAGGGCTATTGTTTCTTCTGCTACCAGTATTTTTACAACCCGGTAACCGGCAGGGCAAATGAGTTTGCCAAAGATGAAGTGGAGGCCTTTCTGCCGGTGATGAATGACAGCGGGGCATGATTATACGGGTATTTGGCGGGGGTGGCTCCTGAAAACAAGCCGGAGGGCTTGTCACCCCCTTGCTTATGCCGGTAAATATATTTTATCTTATCTTCCACATTAACGGTGCTACCCTTTATCCGTCAGCCTGCGGCTGACACCTTCCCCTCAAGGGGAAGCCATTTTTCATCCACAGCGAAAGCTGTGGATTTCATTTACTAAGTCATATTTTACCCATTACCTTCATACAATCTAATGAAAATCACGGGAATGGAGTAGTTTTGTATGAAATTCGACATCAAAAGCGTTTTTTTGCCTGAAATAACCCTAAACGACACTTTTTCAAAGGATATGGAGCTGGACGGGACCCTTCCCGATTACGCCCCCGATATAACCCGGCTTATCCGGATTGACGCCAAAATCAAAAAGCCGGAAGTTCCGATAAGCTCGAACAAGGCGGAAATGAACTGCACGGTGGATTTCGGAATCCTCTATGAAAGCGACTATAAATCCCGCCTTGCCTATGTCGTTATCCCCGGCAGCTTCAGCCAGAAGGCTGACTGCCCCGACCTTTCGGGGGAATACTATACCGACGCTTCGGTAAACTGCGCCTACCTTACCTGCAAGTTATTAGGTCCCCGCAAGTTTGTAATAAGGGCAAAGCTTAACACCGACCTTGCCGTTACCGAAATCAAGGAGGTCAAGGCGGTGGACCCGGATTCCGCCCAGATAAGCGCCTTTTTCCTTACCGAAAAGGTAAACGCTCTTACCCGGTGCGGCAGCTATTCCGAAAATTATACCTTCAGCGAAACGATGTCCGCCGACGGCATTATCGACCATATTCTTTATATTCAGGCGGAAACCGCTTCCCCGGAGGTTATGGTGTCGGAAGGCAGACTCAACATCAAATCATCCGCCGCCATAAGGGTATTGTACTCCACCGAGGAGGGGAACTACGGCATTGCAACCCATAACTACCCGATAAATATAACCTATGAAAACGATAACATAACTCCCGGTCAGATTTACCGGGTGGAATTATCGTTAAGCGACGCCGACGCTACCCCCGAAACCGACGACTACGGGGACAACAAACTCATATCGGTAAACTATACCCTTTCCATGACCGCCGACTGCTTTGAGGAAAGCGAGGAGACCATAGCTTCCGACGGTTTTTGTTCCGACCGGGAAAGCAACTGCGAATCAAGCAGCGTATCCTTCAACCCCCTTTCGGGGATAGTGACGAAAACCTTCGCTTTCGATAAAACCCACGACACCGAAAAGACCGATATCCGACAGATTCTTGACACGGGAATAACCTTCGCAATAACCGAAAAAAGCATAAAAGACGGGGTGTTGAACATAAAGGGAAATGCCGACATAGAGGTGCTTGCCGGCACCGATTCTGGGATAACCAGCTTTGATTTCGGCGGAGAGTTTGACGAAAATATTTCCCTTGATTTTCCCGGCGACAGGGTAACCGGCCTTTCCCTTTCGGCCGCCGACATAACCGCCAATGTTTACGGCGGGGAAAACATTGCGGTAAGGGCTAATGTATATGTAAGGGCGAACATCTATTCCTCCCCAACCGTTAAGGTGCTTTCCGGCTTTACTGCCGAAGACAACGCAAAAACCACCGACGGGGCGATAAGGTTTTACTACCCGGAAAAGGAGGAAACCGCCTGGTCGGTTGCCAAAAAATACGGCAGGAACCCCAAAAAGCTTATCGACGACAACCGGAACGTGTTCGAATCCGACGGGCGTCTTAAGGATTCGGCGGTGTTCATAGCCGTACTGTAAGGATTAAATAAAATTCAAATCCCGCTTTGGCGGGATTTTCGCTTGTTGAGGGGTGTATATAACGGGTTACTTTTCAAAGGGGGCGGTAATATACTGAAATGTAAGGAGATGATATTCTGTGAGTATAAAACTGGCTATTATAGGCGGCGACCTAAGGCAGCTTGTAATGGCAAGCAAGTTTGCCAAAGAGGAAAACATAGAGTGCGCGGTATGCGGCTTCGATTCAAAGGCCCCCGTCCCGCCGGAAGTAACCCGCACCGACACGCCGGAGGACGCCATACGGGGGGCTGCGGCGGTGATTCTTCCCCTGCCCGCCTCCGCAGACAAACTTCATATAACCGCCCCCTACACCGAAAAGGAAATTTTCCTTGTGTCGGTGCTTTCCCTGCTCCAGGACGAACAGCTGCTTTTGGGGGGAATGCTTGACAAGCGGGTTATGGATTTACATTCCAAAACCTTTGACTACTACGAACGG
The DNA here is from genome assembly GCA_002305335.1 of Clostridiales bacterium UBA1389. Lineage (GTDB taxonomy): Bacteria > Bacillota > Clostridia > Oscillospirales > CAG-382 > UBA1206. The sequence continues at coordinate 5,399 of DBQR01000005.1, forward strand.
GAGGAAATGAAAACCCTAAATGCCGTACCCACCGCCGAAGGCGCCATCGGCATAGCCATGGAGGAGCTGCCCATAACCGTACATAATTCCAGAATGTCGGTTCTGGGGTTCGGAAGGGTGGGTAAAGCCCTTGCCATACGGCTTAAAGCCCTGGGAGCCCATGTCACCGTCTGCGCAAGAAAGGAGGGGGATCTGGCACTGGCAGAATCCTTTGGACTTCGTCCGGTGAGCATGAGATCGATTCAGGACGCACTGTCGGGGTACGACTGTGTTTTCAATACGGTGCCTTCCACAATCATAAGGGAACCGTTGTTTGATTTTATTTCCGCCAACACCCTTGTCATAGACCTTGCCGCCCGTCCCGGAGGGGTTGACTTCGATTCCGCCCGCCAGCACGGCATCAAGGTGGTTTGGGCCTTGTCCCTGCCGGGGAAGACTTCCCCCGTAACGGCGGGAGAGATTATCCAGAAAGCCTGTATAAATATTCTGAAACAGGAGGGTGTGCTGTGAAAATTGCCTATGCTTTCACCGGCTCCTTCTGCACCCACTCCAATTCCCTTGCGGTTTTAGAGGAGTTTATCTGCAAAGGATATGAGGTTATACCCGTTTTTTCCCCCATAGTCAGCACCGCCTCCACCCGCTTCGGCACCAGCGAAGACCTTGAAAAGGTGGTAACGGAGCTTTGCGGACGGGAGGTTATAAAAACCATTCCACAAGCGGAGGAGGCAATAACCCGGGGGGATATCGCCTGCGTGGCGGTGTGCCCCTGCACCGGGAACACCCTTGCCAAAATCGCCAACGGCATAACCGACACTGCCGTCATCATGGCGGTGAAAGCCCAGCTGAGGAACAACCGCCCCGTACTCCTTGCCCTTGCCACCAACGACGCTTTGGGGGGGAATTTAAAAAACATCGGCCTTTGCAACGACAAGAAAAACGTGTTTTTCGTTCCCATGAAGCAGGACGACCCCTATAAAAAGCCCACTTCCCTTGTCTGCGACTTTACAAGAGTTTACGACGCATTGACGGAGGCTGTAAACAAAAAACAGATTCAGCCGTTGTTTTTATGAATATACAAATATTTAACATTTCTGGGCGGAGATTCAGGGTTGACATAATGAATAATCTTTGCTAAACTACACAAGAAATTATATATGGAGATCCGTAATGCAGCAACTACCAGCAAAACTTTATAAATTTCTTTGTGCATTGATTATAATATCTGTAATAATATCCGCCGCAGGCTGTAAAATTCCCATCGAAACCGGAAATTACGATAACAGTAGTCTTGCAAAGAGCAGCGAAAACAGTAAAACGGAAAATTTTTCCCAGGACGGAGTCAGCGAAACGGAAAAGAGCAGTCTTGAAGAAAGCAGCAACGAAGACGATTTTTCCGATACGGACAGCTCCGGTCAGGGCAGCGATATAAATGCGGAATTTACCGTCAAAAAGGACGAATACGTATATCACATCCCCGGCAGGTATTATTCCGAGGGGATTAAGAATATTGTCCGCCGGGCAAGGCAGATATATGATATGAGATGGGTTCCCCTTGAGGATATGACGGGTTTCAACGGTGACTATGCATTTAAAAAAGGTGTAGAAATCAGGGGAATTCCCTACGGTCAGCCCGTGTATTCGGGAAAATTCATAGGCTTTGACGCCACCGTGGAGGAATTCTACAACCAAAGCAAAAAGGCTGACAGCCTGTTTTATACCGGCAAATCGGAATATGAGGAAATTTCCGCCTATTATTCCCTTGACTGCACCGCTTTCGTCTGTTATGCCTGGAACACCAACGTGCGGATGTACACCGCCGTGCTGGTTCAGTTCGGGGATTACATGGGGAAAAAGCTTAACACCATCCAGGTGGGGGACGCCCTTATAAAAACCGGCTTAAAAGCCCATGCGGTGCTGGTGACGGGGGTTATCGAGGACGATAAGGGAAATATAGTCTGGCTTGAAATTATGGAACAGACGCCCCCCCTTACCAAGCTCACCCGCTACGGCAGAGGGGAGCTTTATACCCTTGAGGAGTTTACACAGTGGTATCTGGAGGACGGTTTCTATATATACCGCAACACCGACTACCGCAACGGTACTCCCTATACCCCCTATAGTGTGGTTCCCCTTGACAACGAAAACGGAAAGGGAGATTCCCCCTACCGTTCGGTTAATACCGAAGTCGACGGGGACAATGTGGCGGTAAACGGGGTTTTCGCCTGCGACGAAAATATAAAGGAATTTTATTATTCCGTAACCCCGCTGTACTACGGTATCGAAAAATACAAAACCCGGGAAGATGCCACGCTGCGGTTTCGGTCGGAACCGGTGGACGGGGAAACGCTGGACTTTATTTATCCCGGCACGGTGCTTACCATAACCGATTATTTTATTGACGGCAATGGGGAAAAATGGGGAAAGCTCAGATATAACGGCAACTGCGGCTGGCTTTGGTTAGACGGGTCTGAACTTCTGGGCGGCGCCCTTAGGGATTATGAAAGGGTTGTTATTTCCGATTCGGACACCCGCACCCAGACGGTGGAAGGTTACCGATATGCCGGTCTGGCCTGCGAATTCAAAATCCCCCGGAATGCCTTTGACAGCGAATGCCAGATTATGCTGTATGCCCGAACATCAAGCGGAAAAGTATATTCGGTGGGAAATATAATGGTTAAACCGAAAAGGTAGTCAATTTGTCAAACTATAAAACAACACCCGTTTGGAATTCCCGGACGGGTGTTTTGATTTCTTTTTATCTTGCGGCTAATCTTATGTTCAACGTTATTTCAATCGCAACTCAACTTTCCTGAAAACCTATGCAATTTTTCTATAAACAGTTGACATATTAATGTATATATGCTAAAATCTTCTACGCATAGGGGAGTAGTTCCCGCATTAATGCGGGTTTCGTGTCAACATCATGGCAGGATATTTCTGCCTGGCACGGAACACAACGCCTTATCAAAGGGGAGATGAACAAGACTTATGCGCGGTTAGCGCGCAGGGTCTTTTTTTGATATATAAGATGTAGCGAATCCAACTTTTCGGAAGGAGAAAAAGGCTTGAAACATTATTTTTTGTCGAAGGCTGAAGTGCTGAAGGAAGTGGAAAGCGCCGAAAACGGACTGACTTCCGCCGAAGCGGGACTACGGCTTTCAAAGTACGGCAGGAACCAAATCCAAGAGGGGAAAAAGACAACCCTGATAAAACGGATTTTATCCCAGATTTCCGACCCCATGGTGCTGGTGCTTATCGCGGCGGCGGTGGTGTCGGGGATTACCGCAATCCTTTCGGGGGAATCCTTGTCCGACGTGTTTATTATCCTTTTCGTGGTGGTGCTTAACACCACTCTCGGGGTGATTCAGGAAAGCAAGGCGGAGGCAGCCATAGAGGCATTGAAGGAAATGGCGGCGGCCACCTCAAAGGTAATAAGGGACGGGCATATCCTTCAGATAAAAAGCGAAGAACTCGTAGTGGGGGATATCGTTGTCCTTGAAGCGGGTAACGCCATCCCCGCCGACGGACGGATTATCTCCTGCGCCAGCTTAAAGGTGGAGGAGGCCGCTTTGACCGGCGAATCGGTGCCGGCGGAAAAAACCTCGGACACCCTTGACGCCAAGGAGGGGGATATCCCTCTTGGTGACCGGACAAACATGGTTTACATGGGGAGCCTTGCGGTTTACGGCCGGGGGACCATGGTGGTAACCGCCACCGGCATGAACACCGAAATGGGCAAGATAGCCGACGCCATCACCACCGCCGTTGAAGGGGAAACCCCGCTTCAAAAAAATCTTTCCCAGTTAAGTAAAATTTTAACCTTTCTGGTGCTCGGCATATGCGTGGTGATGTTCGGGGTCAGCATACTGCGTTACTATATATCCCCCGTACCGGGAGTAAGCATAGGGGACACCCTGCTTGATTCCTTTATGCTGGCGGTAAGCCTTGCGGTGGCGGCTATACCCGAAGGGCTGGTGGCGGTGGTAACCATAGTCCTTTCCATAGGCGTCACCAAAATGTCAAAGCGAAACGCCATAATCCGGAAGCTTACCGCCGTAGAAACCCTTGGCTGCACCCAGATAATCTGTTCCGACAAGACCGGCACCCTGACACAGAACAAGATGACGGTGGTGGAATATTCCGGCGACGACCGGATGCTGCTTGCCACATCCTTGGCATTATGTACAGACGCCGAACTCAATGAGGAAGGTCAGGCGGAAGGGGACCCCACCCAGGCGGCGGTGGTTAATTTCGCAAATAAAGTCGGCCTTCCCAAAAACGAGCTATCAAAAAAATATCCCCGGGTGGGGGAAATTCCCTTTGATTCGGAACGGAAGCTTATGACCACCCTCCATCAGAAACCGGAGGGGGGATTTATCCAGCATACCACCGGCGCCCCCGATGTGGTGATCAGTAAATGTTCGGCTTACCTTGAAAAGGGGAAAATACTCCCCATGACCGAAGAAAAGCGTGGTTTTTTTATAAGCGAAAACAAGCGCTTGGCGGGGAAGGCTCTGCGGGTGCTTGCCGCAGGATTCAGAAATTGGGAAAGCAAGCCGGAAAACCTCGCCCCGGAGGATGAAAGCGATTTAGTCTTTTTGGGCCTTGCGGGTATGATCGACCCGGTGCGGGAGGAGGTTCCCGCCGCCATAAACCAGTGCCGGAATGCGGGAATCCGCCCCATAATGATAACCGGCGACCATATAGATACGGCAATCGCCATAGCCCTTCAGTTGGGGATAATTACAAATTCGTCCCAGGCCCTGACCGGTGCAATGCTTGACGGAATAAGCGACGAGGATTTTTTTAACACCGTTGAAAACTACGGGGTTTACGCCCGGGTCAAGCCCGAACACAAGACAAGAATCGTAACCGCCTGGCAAAGACGGGGGTATATCACCGCCATGACCGGGGACGGGGTGAACGACGCCCCATCAATAAAAAATGCGGATATCGGCATTGGCATGGGGATAACCGGCACCGACGTCACCAAAAACGTGGCGGACATGATTCTTGCCGACGACAACTTCGCCACCATTGTTTCGGCGGTGGAGGAGGGGCGGAGGATATACGACAATATCCGCCGGTCAATCCAGTTTCTCCTTTCCTCCAACCTTTCGGAGGTTATAAGCATATTCATCGCCACCATTTTAGGCTTCACCATCCTTAAACCCGCCCATATTCTGTTTATTAACCTTATCACCGATTCCCTCCCCGCCCTTGCCTTGGGAATGGAAAAGGGGGAGGAGGATATAATGAAGCGGAAGCCAAGAAGCAGCAAGGAGGGGATTTTCTCCGGCGGAGTGGGGTTCAATGTGTTCTACCAGGGGGTTGTGGTTGCCCTGCTTACCCTTGCGGCCTTCTTTATAGGCGAACGGATTGAAAACGGCAGCTGGCGGATTATAAACTCTAACGACGGAATGACCATGGCATTTTTAACCATGTCGATGGCGGAAATCTTCCATTCCTACAATATGCGTTCCCACCGCGAGTCGATTTTTTCGATAAAAAGCCAAAACCTTTACCTGTTAGGCTCAATGCTTGTATCTTTCTTCCTTACCGCGGCGGTTATATATATTCCCTTCCTGAGGGACGCCTTCGGCTTTACCTCAATAAGCATTACGGAATATTTAATCGCCCTTGCCCTTGCGCTGCTTATAATCCCCATTGTGGAGGGTGTAAAATTTTTCACGCGAAAGGTCAAACAGGAATGACTAATTAAATTTAAAAAGCCGGGGAAAACCCCGGCTTAAATTTTGTTGTTTTGTCTTCAGGTGTAATTCTTCTGTTTACGCACAGCACCTTAAAGGTTTTTTCAAAGCCATTAGTGTCACGAAGGGTTATTGCATTGACAGAGTATAAGGCGTTTTTACCTATAACGATTCCGCAAAATAAATCATTTCCTTCAGGTTATGTATTGTCCATTCCCCTTTATCCTGTCCGCTGCGGTCAAGGAGAAAAGCGGTAAAGCCCAGATCCCTTGCCCCGTCGGCTTCCGGTTTATAGTCGTCAACGTAAAGGCTTTCGGTTGCTTTTACGTTTTGCGCATTTAAGGCGGCGTTGTATATTATGGGGCTGGGTTTCTCCGCCCCCACAAGGGAGGATGCGGTAAAGGAGGTGAAATATTCCGCAATACCAAGCTGATGTAAGGTGTATTCCAGGGATGGGGAGGTGTCGCTTATAACCCCCATCCTATAGCCGCGGCTTTTGAAATATTCCAGTACTTCGACGGTTTCGGGGTAGAGTATTTTGTCCCCGTTGCACCAGATGTTTGAAAAGAGAAATTCGGCACGGTTATCAAGGTATTCTTCAACCCCTTCACCTATAAGCATATAGCGGTAATACCGCTTCATGAATTCCCTCTCGTCGTCTATCGTCTTATACCAGGGCTGCCTGCCTTCGGAGGCCTGAATAAACAGATTCATCATCTTTTCATAAGGCAGCTCAAAGGGTTTGCCGCTCCAATTGGAAACTGTTTCGTCCCGCCAGGCCGTCTTTACGGGATTGTTGCAGGTGAGTGTGCCGTCCCTGTCGAAAAATACCGCTTTGAATTTCATACTAACCCCCGTTTCATTTTAATATAGATGCAAATTTTGTTTTATTGATTATCTGTCAAGAGTTTTATATTGGTAATTAAAACAAAAAAACCACGCCTTGTGGTTTTGCGGTTGTTATGGAGCAGGCGACGGGAATCGAACCCGCATATTCAGCTTGGGAAGCTGATGTTCTGCCACTGAACTACGCCTGCGTTTTGTAGCCTGCATATTGTAGCACAAGGATGAAAAGTTGTCAAGGATTTTTTAAGAGTGTTTTTAAATAAGTAAGGGCGGATAATAATCAGGAAAGCTGATGTCGGTCGTTACAACGGCGGCAGGGTCGGATATCATCCGCCGGTTTTTTCGGAGTAAGATGACGGTTTATTTTTTAATGCCGGCATCGCAAATAAGCCTCCCCTGTGCAAAGGGAAGCGGTGAGGTGCAACCGAGCCGGAGGGATTGTTACTTAATAGCGTATGCCATGATTGTGTTACCCTGCTCATCCGTATGTTAGGCACTGCCCCTTATCCGTCAGTCTTCGGCTGGCACCTTCCCCGGAAGTCGGAAGGTTTTAGTTTTAACCCACCCTCAACCTCAATATAAAGTAATATATAATCCTTAAATTACAGGCAGATGATATCTCCCCCCACGGGGTTGACGATTGATTTTACAAATAAAACCGTGCGTGATAAAAGAACAACCCGAACAAAAGCGTTCGGGTTGTATTTATAACAATAGTTATGCTTTGTATTCGCCTGGTTTTATCTCGTCGCCGAATTTGGCTTTGGCGGCTTCGATTTTCGCAATAGCTGCATCCCAGTATTCAAAGATTTCCTTGGGGGTGTTGGGGTCCATCTTGGCATAGAAGGCTTTGGTGCGTTCCAGCTTTTCAATCCACTTGGTGCAGCGGAAGGTGAACAGATAGGTGTAAATCTCTTCGGAAAAGTCCTCGTCGAGATATTTCTTAAAGAGTGCCTTCAGGTCCGCATAGTGGGGAATCTTGCCGGTGGGGGTGTCATAGGCGTCATATTCGCCGTGGATACGGCCTTCCGCCCAGTGGAGCCAGATCTTCTTGGCAAGCTTGCTGGTTATGAAGTGACCGTTTTTATCCCTCATGAAGTAGTTGTTGGAGAAAATCTTCGGAGGATTGTCAACCGATTCACCGAACTTGATGTTGTTTATGGTGTACTGTCCCAAAGGATAGGAAACGAAGTCAAGGTTTGCCATGGGGGAGGGGGTGCGAACGCCTTCCGCGCCTATGGTGGCGGAGGTGGTTTCGGATTCCAGGGTGCAGGCCTTTAACAGAATGCCGTCCTTCCAGTTGGGGGATTCCTCAACGGGAACGGTGGTGTCGCTGTCCCGGCCGCCATAGAGTATGCCTTCAACCTTCACGCCCTGTTTGGCTTCAAAGCCTTCCTTGTCCATGTTGGCAAGGTAGTCAAGACGCATGGTGTAGCGGGCATTGCCGTGGGCAAGGGGAACCTTGTTGCCCTTGGCGTCGGTTGTGNNNNGTCGGGACCCTTAAGCACGTTGGAGAAGATAACTTCCTGGTTCTTCATAAGGTTTTCGAAGATAACCGGGTCGTCCTTGGCGTTTACGTCCTTAATAATGCCGAACATACCGTTTTCCACGTTGACCGCCCTGAATTCGCCGTCAATGCTGCGGAAGTAGGCAATGTCGTCACCTACGATCTGTTCGCCGGGTATCATGGCAGTTGAGGTCTTGCCGCAGGCGGAGGGGTAAGCGCCGCAGAAGTAGGTCTTTCTGTTCTTATCCTCGTTTACGGCGGCCATTATGAACATATGCTCGCAGAGCCAGCCTTCGTGACCGGACTTGTTGATGGCAAGACGCATGGAGTGCTTTTTAAGTCCCACCGAGTTGCCGGCATACTGGTTGTTCATGGAGTAAACGATATTGTTCTGGGTGTCGATATATACTCTTCTCTTGGTAAGATTTACGGAATTGCCGTTTTCGTCGAGTTCGCCGGCGGAATGGATAAAGCGGAAGAAATCTCCCTTTTCTTCATCCTTCATCTTAAGGAAGTGGCTGTAAGCCGAACGGTAGAGGATATATTCGGAGTGGGCTACATACCAGCTGTCGGTAAACTGAACGCAGGGGATGGTGAAGGGGGATTCGGTGGGGCCTTCCGAGAAGAAAAGCACAACCGCCTGTTTGCCCTTCATAATTCCCTTGGCAATGCCGAGGATTTCGTTCAGGCCGTCTTCGTATTCCACCGAGTTAAGGCTTTTCATTTTTTCAAAGTTTTCCTTGTAAACCATGTACTTGGTGGCGTTCTTGTCCCGTCCCTGGTCCTCATAGCTGTCCCAGTGGATGGTCTGTTTTGAGTTCTTAAGGGGGTGTTCTTCACCGAGTTTCAGAGCCATTTCCCTGACATACTGCATATCCGCTTCGCTGTCGGTGCAGACATATATGGAATCGGGCTGGCAGTGTTCGGCAAAAAAGCCCACAAACTCGTTTACTTTTTCGTTTCCGAGGGCGGCAAGCCGGTTAAAGCTTTCTTCGCTCATAAGCCGTCTTAATGTAGCTTCGTATTTCATTTCTTTCTCCTTGTATAATTTTTTAATTATTATTTATGAAATTATGAAAATTAGTCGGAAGATTACGTTCCATAATTTTCATTACATTATATAATTACTGATTGCATAAGTCAATGAACATTCTGTTAAAACTCGTTATTATTTGTTCATTTATATCGCTTTTTTGAAAGACGCTACTCATATTCCTTCCTTATAGGCAGTAAATACGCCTCGTTTACCCCGATAAATGAAGTTTTTTGACATACTTAATTCAATTTTTGTCCCCGCTTTTATGGCATAAAGACACAAAAACAAATAAATATACCTTTACTTTTATGCAATATGATAGTATAATGGTTTCATCCTGAATATAAGGGGAGTTTCGGTATGTTTTCAAAACAGGAAGAAGCAATTCTTGTATCTTTGGCAAAGGAAGTAAGGCGTATCGCCGATAACGAAATAAACGGGGAAAAGCGAAAATTCTGGTACAGGCATAATTCCCTTAAAGGGGAACGCCCGGCGGTGTTTGTCCACCCCGACGGGTCCTGGGGAGAGCTGCTGCCGGATTCGGCATTGGAATGCAGCGACTGGTATGCAAGGCATATCGAATGGACACTCCGGCAGAGGATAATCCGGGACAGGTACATACCCGACGACGTCCCCATCGAAAGGACGCTGCATATCGAAAAGGTGTGGCACAACTCCTGGTGGGGGGTTGCCCCCAAGGTGGTCCCCAGAGAAAGTCAGGGGGGGTCCTGGCATCATGTACCCATAATCGAAAAGCCTGCCGACTGGAAGATGCTTAAAATGCCCAGAGTGGAATACGACGACCATTCCACCAAGCTCCGCTGGGAGTATATGCAGAACCTTTTGGGAAACATACTTGACCTTGATCTGGTGGGGAACTGCTATTACAACTTCCATCTTGCCCACTGGTACTGCGACTTCCGGGGGCTTGAAAATATGTACATGGACCTGATACTTGAACCTGACATGGTACATGAGACCATAGGCTTTTTCGCCGAAGGGGTTATCGGCATGTTCAGGCAGATGGAAGAGCAGGGTCTGGTTTCCCTCAACAACAACGATACCTTCCATTATACCGGCGGAATCGGTTATACCGACGAACTGCCGGGGGAGGATTTCGACCCGAACCATGTAAAGCTGAAAAACGTCTGGGGGGCTGCGGAAGCCCAGGAGTTCGATTCGGTGTCCCCGGAAATGCATGAGGAATTTGTGCTGCAGTACGAACGGAAGGTGCTGGAGCTGTTCGGTCTGAACGGCTACGGCTGCTGCGACAATTTAGGCAAGAAGCTGCACAATGTGCTGAAAATAAAGAACCTACGGCGGGTTGCCGTCTGCCCCTGGGCGGATATCGCCGAATTTGCGCCGGTGTTAGGGGATAAATACCTTATGACATGGAAGCCCCAGCCCGCTTACCTTGCCCATGAAAAAATGGATACGGAGGCCGTTGAAAAGGAGCTTAACGAGGGAATCAAAAAAGCCAACGGCTGCCGTCTTGAGCTTATCTTACGGGACACCCATACGGTAAGGAACTGTCCCGAAAGGTTTACCGAATGGGTTAAAATCGCACGAAATGCCATAGAACAAAGCTGGAACAACACAAAATAAAACAAGCCCCCGTGTAAAGCGGGGGTTTTGCTTTGGCAAAAACGCCTTTGTTACATATAATACTAACGATAAATCAATTAACGAAGGTGATAGAATGCCTATAAAAATTTTCATTGACCAGGGGCATAACCCGGCGGGGAGCCCCAACGCCGGTGCGGTATTCGGCAGCATTTACGAAGGGGACATAAATTTTCAGGTGGGGCTTTACTTAAAGGAAATCCTTGATAACGACAACCGGTTTGAAGCCCGTCTTTCAAGACCGACGGCGGAAACGGTTTTGGGTACCGACAACTCCTCCAGCCTTGCTTCAAGGGTGGAGATGGCCAACCGCTGGCCTGCCGACTATTTTATAAGCATACATTCCAATTTAAGCACCAATCCCGCCATAAACGGCACCGAAATGTATATCTACCGGTTCGGGACCCAGGCAAACTGGCTTGCCGAAAGTATTCTTGACGGAATCGTCGCCGCCGTGGGGACAAAGCGGAACGGCATTTTCACCCGCCCGTCTTTGTATGTGCTGCGGGCGACCAATATGCCGGCGGTGCTGATTGAGCTGGGGTATATCTCCAACGCACAGGACGCCGAAAAGCTGTTGAACGACCAGTACCAGTTCGCCTACGGTATTTATCGGGGTATGCTGGATTATTTCGGACTTCAACCGCTGCAGAATCAGACAATGACGGTAGGGTAATCTCATCGGCGGGTATCCCGCCGGCAATTGCCGGCGGATTTTATCCGACCGAATGGGAGGGTTTCATTAACACCCACAAAAAATTTTTGTTTTTGGGGACCCCGAAATATTCATCTTCCTTGAAGGTAAATATTAAATCGTATCTTCTGCACTTTCGTATGTGCGGCACTACCCCTCATCCGTCAGCCTTCGGCTGACACCTTCCCCGGAACTCGGAAGGCTTTTTATATCCCCCTTATGTTCCCATTAAAAACAAAATCAGGCATTTTATTAATGAATGCCTGATTTGTTATATTCACTTTTAAAAAATCTATATCTGCTTGTTTTCCGCCATGAATTTTTTTACTTCCTCTTCCGAGGGGAGGGAGTTTAACGCTCCCCGCTTTGTTACGGTTAAAGCGCCGGCGGCGTTGGCGTATCGGCAGGCGGAATGAATGTCATTACCGTTTCTTATGTATTCAAGGGCAAGGGCGGCGGTAAAGGCGTCGCCGGCGGCGGTAGTGTCAACGGCGGTGACCTCATAGGGACCGCAGATGTCGCAGTATTTGCCGTCGTATATATAGGACCCCCTTGTGCTAAGCTTCAAGACCACATATTTAATGTCGGTCATGTTACAGAGCTTTATGCAGGCCTTGAGGCAGTTGTCCAGAGAGTCGGGACGGATGCCGGTCAGGTATTCCGCCTCGTTTTCGTTGGGGGAAAGGATTTCGACTTTCTTTATGTTTTTAAGAGAAAAATCCGAGGTAACTCCCCCGCAGTCAAGCACCAGCGGCAGATTGTTCCGGAAGGCAAGGCGGGAAAGATATTCCACCGAAAGGGCCGAGATTTCAAGGTTGGTAAGCACAATGTCGGGATATGTCAGAAAGGAGGCTTCGATGTCGGATTCCCCTATGTTCTTGTTTGAACCGGGATAAACGATAATGCGGTTTGTGCCGTTGGGTTCCACCATCACCACCGCAAGCCCGGTCTGTTCCATGGGGTCAACCTTTACAAAGCGGCGGTCTATTCCGTTTTCGGCATAAATTCTTGCAAGGCGGTCGCCGTAGGCATCGTCGCCGATGCGGGTGCAGAAAATAACCTCCCCGCCCAGTCTGGCGGCGGTTATTGCGGCGTTTGCCCCTTTGCCGCCGGGAATAAAGTTATATGTCCCGTCGGTGACCAGAGTTTCTCCTGCGGCGGGTATGGACGAAGTGGTAAGCACGAAATCAATGTTTGCCGAACCGATTACAAGAATTCGCTTTGCCATTTTTATACCTCCGTTATCTGTCTGCCTTTCGCTTACCCCTTATATTACAGTATTTTGCCGTATTTGTCAATCTTTTTCTTTTTCCCGTATATATTTAAGCCGGGTGGCAAGCCCTCCCCGGATGTGGCGTTCTTTTTTGTTTATTTCCATCAATTTTTCGATCTGCCGGTACAGCGGTTTGTCAAGGGACTTGAGCCTTGAGGTTATATCCTTATGTACGGTGGACTTCGACACCCCGAACACCGACGCCGCTTTCCTCACGGTGGAGTTGTTTTCAAGCATAAAGACGGCAATACGCACCGCCCTGTCATCATTTGTGTATATGTTTATCCCCTCCTTGTCCTACATGTAAAATATATGAACAACAAGCGGAAAAAAATAACAAAAATCACTATTGAAATACGGTTTTAAGTGTGCTATCATTATTGCCGTATAATGTTGCAAAACTTTATGAAAGGAACGGGAAAGCATGAAAATTCTTGTCACCGGCGGCACCGGATATATCGGCTCCCATACCGCCATCGAACTTATCGGCAGGGGCGACGAAGTGGTTATCGCCGACAACCTGTCGAATTCAAAAAAAAGCGTTATCGACATTATTGAAAAAATTACGGGAAAAAGGCCGGAATTTTACGAAATCGACGTTTCCAACAAGCCTAAGCTGGAGGAAATTTTCAAAGCCCATAAAATCGACGCCGTGATTCATTTCGCCGGTTTAAA
>DBQR01000005.1:18771-22517 GCA_002305335.1 Clostridiales bacterium UBA1389
TCCCTGCTGGAATGCATGAAGGAATACGGCTGTCATAACTTTATATTCTCCTCCTCCGCCACGGTTTACGGCGACCCCCATAAGCTCCCCATTACCGAGGATTTCCCCCTTTCGGCCACCAACCCCTACGGGGCGACGAAATTAATGATCGAAAGAATACTTACGGACTTTCAGTTTGCCAATAAGGATTTTTCGGTAACCCTGCTTCGCTACTTCAACCCCATAGGCGCCCATCCTTCGGGACTTATCGGGGAAGACCCCAACGGAATCCCCAACAACCTCCTTCCCCTGGTGATTAAGGCGGCAAAGGGAGAAAGGACACTTAACGTTTACGGCAACGACTACCCCACCCCCGACGGCACCGGAGTGCGGGATTATATCCATGTCTGCGACCTTGCCGACGGGCATATCCTTGCTCTGAAAAACACAAACAAGCCGGGGGTTTATATCTACAATTTAGGCACCGGCAAGGGCAATTCGGTGCTTGAGATTATTAACACCTTTGAAAGGGTAAACAATGTCAAAGTACCTTATGTGATAACCGGCAGACGCCCCGGAGATATAGCCGCCTGTTTTGCCGACTGCGGCAGGGCCGAACGGGAAATCGGCTTTAAGGCAAAAAGAGGCATCGAGGAATCCTGCTTAAGCGCCTGGAACTATTCAAAAAACCATTAAATTAAATACATATAAAATCCGGCATATGCCGGATTTTTTGCTGAGTGTTTTTATGCTTTTTTGCGACTAAGTAAAAGGAGGGATTATATGACAGGGGAAGAATTATACCGCCGCTACCTGGAAGGGGATAAGCAGGCTTTTGATGAAATTATCCGTCTTTACCACGACAGTCTGATATATTTCCTTTACGGGATAACCAAAAACTACGAGGACGCCGAGGATTCGGCTATAGACGCTTTTGCGGCACTTCTGGTAAACAAGCACCGGTTTTCCTTCCGTTCGTCACTGAAAAGCTACCTTTTTTCAATAGGCAGGCATAAGGCGGTGGAAATAGTAAGGAAAAGGGGAAGATTCGGAAAGCAGGAGGAACTGAATCCCGGAATCATTGACAATTCCCCCTCACCGGAGGAAGCGGTTATAAAAGACAGCGAAAAACAAATGCTGAAAAATGCCTTGAAGGAAATCAACCAGAATTACCGGCTTGTCCTTCATTTGGTGTATTTTGAAAATATGACCATAGCCGAAGCGGCTACGGTTATGGGGAAAAGCAAAAAATATATTGAAAACTGCCTTTACCGGGGTAAAGTTTCGGTAAAGCAGATTCTTGAAAAAAATTACGGCTATTCGCCGAGTGAAGTCGCAAAGATCACCGACTAAAGGGTGAATACACAAAGGAGGTTTCAANNNATTAATTTAAGGAAAAAAGCCGTCGCCCTTTCGGCGCTGTGTCTTTGCGTCGTGCTGGCGCTGACGGTGGTTACGAGCCTGCTTCCCGGCGAAGGCAATCCCAATAACGAAAGTAAAGAAACCGTTAAAACCACCCCTCTTCCCATGACGGGGATAGCCGACCTTATGGCAGGGATACAAGGGGAGGATTTTGAGTACAACCTTGATAATAAGCTTTTGGAATCCACCGCGGAGCTTTACCTTAAGCTTACAAAAGCTGTTGCTCAAAAGGGTGAAAACCTTGTATTTTCTCCTGTTTCGGCCCATTTGGCCCTTGCCATGACCGCCAACGGCGCGGCTAAGGATACCCTGAAGGCTATGGAAAAAGTACTTGCCGGAGGCAAATCCGTTGATAAACTCAATGAATTTTTAGCATCGTATGCCGATGTTTTGGAAAGCGATCATCTAAAAATCGCCAACTCCCTCTGGATCAGGGAAGGCAGGATAGAAGTTTATAAGGATTTTCTTAATAAAAACGCCGCCTATTACAACGCCGGTGCTTTCTATGCCGACTTTGATAATCCCGAAACCATAAATTCAATCAACAAATGGATTGAGGACAATACCAACGAAATGATTAAGGATATGCTTAAGGTAATAACACCCGAGCATATCATGTTTCTTATAAACGCCATCGCCTTTGAGGCGGAATGGCAGAAGGATTCCGTTCAGCTTGTTATTGAAGACAGGGACTTTACAAATTACAACGGCACCACCTCAAAAGTAACACAATTCTTATATTCCCGCTGTCTTCGCACGTTTAGCCTTAAGGGAGGGCAGGGTGTGCTTATGCCCTATAAGGACTGTAACTATTCCTTTGCGGCAATCCTCCCTAAGGAGGGAGAGGACGTTTACGATTTCCTTAATTCTATTGACGGAAAAGACTTTGTAAAGGCGGTTAAAGGCGCTAAGGAACGTTACGCCTACACTTATATGCCTGAATTTGAAATCAAATCCTCTCTTTCCCTTAATAAATCCCTTGAAAAGCTGGGCATGGGGATTGCCTTTGATCCGGTTTTAGCCGATTTTTCAAGACTCGGCGAACCCGGCGGCATTTTCATAGACTTTGTTAAGCAGGATGCTGCCATATCCGTAACCAGGGAGGGGACGAAAGCCTCCGCCGCCACCATTGTGGCAATGGATAGCGGCGGCGGTGTAAAGCCCGAAATCTATATTTTCGACCGCCCCTTTGTATATGCCATAATTGACAACACCACAAACCTTCCGGTATTTATCGGCGTCTGCGCAAGTATGGAAGGATAAGGGTTAAGTAAGACAAAAACAAAAACGGGGGTAAGCTTCGGCTTGCCCCTTTGTTATTTATGCTGTTATAAGCAGCCTCCCTTGTGCAAAGGGAGGTGGCGTGGTGTAACCGAGCCGGAGGGATTGTTACCTAACACCGTAGCCGAAAATTTCGTTTAACTGCACTTCCGTATGTGCGGCGCTACCCCTCATCCGTCAGCCTTCGGCTGACACCTTCCCCGGAAGTCGGAAGGCTTTATTACATAACAAGCTCTGCTTTTGCATATGCGCGAAACTAAAAAAACCGTTGATAATTATCTTATATTTACCATACAAAAAAACAGTTGAAAAATACCGATTTCAATGGTATAATAGTCGCCAACAGAAATAAACACGGCGGTATATTATTTTATGACAATATCAAACGGTTTTAAGAAATTGACGGCCTTTTTCAAAGCCCGCCCCCATAGCCTTCTGCTTTTAGCCTGGCTGCTGGAATGGACCTGGTACGGTATTTTAAACCATACCCAGACGGCGGAAACAAGCAATATCATTTATTCAACCCTTGACGATAAAATCCCCTTTTGCGAATATTTTATCATACCCTACGTGCTGTGGTATGCCTTTATTGCCGTAGCCACCTTCTATACCCTGGCAAAATCCAAAAAGGATTTTATACATATGTCGTCAATGGTGTATTTGGGGATGTTCGGCAGCCTTATAATTTGTACCCTCTATCCCAGCTGGCATAACCTTCGCCCCGAATTGTCGCAGCTGAACGACAACATATTCACCAGATTGACTCTCCGTCTTTGGGAAGTCGATAATCCGGCGGTTATCTTCCCCAGTATGCATGTGCTGGTGGCGGCGCTTATAACCGTCGCCCTTATAAAAGCCGACTGTATGAAGGGTAAATGGGGCTGGAAAACCGCTGCGGTGGTTTATACAATACTTGTGTCCGCCTCAACGGTGTTTACAAAGCAGCATTCAATTTTGGATGTGTTTTTTGCCTTCGCGTTTGTAATACCCTATACGCTGTTAACATATTACGTCATTTACCCGAAAAGACGGTGGCAGAAACTGCCTGAAAAGGCGGAGGAAGA
>DBQR01000005.1:22651-46935 GCA_002305335.1 Clostridiales bacterium UBA1389
CTCAAGGGGAAGGCTTTTTTATATTTTTGCGGCGTTAATGCAAATTCTGTACAGTATATCCGAAACCTTCTGCATTCTCTGAACCGTTATGAATTCGTATTTTCCGTGGAAGTTTTCGCCGCCGGTACAGATATTGGGGCAGGGCAGCCCCATAAAGGACAGCCTTGCGCCGTCGGTGCCTCCCCTTATGGAAATTATTTTGGGATTTACCCCTTCCTCCTCCATGGCCTTTACAAGCCGGTCGATTATATAATAATTCTTTTCGATAATTTCCCGCATATTGTAGTAGCTGTCGGTTATGACACATTCAACAAGGTTTCTGCCATACTTTGAATTGATAAAGTCGCAGGCCGACTTCATTTTCGCCTTTTTTACCTCGAATTTTTCCCGATCGTGGTCACGGATGATATATTTTACCCTTGCTCTTTCCACGTTCCCCTCAATATTTGTAAGATGGAAAAAGCCCTCGTATTTTTCGGTGTGTTCCGGTCTTTCCCATGGAGGGAGAAGGGAGTTAAGTTCATATGCAATCTGAACGGCGTTTATCATTTTGTCCTTCGCCGTTCCGGGGTGAATAGAGTTCCCCGTTACCGTAATCACTGCCGAAGCGGCGTTGAAGTTTTCGTATTCGATTTCCCCCAGCTCCCCGCCGTCAACGGTGTAGGCGTAGTCGGCATTAAAGCCCGGCACGTCGAATTTGTCCGCCCCCCGGCCGATTTCCTCATCGGGGGTGAAGCCGATTAACACGTCCCCGTGTTCCTCGCCGCTTTCCTTAAGGCGGATAACCATATCCATTATTTCCGCAACCCCCGCTTTGTCGTCGGCCCCCAGCAGGGTGGTGCCGTCGGTTACAATAAGCTCCTCGCTGATATAGTTGATAAGATTGGGGTATTCAGAAACCTTCATTACAATACCTAAATCCTTATTTAACACAATATCCCCGCCGGTGTAGTGGATAACATTTGGTGAAATGTGTTCGTCGGACATATCCGGCGAAGTGTCCACATGGGCGACAAAGCCGATTTTAGGCAGAGTCTTTTTACTGTTGGAGGGCAGCTTTGCGTAAACATAGCCGTCACCGGAGTGGCGGACTTTTTCAAGTCCCGCTTCCTTTAACTGATTTACAAGCAGTTCGGAAAGCGCAAGCTGCTTTTCGGTGGAGGGGGTCGAGGGGGATGATTCGTCGGAATTGGTGGGGATTTTAGCGTATTCGATAAATCTTTCCTTTATATTCATGATTTTTACTCCTTTTTTTGTTTATTATATACCCGAAGGGCAATTAAATCAAATGTTTTTTAAGTATGGCTTGCATTTTTAAAAAGTTTGTTTATAATGATACTTGATGCTAAAAGCTATTGAATATTAACCATATTTATATAGGAAGGCAGGGCCTGTATGGAAATCAAAAAGATAAACGGAACCTGGTTTGAATTCACCCACCACAACGTGCCGGAGGGGAAATACTGGAACCCTATCTGCCGCCGCTTTACCGAAGAACAGTGGCGGGAGAAGGTAAGGGAAATCAAAAGCCTTGATATGAAGTACATAGTGCTTTTATGCACCTCCCTTGTGTATGAGGATTACGCCGAAGCCTACTTCAAAACCGATATTTACCCCTTTGCCAAAAACTTCACCTGCGAAAACCCCATAGAAGCCCTCCTTGACGAAGCCGACCGGCAGGATATTAAGGTCTTTATGTCGGTGGGCTTTTACGGACCCTGGACCCACACCTATGAAAACATGACCACCCCGGAGGTAACCGGGCGGGCGTTCAAAGCCATGGAACAGATTTATTCACTGTTCGGGCACCACAAATCCTTCTACGGCTGGTACTACCCCGACGAAGCCTGCGTTAGCGGTCATTTTTCACAGGTATTCATAGATTACATCAACAAATATTCCGCCTTCGGGAGACAGTTTTCAAAGGATATGAAAATCCTTATCGCCCCCTACGGCACCAAGATAACCAAGCCCGACGAAAAATATGTAAAACAGCTTGAAATAATAGATGCGGACTTTATCGCCTATCAGGACGAGGTGGGGGTTCACAAATCCACTCCCGACCAGACCGGCAGCTACTTCGAGGGGCTTCGCCAAGCCCACGACAAGGCGGGCAGAGCCAAACTGTGGGCGGACATGGAGATATTCGACTTCGAAGGGGAGGTTTATCATTCCGCCCTTGTCCCCGCTGCCTTCGAAAGGGTCAAGAAACAGCTTGAAGCAATATCCTGTTATGTGGATGAGGTGCTGTGCTATCAGTACACGGGAATGATGAACAAGCCCGGAACTATCGCATACTGCGGCCATCCCGATTCCATCGACCTTTACATTCAATACAAGTCCCTTATAAGCAAAATAAAATAAAACAAACATTCAAATTACTTAAAGGATGGTTGCATTCAATGGAAAAGGAAACCGAAGCCAAAAACAGCAATGAACTGCCCGTTTTGGAACGCATACGCCAGTATGTGGCGATATGCTCTAAGGGGCACAAAAAGATAGGAACATATATCCTGCAAAACTACATCCCCGCATCCTATATGACCGCCTCCAGTTTAGCAAAGGAGGTGGGAGTGTCGGAATCCACCGTGGTGAGGTTCGCCATGGATATCGGCTTTGACGGCTATCCCGGCCTTCAGACCGCATTGAAGAGTATGCTTAAAAACAAGCTGACATCGGTGGAGCGGATTTCCATTGCCTCCGAACGCATGGGGGAGGACATGCTTACCGCCACACTGAATGCCGAAATCGAAAACCTCCGGTCAACCCTTGCCAACACCGACAGGGAAAACTTCGAATCCATTGTGGATATGATTCTTTACGCCAAGATGGTATATATCGTGGGAAACAGGTCCTCCACATCCCTCGCCAACTTTATGTACTTTTATATTTCCCTGATATTCGACAAAGTCCGCCTTGTCCAGTCGGTGAGCGGGTCCGACATCTTCGAGCAGATGTTCAGAATCGGGGAGGGGGACGTGGTTATAGGCATAACCTTCCCGCGGTACTCAAAACGCACCGTTGACGCCATGACCTTCGCCCACCGTTCGGGGGCCTTCACCGTGGCAATCACCGATTCGGACAATTCCCCCATCGTTCCCATCGCCGACAAGGTGCTTTACGCCAAAAACGAGGTTTCCTCCTTCGTGGACTCCCTTGTTGCCCCCATGGCGCTTATTAACGCCCTGGTTTCGGCATTGGGACAGCGCAAAAAGAAGGAAGTGCTTAAAAACTTTGAAAAGCTTGAACGAATCTGGGACGAATATTCCATCTACGACAAAAACAGATAAAAATATTGTAATAATAGGCGGCGGCGCAGCGGGTATGCTGGCCGCCATTTCCGCTTCGGGGAAAAACTGCGGCGTTGTTATTCTTGAAAAAAACCCTTCCCCGGGCAAAAAGCTGCTGATAACCGGAAAGGGACGGTGCAATATTACAAACAACTGCACCGAACAGGACTTTCTGGAAAGCGTCATTTCCAATCCCAAGTTTCTGATTAAGGCAATCTACCGTTTCCCCCCCGTTAAGGTTATGGAGTTTTTCGAATCACTGGGGGTAAAACTTAAAACCGAAAGGGGGCGGAGGGTGTTCCCCGAAAGCGACAGGTCGTCGGATGTGCTGAATGCCCTTTTGAAAAAGCTTAAGGAATGCAACGTTAAAATAATTCAGGGGGATGCCGCCGAAATATCCGTGCAAAACGGCAGGGTCAGCGGGGTTAAGTACTTTTCCCCCCATGGGGAGAGCTATATTGAGGCTTATTCGGTTATTATCGCCACCGGGGGGATGTCCTATCCCACAACCGGTTCAAACGGAAGCGGGTATAAGCTTGCCGCAGCGCTGGGACACACCGTTATACCCCCCCGTCCCTCTCTGGTTCCCCTTGTAACAAAGGAAACCTGGACGGCAAGTCTTACGGGACTTTCCCTGAAAAACGTAAACGTTTCATTTTACGACAACGAAAAACTTTTATTTTCCGAACAGGGGGAAATGCTGTTTACCCATTTCGGGGTATCGGGTCCCGTGGTGCTGTCGGGGTCGGCATATATAAAGCATTTTCCGGTCGGAATGTATATTGACATGAAGCCGGCGCTGTCGGCGGAAATACTTGACGCAAGGATTATTTCGGATTTTAACGAATATAAAAACAAGGATTTTTCAAACTCCTTGGATAAGCTTCTGCCCAAAGCAATGATACCCGTTGTGGTCTCCCTTTCGGGGACAGACGGACGGAAAAAGGTGAATTCCGTAACAAAGGCCGAACGGTCAAAGCTGGTTTCCCTGCTAAAGGCAATACCTCTTACCGTAACCGGCACCCGTCCGGTGGAGGAGGCCATTGTCACCTCCGGCGGGGTGAATGTTTCGGAAGTAAATCCTTCAACAATGGAATCAAGAATAACAGGCGGGCTTTTCTTTGCGGGGGAGGTACTGGACGTGGACTGTTATACCGGCGGATTCAACCTTCAGACTGCCTTTTCCACCGGAGTTCTTGCGGGGGAAAATGCGGTAAAATGAGGTTTTTTTAACTGATAGATATAAATTTTTCCCTGCATAAATGAAATTTTTTTAATTTGCTCTTGCAAATTGACGATTGCTGTGGTATATTAATACGGTCAGAATTTATACGTAAGGAGTATATAATGTTATGCTGACCAATGAATATTTATTAAGCGTTTATGACAGCGTACGCGCTCGTAACGCCAATGAGCCTGAATTTTTACAGGCGGTGTACGAAGTGCTGGAAACCCTTGAACCGGTGGTGGAAAAACGCCCCGACATCGTCAAGGCCGGGGTTATCGACAGAATCGTGGAGCCCGAAAGAGCAATTCTGTTCAGGGTGTCCTGGGTTGACGACAGCGGAAAGGTCAGGGTTAACCGGGGTTTCCGGGTGCAGTTCAACTCTGCCATAGGTCCCTACAAGGGGGGACTCCGTTTCCATCCTTCGGTGAATCTTTCGGTTATTAAATTTTTAGGGTTTGAGCAGATTTTCAAAAACTCCCTCACCGGTCTTCCCATGGGGGGCGGCAAGGGCGGAAGCGACTTTGACCCCAAGGGAAAATCCGACGGCGAGGTTATGCGCTTCTGCCAGTCCTTTATGACCGAGCTTGCCAAGCATATCGGCGCCGACACCGACGTCCCCGCCGGGGATATCGGAGTGGGGGCAAGGGAGATAGGCTTCATGTTCGGCCAGTACAAACGGCTAAGGAACGAATTTACCGGCGTGCTTACCGGCAAGGGACTGACCTACGGCGGCTCCTTGGTAAGAAAACAGGCCACCGGCTACGGGCTCCTGTACTTCACCCAGGAAATGCTCAAATGTATGAAAAACGATTCCATGGAGGGTAAAACAACCGTTATTTCAGGTTCCGGCAACGTTGCCATATACGCCTGCGAAAAGGCGCAGAGCCTTGGGGCGAAGGTGGTTGCCATGTCGGATTCCAACGGCTATGTGTATGACCCCGACGGAATCAAGCTGGACGTGGTGAAACAGATTAAAGAAGTCGAACGGGGGAGAATTTCGGAATACGCCAAAAGGGTCAGCGGTTCGGAATATCACGAAGGCTGCAACAACATCTGGACCATCAAATGCGATGTTGCCCTTCCCTGTGCCACACAGAACGAAATTGACGGCAATTCGGCGGAAATCCTTGTTAAAAACGGAGTGATTGCCGTTGCCGAAGGAGCAAATATGCCCTCCACCCCCGAGGCGGTGGAAATTTTCAGAGAAGCGGGAGTACTGTTCGGGCCCGCAAAGGCGGCAAACGCCGGCGGAGTTGCCACCTCCGGCCTTGAAATGAGCCAGAATTCAATGCGTTTAAGCTGGTCGGCGGAGGAAGTTGACGCTAAATTAAAGGGAATTATGGAAAATATTTTCCACAATGCCTACAACGCCTCGGCGGAATACGGTCACGCGGGGGATCTGGTGTTCGGCGCAAATATCGCCGGCTTTACCAAAGTCGCGGAATCAATGCTCGCTCAAGGCGTAGCATATTAAAAAAATGAGCCGAAAGGCTCATTTTTTCAGTTAAGGGATAGGGAAAAATGAAATCCACGGCAGTCGCTGCGGATGAAATCCTCCCTTATGGCGGGTGACAATCCCTCCGGCAGGGCTTTGCCCTGCCACCTCCCTTTGCACAAGGGAGGCTATCAGAACGGTTTAGCGTCTTCCCTTTCATAAATCGTAATCCAACTTCTATATTAATGGGCGGATAATATCCGCCCTTGTGCTTTATATAATATTTTCCCTAACAATAATGCTTGTTGGGCTTGGGGTTTAATTCCTCGATAAATACCCGTCTTTCCTCCCTGGCGGATTTGTATATGGCAAGGATAACGTCCACCGCCTTGCGGCCTTCGATTACGTCAACGGCGGGTTTCTTCTTTTCCCTTACCGCGTCGATAAAGTCGGAAATCTGTAAAGTGTGGTAGTCCCCGGATATATTCATTGCCGCCGACGAACCGGAAGAAAAGGCGGGGCGGAAGGTAAGGTCCTCGGAGGAATGGCCGTCGATATCCATTCTGGTTAAGGCGGTTTCCTCTATAATAATGCTTCCCCGGTCGCCGTTTATTTCAATCCGTCTTGGATAGCCGGGATAAACCGAAGTGGTTGCCTGTATCACCCCGATAGCCCCCGATTCGAATTCAACGGAGGCGCAGAGGGTGTCCTCCACCTCGATTTTCCTTGCAAGGGTTTTGGAAAAGGCGAACACCGACTTTATTTCCCCCGCAAGGTATTGTAATATATCCACCCCGTGGATTCCCTGATTCATCAAAGCGCCGCCCCCGTCAAGCCTTTTTGTCCCCCGCCATGCCCCGGAATCGTAGTATTCCTGTGAACGGTAGTATTTCATATACATGTCGGCGCAGAGGATTTTTCCCAGCTCCCCGCTCTGGATGGCGTATTTCGCCCGGTTTATATCCTTTGCGAACCTTAACTGGGAAACCACCGCAAGGGTGATTCTGTTTTCCCCTACCACCCGCTGGATTTCGTCAAGCTGTTCCTTGGTTATGGCAAGGGGTTTTTCCACCATGATATGCTTTTTGGCGGCGGCGGCTTTGTATATAATATCCGCATGGTAGCCGGAAGGCACGCATATGCAGACGGCGTGAATATCCCTGCTGGCAAGCATATCCTCCACCGAATCGAAAATATAAAGGCCGCTGTGGCGGGACGATAACCTTTCGGCGTTGTCCCTTACCGTATCGGTTATACCCACAAGCCTTGCCTTGTCGGAAAGTTCACCGATTGCGTTTATGTGAAATTCCGAAATCATGCCGCAGCCTATAATTCCGAAACCTAATTTTCGTGCCATAACCAAACCTCCCTTGTTAAAGCAATTATACAAAAAATCAACCGCGCTTGTCAACAAAGCTTGTTAAAATAGTCAATATGACAAAAAAGAACTAAACATATTATTTCATCTTTATTGCAAAATACATTGACTGTTAATAAAAAAAGTTGTAATATTTAGATAATACTTTATAGAAAGAGGTTTAGTATGAACAGAGTTTACAACTTTTCGGCAGGTCCTTCGATGCTGCCCCTGCCGGTACTTGAGCAGGCGGCTGTGGAAATGACAAACTACGGCGGAAGCGGTATGTCGGTTATGGAGATGAGCCATCGATCTCCCGTTTATGAGTCTATTATTTCCCAGACCGAAAAAGATTTAAGAACCCTTATGTCGATACCCGATAACTATAAAGTGCTCTTTTTACAGGGCGGGGCAACCACCCAGTTTTCCGCCGTGCCTTTGAATATGATGAAAACCGGAAAGGCCGACTATATCGTTTCCGGTCAGTTTTCCTCAAAGGCGGCAAAAGAAGCGGAAAAATACGGTACGGTTAACGTCTTAGCCTCCTCCAAGGACAAGAATTTCACCTATGTTCCCTATGTGGATAAATTCTCCGCCGACGCCGACTATGTCCATATCTGCTGGAACAATACCATATACGGCACCAAATTCAATTATATACCCGAAACGGGAAACATTCCCCTGGTGGCGGATATGTCCTCGGGTATTCTTTCCGGTCCCGTTGACGTTTCAAAGTTCGGGGTAATCTATGCCGGCGCCCAGAAGAACATGGGGCCTGCCGGTCTTACGGTGGTTATAGTGCGGGAGGATATATTGGGCAACGCCAGACCCGAAACCCCGGTTATGCTCGACTGGAAGGTTCAGGCCGAAAACACCTCCATGTACAACACTCCCCCCTGCTATTCCATTTATGTCGCCGGTCTGGTGTTCAAGTGGATACTGGAGCTGGGCGGTCTTGAGGAAATGAAAAAGATAAACGAAAAGAAGGCGGCTGTTCTGTATAACTTCCTTGACGGCTCCGGACTTTTCAAGCCCACCGCCGAAGTCGAACACAGGTCGATTATGAACGTCTGCTTCGTAACGGGAAATCCTGATCTGGATAAGCAGTTCTGCTCCGAAGCGGGAAAAGCCGGCTTTGTAAACCTCAAAGGCCACCGTTCCGTGGGGGGCATGAGGGCTTCCATTTACAACGCCATGCCCGTCGAAGGGGTCGAGAAGCTGGTTGAGTTTATGGCGGACTTTGAAAGGAGAAATTCTTAAATGACAAATATAAAGCTGTTTAACAAAATCGATAAAGCCGGACTCGACGTTTTCGGCGAAAATTATAATCTGTCGGAGGAAACTGCCGATTACGAAGGCATACTCGTCCGGTCGGCAAAGCTCCATGACATTGAATTTCCCTCCGCTCTCAAGGCAATCGCCAGAGCCGGTGCGGGGGTAAACAACATACCCATTGAAAAATGCGCCGATCAGGGGATCGTGGTGTTCAACACCCCCGGCGCCAATGCCAACGGGGTTAAGGAGCTTGCCGTTGCTTCCCTTATGCTTGCCTCAAGGGATATTTCCGGGGGTATTGAATGGGCGAAAACCCTAAAGGGTTCCGGCGACGTGGAAAAGCTGGTGGAAAAGGGAAAGTCCGCCTTTACGGGACCCGAAATAATGGGGAAAACCTTAGGCGTCATCGGCCTGGGGGCAATAGGCGGTATGGTGGCGAATTCGGCCTACGCCCTCGGAATGAAGGTTATGGGGTGTGACCCCTATATCACCGTCAACGCCGCCTGGGGGCTTTCAAGGGCGGTTATAAAGGCAAATTCCTATGACGAAGTATTTGCTTCTTCCGACTATATAACCCTACACGTTCCCTCCACCAATGAAACCAGGGGTATGATCAACGCCGAAACCCTTTCCAAAATGAAAGACGGCGTCAGGATTATAAACCTGTCCAGGGGAGACCTTATCAACGAAGACGACCTTGTTGCCGCCGTTGAAAGCGGCAAGGTGGCTGCCTATGTCACCGATTTCCCCTCCGAAAAACTCCTTGGGGTAAAGGGTATTGTCTGCATTCCCCACCTGGGGGCCTCCACCCCCGAATCGGAGGAAAACTGCGCTAAAATGGCGTCGGAACAGCTTAAGGATTACCTTGAATTCGGTAATATCAAAAATTCGGTGAACTTCCCCGACATAAGCCAGCCCATGAACACCCTCTACCGTATGGTGGTGCTCCACAGGAACATTCCCAATATGTTAGGCTCCATTTCCTCGGTTTTGGGTAGCGACAAGGTGAATATCGAATCCCTGTCCAACCGTTCGAAGGGGAACTTCGCCGTTTCCATTATCGACGCCGATTCCAGGATAACAAAAGGGGTTATCAAGGATGTGGAGGGCATCGAGGGCGTTATCAGAGTTAATCTAATCGATTTGTCAAAGTGATATTTTTCTAAAAGCTTTAAGGTCAGATGAATAAAGTTTTGACATTGTTTAATCTTTACGTTTTTGATGCAAAAAGCACTCGATAATTGTCTGTAAATGCGTATTTTTATTGACAAACAGTTCAAAACAGATTATACTTCATATTGCGGGCATACAGAAAGTGTTTTCCGTATGCCCTTTGTTTATATACTGTAACAAGGGGGTGCTCGGCATGGGTAAATACATCTTCGAAAGACAGGAAAAAAAGTATGTCCTGTCTTCGGAACATTATGATATGATTATACCCTATATACAGGCCAACTGTATCCCCGACGAATATTTCGAATCCAACGTGCTTAGCATTTACTTCGACACCGAAAACAGCCGGATAATACGGCAGTCCATAGACAAGCCGGCATATAAGGAAAAGCTCCGTTTAAGAGCCTATGAGGTCCCGACAAGTGATTCCACGGTTTATGTGGAGGTTAAAAAAAAGGTGTCGGGGGTGGTATATAAGCGGCGTATCGCCATTAAGTATCATGAGGCGGTGGACTACCTTGAAAAGAACCTCCCTCCCCCTTGTCAAAGCCAGATAACAAGGGAAATCGACTATATGAAAACCTTCTACGGAGGGTTGAAGCCCGCCATGTTCATATCCTACCACCGGTTTTCATATATCGATAAAATCAATCCCAACGTCAGGGTGACCTTTGACGATCAGGTAATCAGCCGGGAAACGGATTTGCGCCTTGACAAGGGGATTTACGGAAGGAATCTGCTTGACGGGGGAATACGGCTTATGGAGGTTAAAAGCATAGGTCCCATGCCATTATGGCTGGCGGATGCCCTCGATGAATGTAAAATTTTTCCCGATTCCTTTTCAAAATACGGCAACGCCTACAAAGAGCTGCTGTCCGAAGGCTATTACAGCTTTATAAAACCAAACGGAATACCGAAAAAAGGAGAACTGAACCTTGCTTGAATTTCTTTTTAAAAACATTATCGAAACACAGGTAACGCCGGCGATTTACTTTATCTGCCTGGGGGTTGCCCTGGCGCTGGGATTTTGCATATCCTTGGCCTTTATGTACAAAAACCGCTACACCAAGTCCTTTGTGGTGACCCTCACCATAATCCCGTCGGTGGTTTCCCTACTGATAATGATAATCAACGGCAATATCGGCACCGGCATTGCGGTGGCGGGAGCTTTCAGTCTTGTAAGGTTCCGTTCCGCCCAGGGTTCGGCACGGGAAATCGGCTATATATTCGTTGCCACCGCCGTGGGTATAGCCATCGGCACCGGCTTTGTGGGTCTTGCGGTTATTTTTGCGATCGTACTTATAGCATTAACCCTTATTCTTACCGCCACCCGTTTCGGGGAAGCCAAGTCCACCGAACGGGACCTTAAGATAACCATACCCGAAAGCCTTGACTATACATATGTGTTTGACGATATATTCGAAAAATACGCCCTGTCGGCGGAGCTTCTGAAGGTGCGCACCACCAATATGGGCTCCCTTTACCGGCTTCACTACCGCATAAGACTGAAGGACGCTTTAAAGGAAAAGGAATTTATAGACGAACTGCGGATAAGAAACGGGAATCTTGATATTATCTGCTCTTATGTCTTTACCGACACCGATGAATCTCTGTTGTAAGAACCCTGTTAATATAAACAAACAGCCTGACCGTTAACCGGTCAGGCTGCGTTCTTTTAAGTATTAGCTATCGAATATCTGTCTTATTAAAAATCCGTGTCGGTTAAAAACCATTTGCCGTCTATTTTAACGCATAAAAGCGACTTTGTAAAACCCATAATGCTGTATTCAACCTCAGCAAAACATTCTATCTTGTAATCGCTTGGATCAAAACCGTAATCATCAATAAAATTATCCAGATAACGCTCAAACATCTCGTCTGTTTTATTATATGTATCTGAAACTTTGCCGACTTTTATCTCGATTGTTTTAAGGTATTCCATCATGTATTTTGCTCCGCTGACAGTAAGCACCTCTTCTTTCATGGCTTTGGCAATGTCTTTTCTTGAAGAGCCTGCCGGAAGATCGAATTCATCCTCTAAATCGGTCAGGGTAAATCCGGCATAATAATCTACCATTGCTTCAAAATCCAAATCCTGTAACGCAGCGAAAAATCCCTTAACCGCTTTTTCCGGCGAGGATGCGCCTATGCCTCCCCCCAACGCAACTACAAGCACCACCACAATCAGGGCGACCGCCACGATTCCCGAAATTATACCTGCGATAACGCCGGTTTTCTTTTTGGATTTCGTATATGAATTTATGGGAGTGGATTCGGCTGCATCGGGTGCGATTTCCGGCCCCTGAGCTTCGGATGA
Source organism: Clostridiales bacterium UBA1389 (assembly GCA_002305335.1). Lineage (GTDB taxonomy): Bacteria > Bacillota > Clostridia > Oscillospirales > CAG-382 > UBA1206. The sequence continues at coordinate 34,727 of DBQR01000005.1, forward strand.
ATAGGACAGGCTCTGAAACGCCTGCTGGCTTTTCTTATCTTCCGGCTTTGCCGGAGTTTCCGTCTTTGCGCCGCAATTAATGCAAAACGCATCGCCCTCATTAAGTTTAGCACCGCAGTTTTTACAAAACATAACTTTTATCCTTTCAATACAGTTGAGTGTTTTGCGGGGAAAGCGGGTTTAATTGCTGTTAATTAATCCTGATATGCCTCAACTATCCCGTCGATGGCGCTGACCACGCTCGGGGTTATTTCGTCAAGATAGGATTTGAGGTTTGAGTGGGTGGTCTTTTCAAATACCTGATTAAGTCCCGAAAAGCCGTAAACAGTTGCCACATCATAGACTATGTTGCTGAAAATCAGGTCAAGCATTCTCTCGTCATCATCGGTCGCCAAATCTTTGGATTTAAGAATCGAGGTATAATAAGCGTTGGTTATATGGTTTTTGCCGCCTATAGCCAGCAGTTCTATCATATAAGCGCAGAATTCGGGGTCCGGGGAGAAGGAGGGAATGCAGATACCGTAAGCATAGTTGGCGGCGCAGTTTATAAAGTAGTCGTCCTGGTCTTCATTGAACTTGGGGTAGGGGACGATACCGAACTTCACCGGGTATGCGCGGAATTTCTTAATTGCCGAGAAGGCGAAAGTCATAAATAAGGCTTTGTCGGTACCGAAGATTTCCACCGTCTTTGCCCATTTGTTGGTCTGGTCGGTGAATTCGTTTACGGTAACATACCAGGTGCCCTTTTCGTCAAGGAGTTCAAGCACTTTCTGGGCTACGGTGAAGGACCTGTCATTGGTGCCTATATACATTTTGGGGATATCCATGTTATCCTTGGAGGTAAGGGTTTCGCCTGCGGCAAAATAATAACCTATACCGCCGCCCATGCAGCCCCAGATATCGTTTTCGTCCATTTTTTCATTGTCGTCCCCCTGACGGGTGAATTCCTTGCACATGGAGTACATTTTGTCAAGGGTCCACTTGCCGGTATCCACCAGCTCGTACATATCCACCCCCGCGAAAGAGGCTTCCATAAGGTCCCGGTTGAAAGCGATTCCGCCGGAGACGATTCTCTGCATTATGGATATATCACCGGTGGTGAAAAACACCCGGTCGTTTATGGAAAGTGAATTCGTTGCGTTCTGGTCCCACCAGGGAGCATCAAGGTCTATGTAGTCGGAAAATTCCCTTAAATCAAGGAGTTTGCCGTCCTTGGCAAGGGTGGCGCAGGCACTCATAAAGGGCATCGCCACGTCAAAGGAATTTAATTCCGCCTGAAGTTCCTTGTTAAAGGCTTCGGTAACGTCGTCAACGGCAACCGCTTTTATTTTAATACCGTAGGTTTCTTCAATCCACTTGTTTCTTGTGTCAACGCTGTCCTTAAGCTTGGCGTCGGTGGTATCATATGGGGCTTCGATTTCTTCGGAAAAATATGTGTCCTGTTTGTTCTTGTTATAAACCAGCACCCGGAATTCCCCGTAATCTCTCCAGTCGTCATTGAAGTCAAGCATGTTTTTCTTTACATATTTGCCTTCTTCGTCCATATAGGGATTTTCCTGGGATGCTTCAGAGGATTCGTCCGGCTCGCCGGTTACTTCGCTTGATTCGCCGTCGGCGGAAACGGAGCTTTCCTGCTTGGATTCCTCCGGCTCTTCCCTGCCGCAGCTTACAAGTAAAGTTGTCATAACCATAAGGATACAAAGCACAATACTCAGCAGTTTCTTCACGATTTACACCTCAACATAAAAATTTGACTATATTATACAGAATTTTGTCCCTTTTGTCAATGTAAAGTTGTCTATCCATCTAATTTTTAATTATTATATAATACATTTCTTACTGAATAAGCGATACAAAAACACCGACCGAAAAAACATAATTTCCCCTTATACAAATAAAACCTTGACATTGGGAAAAATGAAGGTAAAATAGAATTAATTTTAATTCCGGAGGTTTGAAAANNATGATAAACGAAAAAGCATATAAATTGGGAAGTCAGCGGTCAAGCATACGGGAACTGTTTGAATACGGCAGGAAAAGGATAGCCGAAGTGGGGAAGGAAAACGTGCTGGACTTTTCCCTCGGCAACCCCTCAACCCCCTCCCCCAAAGAAGTGGAAGAGGCTTTTTCGAAAATACTTGAAACGCTGCCCCCCCTTGCCGTCCACGGCTATACCTCCGCCCCGGGCTGCGATGAAATAAGAAGCGCCATTTCCTCATCCCTTACAAGACAGTTTGATTTTAGGGTAAACCCCGAAAACCTTTATATAACCTGCGGTGCCGCCGCCGCTCTGACGTCGGTGTTTGCCGCATTGACGGAAAACGAAAACGACGAGTTTATCACCCTTGCCCCCTTTTTCCCGGAATACCGGTGCTTTGCCGGGGTTTCGGGAGCGAAGTTCAAGGTAGTCCCCGCCGATGAGGTTAATTTCCAGATAAATTTTAACTGTCTTGAAAAGACAATAAACGAAAACACCAAGGGGGTTATAGTCAATTCCCCCAACAACCCTTCCGGAACGGTATATTCGGAGGAAACAATAAAAAAGCTTACCGAACTGCTTAACGAAAAAAGCCGCCGTTATAACAAGCCCATATTCATAATTTCCGACGAACCCTACCGTGAACTGGTGTACGGCGGGGCCAGCGTGCCCTTTATACCCGAATATTATGACAACACCATTGTATGCTATTCCTATAGCAAAAAGCTGTCCCTGCCGGGGGAAAGGATAGGTTATGTCCTTGTTCCGGAAAGGGTTGTTGAATGGAAAAAGGTGTTTGACGCGGTGGCCGGCGCGGCAAGGATGTTCGGCTACGTCTGCGCCCCCTCTTTGATACAGAGGGTGATTGCCGAATGTGTTGAGGTTTCCCCCGACCTTGGGGTTTATGAAACCAACCGGAATCTGCTGTATAATTCCCTGACGGAGATGGGCTATTACTGCGCTAAGCCCGACGGCGCCTTTTATCTGTTTGTTAAGTCCCCCAAGGGGGACGGGAATTATTTTTCGGAAATCGCAAAACGGAAGGATGTGCTTATCGTCCCCGGCGGCCCCTTCGGGTGCGACAATTTCGTAAGAATAGCCTATTGCGTTGATACGGAGGTATGCGAAAGGGCGTTGCCGAGATTCAGGGAAATTATTGATACAATATAAAAATCCCGCCCCGGGCTGATTTTATCCGACCGGACGGGAAAAATTAAATCCGACACGCAGGTGTCGGATTTTTTCGTTTATTAATCACCGCCGTATATGCGGCACTACCCCTCATCCGTCAGCCTGCGGCTGACACCTTCCCCTCAAGGGTAAGGCTACTTCATCTTTTCCTGTTTGGTTTTATTGTCCACCACATGGCGGTTTCTAAGTTCGTTTCTAATGTCGTCGGGGGTGATTCCCAGTTCGGTCATAAGCACCATAACGTGATAGCAGAGGTCGGAAATTTCATAAACCGCCTCATCCCTGCTGTTTTTCGCCCCTATAATTACCTCGGAGGATTCCTCGCCGATTTTTTTTAGGATTTTGTCAAGCCCCTTTTCGAACAGATAGGTGGTGTAGGAGCCTTCCTTGGGGTTTTCCTTCCGGTCCTGTATTAATTTATACAAATCCTCAAGGGAAAACCGGCTTTCCCCCTCGATTTTATTAAAGAAACAACTGTATTTTCCGGTGTGGCAGGCAGGCCCTTCTGGGATTACGTCGATAAGGAGGGTGTCCATATCGCAGTCTGCGGTAATCGATACTATTTTCTGATAATTCCCTGAGGTTTCCCCCTTTAGCCAAAGGGATTTCCTTGACCGGCTGTAAAAGCAGGTCAGTTTCTTTTCAAGGCTTATTTCGTAGCTTTCCCTGTTCATATAGGCAAGCATAAGCACTTCACCCGTCGAATAATCCCGTATTATTGCGGGAATAAGCCCGTCGTCGTTTTGCTTTAAATTTTCCCATGAAATCATATTAAATTCTCACTTCCACATTGTTTTGACGGAGGTATTGCTTTAGTTCAGGAATAAGTAGAGTTTTATAATGAAAAATAGAGGCGGCAAGGCCGGCGTCAACTCCGGGTACGGAATTAAACAGCTTTAAAAAGTCCTCCCTGCACCCCGCCCCGCCGGAAGCGATAACCGGAAGGGAAACCTTTTCTGAGATGGCTTGTAACATTTCCAGGTCAAAGCCCCCTTTAACCCCGTCGGTGTCCATGGAGTTTACCACTATCTCTCCTGCGCCGTTTTCCTGACCGAAGTATGCCCATTCCACCGCGTCAAGACCGGTATTTTCCCTTCCCCCCTTGGCAAAGACGGTGAATTTGCCGTCAACTCTTTTAACGTCCATAGAAAGCACCACGCATTGTGAGCCGTATACTTTGGCAGCCTCACCTATAAGGGAGGGGCTTTTTATCGTTCCACTGTTTACGCTTACCTTGTCTGCGCCGCATTTTAACAATGTGTCGAAATCGTTTACCGAATTCACCCCGCCCCCCACCATAAGGGGGATGAATACCACCGACGCCACCCGCTTTAGGACGTCGGCAAACAGCTTTCTCCCCTCCGCGGAAGCGGTTATATCGTAAAACACCAGCTCGTCCGCGCCGGAATGATTATAATATTCCGCCAGTGTTACGGGATCTTCCACGTCCTTTATGTCGGCGAAGTTCACGCCCTTCACCACCCTGCCGTTTCTTACGTCAAGGCAGGGGATTATTCTTTTTGTCAGCATTTGCTTCCTCCAATCATCAGCACTTCTTTCATGCTTATTTTTCCGGCATACAGGGCTTTGCCCAAGATTGCCCCCCATATGCCAAGGCTTTTCAATGTTGAAAGCTCCTCAAGGGAGGTTATACCGCCGGAAGCGGTTATATTAAGCCCCCTGATTTGGGATAACTCTTTATATACTTCCATATTGGTGCCGGAAAGCATACCGTCCTTTGAAACGTCGGTATAGATAACGTGCTTTACCCCCGCCGACGCAAGGGTTTTGCAAAATTCCACCCCGTCAAGCTTTGTACTGTTTATCCAGCCTCGGGTGGCAACAAAGCTGTCTTTGGTATCCACCCCCACCATAAGGGATTGACCGTACTTTGAAGCCATTTCTTTTGCAAAATCTATTTTTTCCGCGGCGGCGGTGCCGATAATTATCCGCTTTGCGCCGCAGTCAAGGTAGATTTTAATCCTTTCCTCGTTGCGGATTCCCCCGCCCACCTCCACGTTAAGTTTTGTTTCGTTTATGATTTGTCTTATCACTTCAAGGTTTTCAAGCCTTCCGGTTTTTGCCCCGTCCAAATCCACCACATGAAGCTCGGTGGCGCCCGCATTGTAAAAAACCTTTGCCACATCAACCGGATTTTCCGAGTATTCGGTTATTTTGTTGTAGTCCCCCTTTTCAAGGCGGACGGCTCTGCCGGAAATAATGTCTATGGCGGGAATTATCTTCATGATTCGACCTCAACTTCGCAAAAGGCTTTTAATATGGCAAGCCCCGTGTCGCCGGATTTTTCGGGGTGGAACTGGGTGCCGTAAACATTTCCCTTTTTAACCGCGGCGGTAACGTCCACGCCGTAGAAGGAAGTGGCAAGGGTGTCCGGAAGGCAGTTTTTGGCGTAAAATGAATGGACAAAGTACACAAAGGCGGATGTTTTGTCTTTTAACTTTGAAAAAACAAAGTCGTCTTTTGCTATATCAAGCTTGTTCCAGCCCATATGGGGGATTTTAAGATTTGAAACATCCTCCGCCAAAGGGGAAACGACGCCGGGGATAAACCCAAGGCCTTTGTATCTGCCGAATTCAAGGCTTTCTTCAAACAAAAGCTGCATTCCCAAGCAGATTCCCAAAAGGGGGGTTTTGTTTTTTGCAACCTCCTTTATTACCGGAACAAGGGACAGCTTTTCCAGCTTTTCCATGGCTTCGCCGAAGGCCCCCACGCCGGGGAGGATTACCCTGTCGGCATTAAGGATGATCCGGCGGTCATTGGTTACCGCCGCTTTTTCCCCGATATATTCAAGGGAACGGGAAAGGGAATATAAGTTCCCCACCCCGTAGTCGATTATCGCAATCATAGAACCCCCTTGGAGGAGGGAATTTCCCCGGATAACGCTTCGTCGGAGGATACCGCAATCCTTAATGTCCTGGCAAGGGCTTTGAAAACGCCTTCGATAATATGGTGGGTGTTTTTGCCGTATATCTTTTTAATGTGTAATGTTATCCCCGCTTCCCGGACAAGGGCGGAAATAAATTCCTCGGTAAGCTCGGTATCAAAGTCCCCCACGATGCCGGAAGGGATAGCAACATCAAAGTTCAGATAAGCCCTGCCGGAAATGTCGGCGGCGCACAGCACCAAGGTTTCGTCCATGGGGAGAATGACATGACCGTAGCGTTTAATGCCCGCCTTGTCTCCTAAAGCTTCCTTAAAGGCTTTCCCTAAGGCAATCCCTATATCCTCGCAGGAGTGGTGAAAGTCCACGTTGGTGTCACCCGCACATTCGACGGTAAGGTCAAAGCGGGAATGGGAGGCAAACAGATTCATCATATGGTCGAAAAAGCCGCTGCCGGTGGAAATTTCCCTTTTCCCCGTCCCGTCAAGGTTAAGCTTAAGATAAATATCGGTTTCGGCGGTTTTTCTTTTGATTTCGGCTTCCCTCATAGGCTTTGTCCTTTCAGTATAAAATCAATTTCGGAAATCAGCTTTTCCATATCGGTCTGCTTCCCTATGGTTATTCTTACATAATTTTTTATTCTTTCGTCGGGTAATACCCTTACCAGAATGCCTTTTCCCTTCAGCTTTAAATATAAATCCCTGCCGGTTATCCCTTTGTGTCCCGCAAGGAGGAAATTCCCCGTTGAGTCTGTGACGTAAAAGCCGATTTTTATTAATTCCTGCCGGGTATATTCCCTTGTCTTTATAACCTTGTTTGTGCAGTTGTTGAAGTATTCCCTGTCCTTTAGGGCGGCAATCCCCGCCTCCATTGACAGGCGGTTTATGGAATAGGGATGGAAGGAGTACCTTACGGTGTTGAGGTCGGAAATCAGTTCCCCGTCGCCTATGGCATAGCCTAACCTTCCCCCCGCAAGAGAACGGGATTTGGAAAAGGTGCCTATAACCAGCAGGTTCTGATATTTTTCGGTTAAGCAAACCGCGCTTTTGCCCCCGAAGTCCACATAGGCTTCGTCAACCACCACCACCCGGTCGGGGTCGGAGGCAACGATTTTTTCTATGTCTTCAACCGGAAGGAATATTCCGGTCTGGGCGTTGGGATTGGCGATGAATACCGTTTCGGGAATGCTTATATAATCGTCGGGATTTATGGTGAAATCATCATTAACCGGAAGAACCTTGTATTTTAATCCGTAATAATTACAGAACACCGGGTAAAAGCCGTAGGTTATATCCGCAAACGCCGCCCCTCTGCTGCTGCCGCAGAATGCCCGGAAGGCAAAGGACAATGCCTCGTCGGAGCCGTTGGTGCACATAACCTTTTCCCTTGATACGCCGTAGTATTCCGCCATAGCCTGACAGAGCCTGTTTGCGTCCGGGTCGGGGTAAAGGTTAAGTCTTTCGGTTTCGCCGGCGGTTACTGCTTTTATAACCTCCGGGGAGGGGGGGAAGGGGGATTCGTTGGTATTAAGCTTAACATACTTTTTGTCCGACGGCTGTTCCCCCGGTACATAGGGTTTCAGCCCTTTAAGGTCGGAAGTAAAAAATCTGCTCATTTTAATTCCTCTGTTCTTATTTCTATTGCCTTTGCGTGGGCGTCAAGCCCCTCCCGCCTGGCAAAGTCCCTGGTGCGGTCTGCTATTTTCCCCAGTTCCTCCTTTGGATAATACAGATAGGAGGTTTTCTTTCTGAAGTCGTCCACCGAAAGGGGGGAGGAAAAGGCGGCGTTGCCGGAGGTGGGGAGGGTGTGGTTGGGACCTGCCATATAATCCCCCAAGGGTTCGGGGGTGAAGTTCCCCAGGAAAACCGAACCGGCGTTTTTCACCTTTTCAAGGAGACCGAAGCAGTCCCCTACGCAGAGTTCAAGATGTTCGGGGGCAATCCGGTTTGAAATTTCAACGCATTCGTCAATATTTGATGCAATTATTATGCCGCTGTGGTTTTCAACGGCTTTTTCTGCGATATCCTTACGGGGGAGATTTTCAAGCTGTTTTTTAAGTTCGGATTGAACTTTATATGCTAAATCGGGGCAGTCGGTAACAAGCACGGCGGATGCCATTTCGTCGTGTTCGGCCTGTGAAAGCAGATCCGCCGCTATATATTCCGGCTTTGCCGTTTTGTCAGCGATAATCAGGATTTCGCTGGGGCCGGCAATCATGTCGATTCCCACCACACCGCTTATAAGTTTCTTGGCAAGTGCGACATAGATATTGCCGGGGCCAACTATTTTATAAACCTTGGGTATGGTGGAGGTGCCGTATGCCAAAGCCGCCACCGCCTGGGCTCCCCCCACGGCAAAAATCCTGTCAACTCCGGCGATACGGGCTGCCGCAAGGATTTCGGGCATTATTTTGCCGTCGGGCCGGGGCGGAGTGGTCATGATAATTTCCCTGACGCCGGCGATTTTTGCGGGGACGGCGTTCATTAACACAGTGGAGGGATATGCCGCCTTCCCCCCGGGGACGTAGATTCCCACCCTTTCTACCGGGGTATAGCGGAGTCCCAAAACAATGCCGTTTTCCTTTTCGATTTTATAGCCATCGCTTAACTGCCTTTTATGGAAAACTTCAATGTTTTCCTTAGCGATTTTAAGGGTTTCAATAAAATATCCGTCAACCTGACTTAAGGCTTCGTCAATTTCGGCTTCTGAAACTTCAAGGGATTGTCTTTGGGCTTTGTCGAATTTTTCGGTAAAAAACCTTAAAGCCCCGTCACCTTCCGATTTAATTCGGTTTACTATTTCCTCCACCTGTTTTGAAATTTCCCCGTCGAAGTTTATCCGGCGGTTTCTGATGAAGGTAAACAAATCGTCTTTATCAATTATTTTAATCATTGCTTACTGCCCCTTTCAGAAGGGTTAAGGCCTTGTTTATTTCCGCTGATTTAAAGTTATATGAGGTCTTGTTTGAAATAAGGCGGGCGGATATGGGGAAGATTTCCTCCGCTACGGTCAGGCCGTTTTCCTTCAGGGTTTTTCCCGTTTCCACTATATCCACAATAACGTCGGAAAGCCCCAATAACACCGCCGTTTCGATAGAACCGGAAAGCTTGATGGTTTCGATTTCCCTCCCCTTTTCGCGATAATAGGCGTTGGTTATGTTTACGAATTTCGTTGCCACCTTAAGCGGTCTTCCCGTGTCCTCCGCGAATTCTTTGGGGGCGGCCACCGCCATACGGCATTTTCCTATGCCTAAGTCAAGAAGTTCGTAAACATCGGGGGAATATTCCTCAAGGGTGTCCTTCCCCGCAATGCCGATATCCGCAATGCCGTATTCCACATAAATGGGAACGTCCACCGGCTTTACCAGGATACAGCTGACGTTCCGGCTTTGGTTTGTGAAAATCAGCTTTCGGCTGTCGCCGAAAACGTCCCCTAAGTCGTAGCCCGCTTTCCTTATTAGATTGTATGCCTTTTCCCCTAACCTGCCGGTGGGTAATGCTATATTCAACATAAAATCTGCCTTTCGTTACAAGCGAATAATCTGCTTGAATTTTTTCCCTTCGGGAATATTCTGAAGGGCTATCACTCTGTTACCGTTTTTTCTTAAGCTCTGGGCTTTTGCGAATACCTCGCCGGGGGTATGGTCTTTATTATAAATTAGAAGAATATCCGCATCGTATTCCGGCTTTGCCGAGTAGTAGGAAGCAACTTCGCTTAAGTTTATGGCAAAGCCCATGGCCCCCGCATTCCTGCCGAAACGCGCCATTAGCTTGTCGTATCTCCCCCCCGAAAGGACGGCTTTGGGAACCCCCCTGACATAACCCCTTAAAATTATGCCGTTGTAGTAGTTCATATCGCTTACGATGGAAAAGTCAAGGGTTATTCTGTCGGCATAGGGGGTGTCTTTTATTATATTAAAAAGTTCGGAAAGCTCATAAACCGCAGTGCGGGTGTTGTTCCCCGAAATAAGCTTTTTGGCGATTCCGATTATTTCGTCGAAGTTTGTTTTCCCCGAAATAAGTTCGATCAGGTTTTCTATCTTCTGCCCCTCTATCCCCGCCGTTTTTGCGTATTCCCTTAAGTCGTGGCAGTTTTTCGAGGATATACAGTTGGTTATCCCCGCCGAAAGGGTCTGATTTTCGATATTGAAGTCCGCCATCATGCCCTTGATAAAGCCCATATGGGAAATATTAAGGACAAAATCCGAATCGATGGCTTTAAGGCTTTCGGCGGCAAGCATTATGATTTCAAGGGTGGAATAAATATCCTTCCCCCCTATGGACTCCACTCCCGCCTGGCTTATCTCCCTGTATTCCCGGGTGTGTCTGTCCATGCGGTAAACGCTTTCCCGGTAGTAGAGCTTTTCGAAGTTTTCCTCCGTCGCCTTGGTGTTTTTGGCAACAGAAAGGGTGACGTCGGGCTTTAAGGCAAGGAGTTTCCCGTCGCTGTCGTTAAAGGTTATTATACTTCCGCTGGACAGAAAGGACATATTTTCAAGGTATAAGGAATATTCCTCAAACTTTTTAAGCTGGTAGCGGGTAAAGCCAGCCTTGGAATATATATCCCTTAAGACAAAGTAAATGCCGTCCTCGGCGGAAAGGGTGGATGTGTCAAGTATCATTTTTTTCCTCCCTGTTGTTTACGAATGAGGCAAGCAGCTTTGAATAGCCCCCGCTGCCGTACTGCAGACACCTTGAAACCCGGCTTAAGGTGGCGGAGGAGATGGAGCTTAACTCCGTTATCTGGCTGTAGGTATATCCCTTCAGCATTAGTTCCGCGCACTGGAGCCGCTGGGACATCTGGTTCACCTCGTTTATGGTGCAGAGGTCTTCAAGAAAGATCTGTATATCTTCGGGTTTATTTATTTTCGCCAGAACCTCGTACAAACGCCTATGGGAATGGTCGTCAAGGGGCTTTTTCATATTAACACCTTCCTTTTGCTTTAGGTGAGTGCATTATACCATAATACTTTACCGATGTAAAGCACTAATGCGTTAAATTGATAAAGTTCATAGGGGTGAATAAAACACACAAAAACAAAGGGGAGTTATTTGGTGAAAATGACGATAAAAAATTTTCGGCTCCGGGTGAGATTTTTTCGGAAAAAGCCGACACATATACAAGTGAACGCATTAACTGAATTTGTTCAAGCGTTAATTCAAAAATCAAAAAGGAGAAACTTATGAAGTTTGCAAAGTTTTTAATTCTGTTAACCGCCCTTACTTTAATCATCGGGCTGGTTTCCTGCGGGAAGGAGGAGGATAAGGACACCTCCTCCCAGACATCGTCAAGCCAGACTTCCTCGGCAGCGGAAAGTTCAGAAAATGAAAGTTCGGCTGACGAAAGCTCCCAGTCAAATAACTCCTCCGCGGACGAAAGTTCGGAGGAAAGCAGCTCCCCGGGTTCGCAACTGGACGGGGATCTGGAGGACATTCTTGCGGCAATATACGCAGCCGTCGATGACGTGGAAGAGCTGAAGGACTTTAATCCGGAATATCTTGCAACTACCGAAATAGACCCCGACGACTGCTTTTATTATTTCGGCGTTAATAGTCTTGACTTTGAGGAAGCCATCGCTTCGGAATTCGAAATGGGGGGCGGATACTCCCTCTGCCTGGTAAGGGCGAAAAGCCTTGACGATGTTGACGAGATTAAAGAAGCAATCACCGAAAACGTTGACCCCTGGAAATGGGTCTGCATGGGAGTTGACGAGGACAAGGTTGTGGTTGACAGCATCGGCGACGTTATAATACTTATCATGTACGAACATTCAGAACCCTTACACGAAATTTTCCTCGATTTGGCCTGAGTATCAATTTGCATAACTGTCTTAATCCCCTCCTCAATTGAAGGCTGCGTTGCGGTTTAACCGGCGTATGCCCGCCGTGCGGCGGAAGTGCTTCCGCCGCACGAACCCATTAAGACAAAAATAAAGAAAGAGAAAAAATATGGTTTTTTCAAGCATATCCTTTCTTTTTTATTTTCTCCCCCTCTGCATTCTGTTTTACTATCTGTCCCCGAACAAGCTGAAAAACGGGGTTTTGCTGATATTCAGTCTTTGGTTTTACTATGCAGGGGAACAGCTTTTCACGATAATACTGCTTTTTTCCACAACACTTAACTATGTCTGTTCCCTGT
>DBQR01000005.1:46998-49915 GCA_002305335.1 Clostridiales bacterium UBA1389
GGGATTTCCCTGCCGCTTTTGAAAATCGCATTGCCTATCGGGATCAGCTTTTACACCTTCCAGATCATGAGCTATACCATAGACGTCTACCGGGGCGAAGTGCCCGCCCAGAAAAACTTTATAAATCTTTTCACCTATATTTCCCTCTTCCCCCAGTTGATTGCGGGCCCCATTGTCCGGTATCAGACGGTGGCGGAGGAACTGGAAATCCGGAAACACAGCGTTGATATGTTCGGCGAAGGGGTTTCCCGCTTTATCGTAGGCCTTTCCAAAAAGGTGCTGCTGGCAAACCAGCTGGGGCTTATTGCGAAGGAATTTTCTGATGTCCCCGAAAAAACCGTGGTGTTCTACTGGCTGTACGCCGTTTCCTTTACACTTCAGATTTATTTCGACTTTTCGGGCTATTCGGACATGGCCATCGGTCTCGGTAAGATTTTCGGTTTCAACTTCCTTGAAAACTTCAACTATCCCTTTATAAGTAAAAGCATGACCGAATTCTGGCGGAGATGGCATATTTCGCTGGGCACCTGGTTCAGGGATTATGTGTATATCCCTCTTGGGGGAAACCGGGTTGGGTATAAAAAGCTGTTACGCAACACCTTTATTATATGGATACTTACCGGTCTGTGGCACGGCGCCGACTGGCCCTTTGTGGTCTGGGGGCTGTTTGTGTTTATCTGCATCCTTATTGAAAAAACCTTCCTGCTGAAGTTCTTCGATAAGCTGCCCTCTTTTGTGTCAAGGATTTATTTCATACTCGTACTGATTGTAAGCATGACGATTTTCAACGGTAAAGGGATTTCCGGCTCGGTAAACGATGTGATTTCCCTGTTCGGTTTCGGAGGGCATAAATTTATAAATTCCGATACGGTGTACTACCTTTCAAGCAACGCCGTACTGCTTGTCATTTCGGCAATCGCCTCCACTCCCCTATTGAAAACCATAGTAACAAAATTGAAAGACAAGACCTTCGGCATGAGATTAACCGATATCGCCCAGCCGGTCAGCTGTTTTTCCCTTTTGATACTGTCGGTTTCCTACCTGGTGGACGGTTCCTTCAATCCCTTTTTGTACTTCAGATTTTAGGGAGCAATTATGAAAGCAAAAGTAAAAAATATAGTTTTGACCTTGGGTTTTGTGGTTATCATATTCGGTTACTTGATTATATCCGCAGTGCTTCCCGACAAGGATATTTCCTATGCCGAAAGACGAAAATTCACTCAGTTTCCCGTAATAACGATAAAAAGCCTGACCAACGGCAAATTTTTTGAGGAATTTGAAAAATATACCCCCGATCAGTCCCCCTTCAGGGAGGGTTTGCGCACCATAAAGGCCCTTTCCCACTTTTATTTGTTCAACCAGAAGGACAATAACGGCATATTCGTAATCGACGGAAACGCCTATAAGCTGTTATATCCCCTGCGGGAAAATTCCGTAACCAAAGCCGGGGAAAAGCTGAATGAGGTTTATAACCGCTACCTTACCGGGATGAAGGTATATTACACCGTACTCCCCGAAAAAAACACCTATATAAAAGGAAAGTACGGTTATCCCGTAATAGATTTCGAGCGGGTTGTCAAGCTGTTGAAGGATTCGGTGGAAAACATGGAGTACATAAACCTCCTTGACTGCCTTGACGAAAAGGATTTTTATAAAACCGACCCCCACTGGGCCCAGCAGAATCTTGAAAAGGTGGTAAACCGCCTTGCCGAAACAATGGACTTCGTTCCTGCGGATTTCGGCAAATACCAGATAAATAAACTGTATCCCTTTTATGGCGCATACTACGGTCAGTCGGCGTTACCCCTTACCCCCGACGAACTTATTTACCTTACGAGCGATGCCATTAAAAATGCCACCGCCAAAAATCCCGTCACCGGCGAAACCTTTCCGGTTTACAACAGGGATAAATTCGGCGGGGTGGATTCCTACGATTTGTTTTTAAACGGGGGGCTTCCCTTAATTGAAATCACAAACGATAACGCAAATTCGGACCATGAGCTTATAATATTCCGGGATTCCTCCGGCAGCAGCCTTTCGCCCTTGCTTATAGAAAGCTATAAAAAAATAACCCTTATCGACTTAAGGTATGTTTCCACCAATCTTGTAGGAAAATATGTAACGTTCTCTAATCAGGATGTGCTGTTTATGTACAACATTGCGGTGCTTAACAACAGCCAGATGCTGAAATAAATGAATTCGGATAAAAAACTATCGCATTCGGAACTGAATTATGGTATAATATCCTCCAGACGGAATGAATTCAGGAATTTTCCCCTAAAAGGATGTTATATTATGTCCGTTCCCGATAAGTACGATATCGATAAACTGTTTAACGAAATATACGATTCCAGCTTTCTGGCGGTTATGAAGTATGTCTCTTCAAAGACCGGATGCGCCGAGGATGCCTGTGATATTGTTCAGGAAACCTATCTTGAACTTTACCGGGTGTTGTCCAAAAGGGATTCCTATATAAAGGATTACACCGCCTTTGCAATGCATATCGCCAAGAAAAAGCTGTTTAGGCATTACAGTTTGGCGGAAAAGTTTAAAAGTCTTATTCCTCTTTACAGAAGCAGGGGGGAAGAAGATGACCCCATAGAGGAAATCGGCTCCTTTGAGTTTGAGGATGAGCTTATAGACAACCTGCTCCTTGACGAAATATGGAAGTATATAATGGATTTTGAGGAAGAAACAAAGCAGATATTCATTCTGAAATACCGCTGCGGAAAGGAACTGGAGGAAATCTCAAGGGAACTTAATATCCCCCTCCACAGCGTGAGAAACCGGCTGTACCGGTCAATGGTTAAGCTTAAGGAAAACTTTTCAAAGGGGAAAGGGGCGGAAAAATGAAACTGAATGATTTGATCAAGCTGTCGGCGGCAAAGGATTCAGCCGACAAAGAGAATATCCGTCA
>DBQR01000005.1:49932-56011 GCA_002305335.1 Clostridiales bacterium UBA1389
GCTTAAACCAAACGGGGGAATAACCGGCAATACCTCGGAGGATACGGTTTCCCGGAACATATCCGGCTTTGACGCCAGCGACATGATTTACACCACCGCCAACCCCAAAGACGGGGAAATAATCATAGAAGATAAACTTAAAGCCGAGCTGGAAAACGAGTATTCCAATAACAAAGACGCAGTATATACCGTGCTGGTGGCAATATACTCCGCCGATTTTGATGAATATAAAAATGAAAAAATCACACTAAGCGAATCAACCGATGATGGGGTAATTCAGAATATTAAGGTCAATTACCTGAAATTAGAGGAGGAATACTTTGAATCCTTAGGGTTTGAGGTGGAAGCCGTCCCTTCGGAAAACATGGCGTTAATCATCACCGGTAAAGTCGGAACAATGCTGAACATGGAAATCCCCAAAGGGAAAGCCTTTGTGCTTTTCAAGGTAAACGGGTGATTATTCCCTTCCGGCTTTTATCATGTTTTTATGCTTGTACATTTCGATGTCCGCCTGTTTAATAAGGTTTTCCACACTGATGTCCCCCTCCGCCCAGGCGCAGCCCACCGCCACGGAGCATTCAATGCCGCCGGTGGCATTAAGCTGGTCAAGCCTTGCCTTCCACAGGCAGATAAGCATACTGAGTTCCCCTTCGGCGCAATCGCATACCACCGCAACGAATTCATCCCCGCCAATCCGGTAGGCATGGATTCGTTTGTTTGTTATGGAACGTATCGAGTCGGCTGCCCTGCAGATAAGTATATCCCCCACATCGTGGCCGTGGGAATCGTTTGTCTTTTTTAAGTAATTCAAGTCGAAAAACAGCACACCGCAGGACTTCAGGTTGACATATTCCTCGGCAATCATCTGTTTCAGCTTTTTGCGGTTGTAAAGGTCGGTTAAGCCGTCGTAGTCGGAAAAACCCCTGGTTTTCAGTTTTTCGTCCACTTCCCGGTCGGCTTCCCTGGTAAGGTAGATAACCGTATTCCCGCCGCTGCCGTTTTTCATTATATGGGCGGTGGTGGTGTACCAGTTATATTCCCCCGCCTGCTTAGACCGGTAGGTGCATTTAACATAGTCTCCCCCTTCCTTCTTACCAAGCTGGGAGGGGTGGAAACATTTCCGGCATTTCTCCCGGTCGTCGGGGTGAATTTCGTTTTCTATGATCTGCTCAATCTCTTCTTCCCAATTGTTTTTGAGTTTTATCCGGTTAACTTCATCGCCGGAAACCACAAGACGGCTTGCCGAATTGTCGGCAAAGGAGCATTCGGTTATATCCCGGAACACAATATCATAGGTGTTCAGAATCACCTTGACGGGATTTATCTGTTCTCCCTCGTTGCCGAACAGTTCCCGCTGGGTGAGTATGCTGCCGGGAACAAGGATTTTTTCCAAAACGTATACCGTTTCAAAAACGCAACCGAAGCTTAAGGCGTAAAGTAAATCCGCAAGGCCTTCGTTTACCGAAAAATATCTTAAAAAGGAAATAAGAAAGGGTATCGAAATCAGGGCAAAAAAAATTAAATATTCCTTTTTGGATATTTTTTTGCGGGAAGACAGCAGGTAAACCGTATCGGTCAGGAAAATGGCTATTGGGGGGAACAAAACCAAAAAGAACGTTTCTCCCCTTACCGTTATCCCCGAATTATCGAAGGAAAACAAAAAATAATTCGTCTGGTTTACAAGAATAAAAATTATGCCGCAAAGGGCAAAGGCAAGGGCGGTTAAAATGAAGGCTCCGTCAAAGGCGGGTATGGCGGTTTTGTCCTGCTTTGTCTTAGACCTTGAAATACAGAACACACAAAAGAGGGTTAGAAAGGCGGCGGCAGCGTAAAACGCTATAAATGATAAGGAAACCCCCGCTTTATAAAAATAAAATGCCGCTTGGGATTCCCCTCCGGCATTGGCATTAGCAACAATATCCCCTATAAAACCAATAATCAAAACTGCCAAAAAGGGTAGCAGATACTTGCCGGAATAATACCTTTTGCCGGTGTTTCTTAATATGTAAATTATGTAATAAATAATTACGGCTGTGGCTATCGCCTCAAGGGTTACGGTGATGCCGGTAAGCGAGTTCATAAATCAACCCCCCATCTTGATGGATTTGCCGTTGTTTCTATTATATATCCGTTTTTTGAAAGTCTGTTAAACATTCGTTAAATAATTTTATAGCATTTTTCTCAGATTGTCAATATTCTTTTATTATTGTTTTCATAAATATTTATTATTTTACAAAAATAAAAAAATTGCCGCATATTTCAGCGGCAATTTCATTATTTATTCAGTCGTGTATGTATCCTCTTGATACAAGAAAGGACTTTGGCAGATAAACGGTTCCGTTTTTGTAGTTGTTTTCATATGCATAAGGGTCCTCGGAGCAGTCGAACATGTACACGCAGCGGCCTTCCGTAAAATAGGTTGCGTTACTGTCGATTTTCCAGTCGTCCTTACTGTTAAACCAGACCCTTGAGTTAATGGGGATGACCTCACCGTTGTCAAGGGTTATGGTGCATTCTGACCAGTTAATGTTTTTGACGTAAGAGGTTGCATCGGTAAATAAAATTCCCTTTGCATAATCAACGGACATCAGGCCGCATACCGAAAGCACCCCTTCGGTTATTTTGGTGTTGTCGGTGGAATAGGCTGTGTTTATGACCGTGTCGGAATTGAATTTTCCGGTTCTTACAGTGTTTGCGTTTCCTGTGTTTTCCCCGTTCGGAAGGCCCATAGCCCTAAGCAGGCTGTCACTACACCAGTCGGGGGCATAGACCCAAAGGGGTATGTCTGAAGCCCGCCGGGATTCTTCAGCAACAGAAACATAATAAGCCATGTTAATTGTTTTGCCTTCAATAATTGCATCCGACAGGCAGTTTAGTATTTCATCTCTGCTTAAAATGTTATTGCCGTCGGTATCAAAGGCGGAATTTTCTTCATTTACCGCCATGCTGTCCTTGATGTCAAACCCGCCGGAATCGTAGTTGGGGTAGGCGACTATTATTGTGTCGGTACGCTTTTTCGCCCAGTCAACGCAATAGGCAAAGGTTTCGTCAAAGGATAAAAATTCCCCCACCGCTTCGGCAAGATTCAGATTTTCCCCGCCGAAATCAATGGCTCCCGCCTCAATGGTCAGGAAAAACCCGTCCTTATCGTTAATGTTTTGTGACAGCACCTTTAGGGCGGATTTTGTCATCTTAAGGAGGGTAAGGTCGCCTTCTTCGGCATGAATGTCGAATTTTATATGGTTGGAAGGGTTGTCCTTGTCGTCGGAGCTGTTGTTCCCCTCAAGGAAGTTGGACCAGATCCTTGTTTCGCCGTCTTCCACCGCTTCCTCAAGATCTTTAAAGCTATTTACTATATAATAGCCCAGATGGGAAGCGTGGAGGGAATGGAGAAAACCGTTGTTTTTGGTGTAGGTGCCGTTGTCGGTGCCGGAAGCAAGGAGAATGTCGATACCGCTGTACAGCATCTGATATGTTATTTCCCTCTGGTAGTACTTATGCTTGCTGGCGGGCTTGTCGGAATGGGCAAGGAATCCGGCAGGAGTGGCGTCAACCCAGCTGTTGGTGGTAACCATACCCGTTGATTTCCCCGACATGTTGCATATTTCAAAAATGCTGGGTATGGGCTTCATTTCAATGTCGCTGCTTATTTTGTCCTTTTGGGTTTTCGTCCCGCTGGCTATGGTGGTAACACCGGCAGCGGAGTCGGTGAGGAAGGAACCGTTGTCCGCCTCGGCAAGGGTGGCCTTGGCGGTGCCGATGATAAAATTATCGAGATACAGCCCGTTTACCGTCATTTCGGATATGGCACCGGTAGTGGAGGGTGTGGCGGCACCATTAATCCCGCTTTTTTCCTTCGAAACCAAGTCCGCCTTAATTTTTCCGGCAAGGTCGTATATATCCCATCCCGCCCCGTCGGGGATGATATATATAATATTTTTTATGGTATAAACTTCGTCGCCATTCCCCCAATGGGGATTTTCCGGCGTTCCGGTGTTGTTTCCGCCGCCGTTGTTAAAAATCGGGGGATTTTGGGTATTTACGGGCTGGTAATCGTTTAATAAAATGCTTTCGCCGCCGGATAACATAAACTTCGAAGCGGTAATGTTGCCGTACAAGCTTACCACATTGCCGGAATCATTCCCGCCGAAGGAACATTGGGCTTCTTTACCCTCATCATTGGAGATGTCAAGGAAAAAGCCGGTATAGCGTGAACTTCCGCAAGCCTTGCTGTCTTCGATATAATGAAGCTTAATATGTTCATATCCCGGCTTTGGGTAAAAAGCGTACCATTCGCTGCCCGTACCCACAAAATCCGCATTCGATTGGGTCACGGAGGGGGTAATATCCCCCGCATACTCAATTTTCCCCTTACTGAATGTGAACACATAATATCCGTGGCTTTCGTCAAAGTTGTACAGACAGGTTGTCTCGGCTAAACCGTAGTCGGCGATATATTCGGGTATGGCGGACCTTACTTCCTTAAATGCTATGTTTTCCTTTGCTAAGGTAAACATACCGGAAAATTCGGGGATAATTGTTGCCGCTACCACCGCGATTACCGCAATTACAACTACCAGTTCAAACATCGTAAATGCTCTTTTTGCGTGTTTCATAGTTTCCTCCGGGTGAATTGAACAAATAACGCATTTAACGAAAGCTTTATTCAGCTTTATTAATAATCCTGTAACAGGCATTATACACTATTTATCTTTATATTTCAACAAAAAAACCATCAAAATATGAATCAATTTTTTGGTGGTTTGTATCAATCCGCCCGTCAGAGCGGATTTTTTATAAAATAAAGGTGAGGATTTCCTCCGTTACGCTATAAACGGATTTAATTAAGGTTTTGATTAACCCTCAGATTATTGATATTTATAAGCCTTGTATTTGACTGGGTGTAGCGGCTGGCGATGATATCGCCTAACGCCATGGCAGTGTCTATGGAGGTCATGCAGGGGATTTTTCTCTGCATTGCCTTGTGGTTGAGCAGCCTGAAGTCCCCCACGCTTATATCCATCATGGGACCGGTGTAGATTATATAGTTTACGATACCCTCGTCCACAAGGCGGTAAATATCGTCGTTTTCCCACACGTCAAGGACGGTTTCCACATCCAGTCCCGCCTTGCGGATTGCCGATGCGGTGTCGGGGGTGGCGTACAGTCTTACGCCTAAGTCGAAGAATTTTTCGGCAACCTTCAATGCGTCGGTATAGTCGTAATCCTCCACGCTTATCAGTATTCCCGTATCCCCCCGTTCAACGGGTGTTTTAATGTGTATGCCCGCGGCGGTAAGACCTTTGAACAAGGCTTCCGCCTTGGTGCGGCCTATACCCAGTACTTCGCCGGTGGACTTCATTTCCGGCCCCAATATGGCGTCGGCGTCGGCGATTTTTTCAAAGGAAAATACCGGCACCTTGACCGTGCAGCAGGGGGGCGAGGCATATAAACCGGGTTTATAGCCCAAATTATTAAGTTTTTCCCCTAACATAACCCTTGAGGCGATTTCCACCAGGGGAAGGTCGGTTACCTTGCTGATATAAGGCACTGTACGGGAAGCCCTGGGGTTTACCTCTATGACATACAGCTCCCCGCCGTAAATCAGATACTGGATGTTCACCAGCCCCTTTGTTCCCAACGCAAGGGCAAGCTTCCGGGACATTTCGCAGATTCTGTCCTGCATTTTCCCGTCAAGGTTATAAGGAGGGTAAACGGCTATCGAGTCGCCGGAGTGGATGCCCGCCCGTTCGATATGCTCCATGATTCCGGGAATAAGCACATCCGTACCGTCGGATATAACATCGACCTCAAGTTCAATCCCCGGCATATACTTGTCCACCAGTACGGGATTTTCGATTCCCCCAGCAAGGATAGCCGCCATATAGGTTCTGGTGTCGGCGTCGTTTCGGGCTATGGTCATACCCTGCCCCCCGATGACATAGCTGGGGCGGAGGAGTACGGGGTAGCCCAATCTGTCGGCGGCAGCTAAAGCTTCCTCCATGGTTTTTACGCCGCTGCCCTTGGGGCGGGATATATGGAACTTTTCAAGGAGTTCGTCAAAGCGTTCCCGGTCTTC
>DBQR01000005.1:56024-59443 GCA_002305335.1 Clostridiales bacterium UBA1389
AGCTTTATTGCCGTCTGGCCGCCGAAGGCCACCACCACCCCGATGGGGTTTTCCACTTTTATAATGTTCATAACGTCTTCCGGCGTTAAAGGTTCAAAATAAAGCCGGTCGGCGGTGTCGTAGTCGGTGGACACGGTTTCGGGGTTATTGTTTACGATAACCACTTCATAGCCCGCTTTTTTCAACGCCCATACGCAATGGACGGAGGAATAATCGAACTCAATCCCCTGCCCTATCCGGATAGGTCCCGAACCCAAAACCATAATAACGGGTTTTCCCGAACGGGGGAAAGCCCGGGCTTCGCATTCGGTGTCGTAGGTGGAATAGAAGTAGGGTGTTTCGGCAGCAAATTCGGCGGCGCAGGTGTCCACCATTTTATAAACGGCGTTAAGCCCTTGGGAGGTTTTTGCCCCCGAAAGCCGTATCAAAGCGGCGTCGGTGTAGCCGTACTTCTTGCCGGTTATATAGTTTTCTTCCGTTAAGCCCTCTTGTTCGAGACTGTTTTCAAAGTCGATAAGGTTTTTCAGCCTGTATATAAACCACCTGTCGATACGGGTGATTTTATTTATTTCATCAACGGATATTCCCTGCCTCAATGCCTCAAAGATGGTAAAAATCCGCCGGTCGTCGCAGTCGGCAAGGCGTTTTTCAAGTGATTTATTATTTATAGGTTTGGCGTTTAAGGTATCAAGGGAGATTTCCGCCCCCCGTACCGCCTTCATCAAAGCCGCCTCAAAGGAGGTGCCTATGGCCATAACCTCCCCGGTGGCCTTCATCTGGGTGCCTAATTTACGGCTTGCCACGATAAACTTATCAAAAGGCCATTTGGGGAACTTAACCACCACATAGTCCACCGCAGGTTCAAAGCAGGCGGTGGTTTTGCCGGTTATGTCGTTTTTAATTTCGTCAAGGGTGTAGCCTAAGGCGATTTTGGTGGTCATTTTGGCGATAGGGTAACCGGTTGCCTTGCTGGCAAGGGCGGAAGACCGGGAAACCCTGGGATTCACCTCAATCACCGCATATTCAAAGCTGTCGGGATTTAAGGCAAACTGACAGTTGCACCCTCCCACGATACCCAGGGCGGATATTATATTAAGGGAAGCGGAACGCAGCATCTGGAATTCCCTGTTGGAAAGGGTTAAGGCGGGGGCAACCACAATGCTGTCGCCGGTATGCACTCCCACCGGGTCAACGTTTTCCATGCTGCAGACGGCGATGACGTTACCCGCGCTGTCCCGCATTACCTCGAATTCGATTTCCTTCCAGCCGTAGATATATTTTTCCACAAGTATCTGGTTTATGGGGGAGGCGTCAAGTCCGGTTTTGGCGGCATCAACCATTTCCTTTTTATTGTAAGCCACGCCGCCGCCGCCCCCACCCAGAGTATAGGCGGGACGGATAATGACGGGGTAGCCGATTCTTTCCGCAATTTCCAATGAGGTTTTTATATCGGTGGCAATGTCGGAGGGTATAACCGGTTCCCCGATTGAATCCATTGTGTCCTTGAACTTCTGCCGGTCCTCGGCCTTCTCAATCGCTTCCACATTGGTGCCGATAAGCCTAACCCCGTGGGACTGTAAAAACCCCTTTTCCCAGAGCCGGCTGGCAAGGGTAAGACCTATCTGCCCGCCCAAGCCGGCAAGCATACTGTCGGGGCGTTCGATTTCAATTATCCGCTGTATGGTTTCTTCGGTGAGGGGTTCAAGGTAGATTTCGTCCGCCATTACCCTGTCGGTCATAATGGTGGCGGGGTTGGAATTTACCAGCACCACGTTTATCCCCGCTTCCTTCAGCACCCGGCAGGCCTGGGCTCCCGCATAGTCGAATTCGGCGGCCTGGCCGATGACTATCGGTCCCGAACCTATCATAAGTACCTTTTTTATGCTTTTATTCAACGGCATTATTGTTTCCCCCCATTTCCGAAATAAAGCTGTCAAACAGGAAGGAGGTATCCATGGGTCCCGAACAGGCTTCCGGATGGAACTGAACCGTAAAGGCTTTGTAACCCGGATATTCCAGCCCCTCGTTGGTGTTGTCGTTGGTGTTTACAAAGCTTTGGACGGCATTTTTAAGGCTATCGGCAATCACCGTATAACCGTGGTTCTGACTGGTTATATAAACCCTTCCCTGCTTTATGAATTTTACCGGCTGGTTTGCCCCCCGGTGACCGTATTTCAGTTTAACGGTTTTCCCCCCCATGGCAAGGGCGAAAAGCTGGTGACCTAAGCAGATTCCGAACACCGGCAGCTTTCCCGCCAGTTTCTCCAGCTGTTTTATTTCAAAGGCGTTTTCGGCGGGGTCCCCGGGACCGTTGGAAAGCATAAGCCCGTCGGGATTATAGGAAAGTATTTCCTCCGCCGTAGTGCCTGAAGGAACCGAAATAACCCTGCAGCCTCTTTTATTCAGCTCCTTCAGGATATTCCCCTTTGCCCCGTAGTCGATAAGCACCACCGTATATTTTTTCTCCCCTTTCGGGGGATAAACGGCTGTCGTGTTTCCCGTTACGTTCCGAACGGCGTTTTTTATTTTATAATTTACAATATCGGACAGGTTATTTGGAATACTGTCGCAGATTGCGGCGTTCATTACCCCGAAATCTCTTATTTTACGGGTTATACTTCGGGTGTCAAGGTCATATATGCCGGGGGTGTTGTTTTGTTTAAGAAAGGTGTCGATATCATATTGGGAACGGAAGTTGGAGGGGGTATTGCAGTATTCCCGCACCACATAGCCCTTGACGCAGCATTTCCCCTCAAAATCCTCCTCGATTATGCCGTAATTGCCGATAAGGGGGAAGGTCTGAAGGACTATCTGCCCGAAATAGCTGGGGTCGGTCAGGGTTTCGATGTACCCGCACATTCCGGTGGTAAACACCAGTTCCCCTATCCGGTTTTCGGTTATTTCGGCACCGAAGGCTTTTCCTTCGTAAACCGTGCCGTCGGATAAAACAAGGTATCGTTTGCTCATCCTGATTTCTGCCTTTCAAAAGGCAGGGGAATACCCTGCCGGATTTTTTACAATGTGGCCGCCATAACCGCCTTTATGGTGTGCATACGGTTTTCGGCCTGGTCGAAAACGATGGAACGGCTGCCCTCAAAGACATCGTCGGTAACCTCAAGGGAATCAAGACCGTAGCGGCTTCCGATTTCCCGGCTTATGCTGGTGTTGAGGTCGTGATAAGCCGGCAGGCAGTGCATGAAATAGGTCTTTTCCCCCGCTGAGTTCATAACTTTTCGGTTTACCTGATAGGGGTATAATTCCTTAAGCCGCTTTTCCCAGACGTCGGCGGGTTCCCCCATGGAAACCCAGATGTCGGTATAAATTATGTCCGCGCCCTTTACGGCTTTTTCCACGTCGGTTTCGATATCGACACTGCCGCCGGTTTTAGCCGCAACGGATTTGCATTGCGAGACAAGCTC
>DBQR01000005.1:59499-65881 GCA_002305335.1 Clostridiales bacterium UBA1389
TTTATGCCCTGAAGGTGTCCGAATTTTTCTTTTATCGTAAGAAAATCCGCTAAAATCTGGGTGGGGTGCCATTCGTTTGTCAGGCCGTTCCAGACGGGAACCCCGGCGTATTTCGCAAGGGTTTCCACGATTTCCTGCCCGTAGCCCCGGTATTCTATGCCGTCGTACAGTCGCCCCAAAACCCTTGCGGTGTCGGCGATGGATTCCTTTTTCCCCATCTGGCTGGCGGAAGGGTCAAGGTAGGTGACGTTCATACCCAAATCATATGCCGCCACCTCAAAGGAACAGCGGGTGCGGGTGGAGGTTTTTTCGAAAATCAGCACAATGTTCTTCCCCCGGTGGATGTCGTGGGGGAATTTAGCCTTTTTCTTTGCCTTGAAGTCGGCGGCTAAATCAACTAAGTATAATATTTCCTCCGGTGTAAAGTCAAGAAGTTTTAAAAAGCTTTTTCCCTTAAGATTCATTTGACATAACCTCACAGACGGTTTTTATGATATCCAGCCCTTGTTTCAAAAGAGTATCGGGGATATTTAAGGCAGGTAACAGACGGATTTTATTCTTTGCCGAGAGGGGTAGCACCCCCCGGGAAATGCATTCGCCTATTATCTCTGAAGGATTGCCGGTTGTTTCTATGCCTAACATCAGTCCCATGCCGGTAACGCCTTTAATACCCTTTGCGTCTTTCAGATAATTTTTGATAAATGCAGATTTGGTTTTGACGCTTTCCAGCAGATTTTCGTCTAACCTTGACAGAATGTTTACCGCCCCGGCACAGCAGACGGGATTCCCCCCGAAGGTGGAACCGTGGCTTCCGGGGGTGAAGGTGTCCTTTACCTTTTCCCCGAGCAGGGTGGCTCCAAGGGGCAGTCCCCCACCTAAGCCTTTGGCGGTGGTTACGATGTCGGGGAGAATGTCATAGTTCATATATCCGAACAGTTTTCCGGTGCGTCCGTTGCCGCACTGTACCTCGTCGCAGATTAACAGTATATCGTTATTTTGTGCAAATTCGTAAAGCTGTTTTACAAATTCAAAGTCAAGGGGTATAACCCCCCCTTCCCCCTGGACCACCTCAATCATTACGGCGGCAACATTGTTTTCTTTGCAAAGTGCCTTAACCGAATCAAAATCCCCGGCATCAACATGGAAAAATCCCCGGGTCAAGGGTTTGAAATCCTTATGGAAGACCTCCTGCCCGGTGGCGGCAAGGGTGGTTATTGTGCGGCCGTGGAAGGAGTTTTTAAGGGTTATTATATTAAACCTTTCATCCCCGTATTTATCGGCGGCGTATTTCCTGGCTGCCTTTATGGCGCATTCGTTGGCTTCTGCGCCGGAGTTGGAGAAAAACACCTTTTTAAGTCCGGTGAGTTCGCAGAGCATTTTCGCTAAAATCACATTGGGGGAGGAATAGTATAAATTTGAAGTATGCTGGACTTTGCCAAGCTGTCCGGTAACGGCGTTTATCCATTCCCGGTCGGCAATGCCGAAGGTGTTTACCGCAATCCCCCCGCCTAAGTCTATATATTCCTTTCCGGTGTCGTCACAGACCACCGAGCCCTCCCCTTTTACGATATTTACGGGAAAGCGTTTATAAGTGCTTGCAAGGTATTGGCTGTCAAGTTTAATAATATCCATAATAATACCCCCTATGCGGTAAACATGGTGCCGGTGCCTTCGTCGGTCAGCATTTCGATAAGTATGGCGTGGGGAATCCGTCCGTCGGTTATAAATACCCGTTCCACACCGCACTTAACCGCCTCGGTACAGCATTCCACTTTGGGAATCATTCCCCCGTCGATTATTCCCGCCTTAACCAGTCCCGAAGCTTCCTCCAGGGTCAGGGCTTTGATAAGGGAGGAGGGGTCGTTTTTATCCCTTAAAATGCCGGTGACGTCGGTTAGGGAAATCATGCTTTTTGCGTTTAACGCTCCGGCAATGCGGGAGGCGGCGGTGTCGGCGTTTATATTATAAATATTGCCTTCTTTATCACAGCCTATGGTGGAAACCACTGGGATATATCCTTTTTCAAGGAGGTCAAGAATGGGTTTGGGGTTGATGGAAGTGATTTCCCCCACAAAGCCAAGGTTTTCGTCCTTTATTTTTGCCTGGATAAGCCTTCCGTCCATGCCGGAAATCCCCATGGCCATGCCGCCCTTTACCTGAAGCATATTTACCAAAGACTTGCTTACCTTGCCGGCAAGCACCATCTGCACCACCCCGGCGGTTTCCGCGTCGGTAACCCTAAGGCCGTTGTGGAATATGCTTTCCTTACCCATTTTGTTTAATGTTTCGGTTATTTCGGGGCCTCCGCCGTGAACCAATACCACCTTTATCCCCACCAGGGACAAAAGCACTATATCCCCCATAACCCCTTCCTTAAGTTCGGGGTTTATCATGGCGTTGCCGCCGTATTTTATCACCACGATTTTGCCGGAGTATTTTTGAATATAGGGCAAAGCCTCGATAAGTATCTGCGCCCTCTGGGCTTTTGTAATGTCCATTGTTTACACTCCTTTAAGTGCGGTAGTCGCCGTTGATTTTGACATAATCATAAGTTAAGTCGCAGCCCCAGGCGGTGGCCCTGCCTTCGCCTTCATTTAGCGATATATCTATTATAATTTCCTTTTCAAGGAGGATTTCCTTTGCCCTTTCCTCGGAAAACCCAACCCCCATCCCGTCTTTGCAGACGGTAACGCTCCCCTTTGGGGAGATAAACGAAACCTGAACCTTATTTATATTCACCTTCGCCCCGGAATAGCCCATGGCGCACAACACCCTCCCCCAGTTGGCGTCGGCACCGAACATGGCCGACTTTACAAGGGAGGAGGAAATAACCGCTTTGGCGATTTTTTTGGCGTTTTCGTTATCGGCAGCTCCCCGGACAGAGCATTCGATAAGCTTTGTGGCACCCTCGCCGTCGGCGGCGAGCATTTTGCAGAATTTTATTGTTATAAAACTTAAAGCGGTCTTGAAGGTTTCGAAATCCTTCCCTTCGGCGGTTATTTCTTTGTTCCCCGCCATGCCGTTGGCGAGAATGGCCACCATATCGTTGGTGGAGGTGTCCCCGTCTATGCTTATCATGTTAAAGCTGTCGGTCACGTCCTCCGACAGGGCTTTTTGAAGCATTTTCGGGGTGATGGCAGCATCGGTGGTTAAAAAGATAAGCATCGTTGCCATATTGGGGTGTATCATCCCCGAACCTTTGGCGATTCCGCCGAGGTGACATTCTTTTCCGTCGATTTCAAACTTAACGGCAAGCTCCTTTATAACCGTATCGGTGGTCATTATGGCACACGCCGCATCGGTGGAATTGTTCCCCAGGCCTTCACAGAGAGCCGGCATGGCGTTCTTTATTGGGGTTATGTCAAGGGGCTGGCCTATAACCCCGGTAGAGGCCACTATAACATCCTCCGCCGGTATTTCAAGCTGATTTCCGAGAAGTTTACACACCTGTTCGGCAATCTCAACCCCGTTTGAATTGCAGGTGTTGGCGTTGCCGGAATTGCAGATTATAGCCTTTGCATACCCGTCGGCAATATGCTTTCGGGTTACAAGCAGGGGAGCCCCCTTTACCAGATTGGTGGTGTAAACCGCCGCGGCGGAGGCCTTCTGCCGGCTGACTATTAAGGCAAGGTCCTTTTTACTTTGGTTTTTCCGTATTCCGCAATGGACGCCGGAGGCAAAAAAACCCTTCGGGGCGCAAACCCCGCCGTTTATAAATTCCATTATAAATTCAAACCTTTCGTAATTTTCTCACCAAGACACAGATTCATGCACTCCACCGCAGTGCCGGAAGCCCCTTTGCCCAAGTTATCAAACAGGGCAATAAGGAGGATTCGTTCATCGTTTCCGCTAACGGTAATTTTCATGCCGTCATATCCCTTCAGTCCGTTGGCGGGGATAAAGCCCCCTTCGTCAAGGCTTTCCGAAAACGTTACGGTTTCGCCGTTATATACTTGGGAATATACTTTTTTAATATCTTCGGCCCTACCCTTTATCTGGTCTGCAAATAAAGGAACGGTTAATTCCATGCCGGAATAGAAGTTGGAAACCACCGGGCAAAAGACGGGGTAATCCGCAAGCCCCGTAATTCCCTTCATTTCCTTCAGGTGCTTATGGTTCTGACCTATGCTGTACTGACGGGGGGAGGAATAGTTTTCCGGTACTTCATCGTTTTCGTATTCGGCAATCATTTTCTTTCCACCGCCGGAATATCCGGTTATGGAATGGCAAAACAGCTTCGAGTCGGCAGATAATATTCCCGATTTTATCAGGGGATAAACCAGCGCAACAAAACCGGCGGCATGGCATCCCGGAACGGCAATGCGCTTTGAGTTTATTATTTTTTCGTAAAATCCCCTGTCCAGTTCGGGAAAACCGTAGGCCCAGTCGGGATTAACCCGGTGGGCGGTTGAGGTATCGATTATTACCGTATTTAGGTTTTCCGTAAGGCTTACCGCTTCCCTTGCGGCATCGTCGGGAAGGCAGAGGAAGGCGATATCACAGGAATTCAGCGCTTCTTTGCGGTGTTTAATATCCTTTCTTTCCTCGTCGGAAAGGGTTATTATTTTAATATCGTCCCGGGATTCAAGGCGTTCGTAAATCCGAAGGCCGGTGGTTCCGGCTTTTCCGTCAATAAATACAGTTTTCATATTACTTTTTATTCTTCTGATTAATCAGTGCCTGCATTTTTACGGGAAGGCCGAAAAGGTTTATAAATCCCTCGCTGTCGGACTGGTTGTAAACCTCGTCTTTGCCGAAGGTGGCGACTTCCTCGGAATACAGCGACCAGTCGCTCCAGACCCCCGCTTTAATAATATTGCCCTTGTAAAGCTTAAGCTTGACTTTTCCGGTTACTTTTTCCTGGGTTTTGTCCACGAAAGCCGACAGAGCCTCCCTTAAAGGGGTGTACCACAGGCCGTTATAGACCAGTTCGGCAAAGGTAATGGCAAGTTCCTTCTTTTTGTGGCTGGTCAGCTTGTCAAGGGTTATGCTTTCAAGGTATTCGTGGGCTTCGTAGAGGATGGTTCCGCCGGGGGTTTCGTAGATTCCCCGGCTTTTCATACCCACAAGCCGGTTTTCGACGATGTCGAGTATGCCTATACCATTTTTGCCTCCCAGTTCGTTAAGCTTGAGAATAATTTCCTTGGGGGACATTTTAATCCCGTCGACGGCGGTAGGGATTCCCTTTTCAAACTCAACAGTGACATAGGTGGGTTCGTCGGGAGCGTCCAGAGGGGACACACCCATTTCAAGAAAGCCCTCTTTTTCCAGTTTCGGTTCGTTCCCCGGATTTTCAAGGTCAAGGCCCTCGTGGGAAAGATGCCACAGATTTTTATCCTTGGAATAGCTGGTTTCCCGGTTTATTTTCAAAGGCACGTTGTGGGCCTGGGCGTAGTCGATTTCTTCGTCCCTCGACTTTATATTCCACACCCGCCAGGGGGCGATGATTTTCATATCGGGAGCAAAGGCTTTGACGGTAAGTTCAAACCTTACCTGGTCGTTTCCCTTTCCGGTGCAGCCGTGGCAGATGGCATCGGCGTTTTCCTTTATGGCGATTTCCGCTAAATGTTTGGCGATAACCGGACGGGCGAAGGAGGTGCCCAGCAGATAGCTTTCATATGTTGCCCCCGCCTTCATGGTGGGGATGATAAAGTCGTCGACGAATTCTTCGGTCAGATCAAGGATATACAGCTTTGACGCGCCGGTCTTTATTGCCTTTTCCTCAAGGCCTTCCAGTTCGTTTCCCTGTCCCACGTCGGCGCAGACGGCGATAACCTCACAGCCGGGGTAGGTTTCCTTAAGCCAGGGGATGATAACGGAGGTGTCAAGGCCTCCCGAATATGCAAGTACGATTTTTTTCATTGTATTACACCTTTACCTATTGTATATTTTTCGGGTTTTCCCGAGTTATTATGCATAATTATACATTCCATTATATGATTTGTCAATAGGTTTCCGATATTATTTTTAACAAATTTCTCAATTGTTTCAAGCTGATTTGCGTAATATGTCACAAGGAAGCATATTTATGCAGAATGTTTACGTATAATGTATATTTATTCGATATTGATAAGGAATGATGAAAACTGTATAACAAAGTTTGTAAACAGGTGTCCGAAAACAATCAGCTAAAACGCTATATATATGTAAGCGGATTACATTCGATAATGAGGGTCTGTTTATACACTAAGCATGCGGTTATTAAAACAAGGTGAATACAATAGAAAAAAGCACCCTTTTCGGGTGCTTTTTTGGTGGGCCTTCAGGGACTCGAACCCCGGACCAACCGGTTATGAGCCGGTAGCTCTGACCAACTGAGCTAAAGGCCCAAATAACTCCATGAGTATGGAGTTATTTGTGGTGTCAGCGTTGACCTATTTTC
>DBQR01000054.1 GCA_002305335.1 Clostridiales bacterium UBA1389
AGCTACCAGCTGCTCTACCCCGCGGTATTGAATATGAATTTTCGGTTAAGTTAAAATTATTGGTGCCGGACACCGGGCTCGAACCGGTACGAGATTTGATTCTCACGGGATTTTAAGTCCCGGGCGTCTGCCAATTCCGCCAGTCCGGCTTGGCGCAATTAGTATAATAACACATTCTTACCTTAATGTCAAGTGTTTAAGCAAAAAAAATGCACTTTTTAAATATAACAGAAATTGCCGTCCCGCATTATGCCGGACGGCAAAAAAATTAATATTTCTTTATATCCTTTTCCTTTTCCCGAACCTGTTTGACCTCATCCGTCGAAAGGGGGATGTCATATATTGATCTGAAGGATTCCTCCTCATGCTCGGTTTCGGGAATGAATTGGGTCAATCCGGTACATTCCGTATAGGAAACCACCGAGGAAATATCCGAAAAGGGATATTTTATATTCTTTTTCTTTTTATATTTCATAACACTCACCGGAGTTATTTTGCGAAAAGCAAAAGGAATTATGCTAACGATTATAAAATACTTGATTTTACATGTAAAAAAGTTTATATTATATATAAGTGGTCCAAAAGAAAGGATTATGAAAATGGTTGAAATCAGACCCGTACGCACCCGTAAGGAAAAAAAGGAGTTTTTGAATTTCCCTCTCGAACTCTACAAGGGAAACAAATATTTCGTGCCTCCTTTGTATTCCGATGAAAAAAAGATTTTCAATAAAAATTATTTTTATTACGAAACCGCAAGGGCGGAATACTTCCTTGCCTGCCGTAATGGCAACGTGGTGGGGCGGATTTCCGTACTGATACAGGATTTATATAATACTAAAAATAATCAGAAACGGGCAAGGTTTACCCGTTTCGATTCGATAAACAACACGGAAGTTTCAAACGCCCTTTTCAAAGCGGCGGAGGACTGGGCAAGGGAACAGGGGATGGACACCATCTGCGGACCCATGGGCTTTTCCGACCTTGAACGGGAGGGGCTGCTTATAGAGGGCTTTGACCAGCATCAGACCTTTGAGGAGCAGTACAATTACGAATATTACTCCTCCCTTATCGAGGCCTACGGCTTTGAAAAGGAAATCGACTGGTACGAACACCGGCTTACCCTCCCCACCGAGGAGGGCTATGAAAAGCTGAGCCGGGTTTCCGCCGCAATAATGAAAAAGTTTGATTTACATATCGGAAGGGCGAAAACCAACGGCGCTTACATAAGAAAGTATCTTGACCCTATATTCGACCTTGTTGACGAAACCTACACCGAGCTGTACGGCACCTTTCCCCTTACCGAATCCATGCGGAAAAATCTTGCGGGAAACTTTAAACTGATTATAAACCGCAAATTTTGCGTTGTCCTCCTTGACAAAGAGGAAAAAGCGGTTGCCTTTGGTTTCGGCATCCCCGGCATCGGGAGGGCGGTTCAGAAAAGCGGGGGAAAGCTGACCCTGCCCTGTATATTCAGGATATTAAAACAGAAATACCGCCCCGCCTCCATTGATTTGGGGCTGGTGGGGGTGACCGCGCGATACCGTAATTTGGGGATAAATTCGATACTGTTGTTTGAGCTGGCAAAGGAGATGAAAAAGGGGAAGATCGAATATTTTGAAACAAATCTTACCCTTGAAACCAACGATAAGGTGCGTGCCCAGTTTAATTATTTTGAGCATTATCAGAATAAAGTCAGACGGTCGTATGTTAAGGGGATTAATCCCAAATAAATCCCGCCGGCATTTGTCGGTGGATTATACCCATATTGTCAGTAATTTTTTTCACTTCTCTTCCGGATATGCCGCACTACCCCTCATCCGTCAGCCTTCGGCTGACACCTTCCCCTCAAGGGGAAGGCTTTTTTATATCCTCATCCCTGCTTATACATAAATCATCCAAACTATAAAGAAACCCCCGTAATGGGGGTTTTGGTATGCGTGATTCTTTTAACTTACTTAGTTTATCTTCTTGCTTTGGCTTTTTTGGCTTTTCTGATTACCAGCTTTTCCTTAAGGGGCTTGAACCAGATGTCGAACTTCATCCACAGATAACCGGAAAGGCAGACCGAGGAGAAAAGTCCGGCGATAATGCCGATTATAAGGGGAAGAGCAAAGTCCCGGATGGAGTCCACGCCGAAAATGAATATCATCAGGATGGTGAACAAGGTTGTAAGGGTAGTGTTGAGGGTACGCTGTAAAGTCTGCTTTGTACCGTCGGAAACGATTTCGGCAAAAGTTTTGGTGTCCCCGTCCTTGGTTCTGTTTTCCCGTATGCGGTCGAAAATAATTATGGTGGCGTTGATGGAGTAACCCAGTATGGTTAAGAGCGCCGCTATGATATTCGCGTCCACGGGTATCTGGAACACCGAATAGGTGCCCATCATTATAAAGGAGTTAAAGGCAAGGCAGGCTATTGAGGCAAGGGCGGAGTCTATCGACTTGAACCTTACGGCTATATAAATCAGCATTGCGATTATTGCGACGACAACCGAAAGGACGGCGGTTTTCTTAAGCTGGTCCCCAACGGTCGGGGAAATATACTTGATTGAAAAGTTGGTGGATTCGGTATGATCCGTACCGAAATGCTCGTCCAGCTTTGTAAGGAGTTTTGCTTGCTGTTCAGAGGTGAGCGCCGCCGTGCCGGTACGGATTATGGCAAGTGAGGGGGTATTCAGATCCTTGGTGGTGGAGGAAACGTATTTTTTACCGAAAAGGGCTTCGATTATCCCGTTGATGTCTTCATAATCCTTTTGGACAAGGTCCCGTCCCACATCGAATTCTATCTGGGTGCCCCCCGAAAAGTCAATGTCGATGTTGTAACCCACAAATATCATCGAGACTGTGCCAAGCACAAGCAGCACCGCTGATATGATCAGTATTATTTTGGAATTTTTAATTACATCAAAGTTTTTAATGAATTTCATCAGTCAACTCTCCCTTCGGAAACGCCATAGAGTGATATTTTATTCAACCCCATATCGCAGCCTAAGTTAAGGAGTATTCGTGTAACCACAAGGGCGGTAAAGAAGGAAATTATAACGCCGAAGGCTAAGGTCACCGCAAAGCCCCGGATGGTGCCGGCGCCTATGAAATAAAGCACTCCGGCGGCGATGAGGGTGGTTATATTCGAGTCGAAAATCGCGGTAAAGGCTTTTTTGTAACCCGACTTAATGGCGGCCTTCGCCGATTTTCCTCCCCGCAGTTCCTCCTTCATCCTTTCGAAAATAACCACGTTGGCGTCCACCGCCATGCCTATTGAAAGGATGATACCCGCTATCCCCGGAAGGGTCAGGTTGGCTTTTGACATAACCAGAACCAGCATGAACAGCGCCATATAAGCCGCAAGGGCGATTGACGCCATAACACCGGGAACACGGTAAACGGCTATCATGAATATGATAACAAGTGCAATTCCCACCGCCCCCGCTTTTATGGAGGTGGTAAGGGACTTTTCGCCGAGGGTGGGGCCCACGGTACGGATGGAGGCTTCTTCAAGGGTATATTTCAACGCCCCTGAATTAATATTGCCGGCGAGCATCTTGGCGTATTCATATTCCATACCGCTTTCTGTGGATATGACCGCTTGTCCGCCCTCTATGGGGTCCTTAACACTGGGGTTTGAAAGGAGATTTTCGTCCATGTATATGGCAATGCGGTTTGCTTCCGAATTGGCAGCAGCTTTGGATGCTGTAAGGGTAGCCTGATAGAATTTTTCCGCACCTGTTGTGGTAAATGTAAGGGACACCAGATATTGACCGGATACATTATCAATCACGGCGGTTGCTTTTGCAACATCGTCGCCGGTGAGGATTACCTTGTCATACTTTTCGGTGGAGCTGTTATATGCCCTGAAGGTGAGCTTGCCCATCGCGCCGAATTGTTTGACCGCTTCATTGGGGTCGGAATCCCCGGGAATTTCTATGGTAACCATATCGTTTCCCACTATATAAACACTGGCTTCGGTAAGTCCGGCATTGTCAAGACGGGTACGCATAGCCGATTCCACCGATTTCATACCATCACCGGTTACCGAAGACCCTTCGGGGGGAATCGCCTGAAAGGTTATAATCGAACCGCCCTGAAGGTCAAGCCCCAAGGTTACGGAACCTTTCTCAAACACCCCGCCAATGTTCCAGTTTGTATAACCGGAAAGGGCAAGAGTCATAAAAAAGGCGATAATCAATATCACCAAAATAAAGCGGGCTACGCCCACCGCACGGGAATAATTCATGAATTCTACCTCCACGGCATGATTTTCAATGTGGTTTTATATCATGCCTTATAACTTTATTGATTAGCCGGCGGAAGGTTTTGCTTTTCCGCCGTTATAAAGGTCCGCCGGGAAAAATATACTTTTTTTGGGTTTTTACATAACAATCCTATTATACATAAATATAACTGAAAGTCAACATTATTTTTAACCGCCGGTTCCCTTTTGTTAAAATTTAAACCAAAAGGTTTAACGCCGAGGGAAGGTTTACCACCTTCATGACCGTGTGTTCCCCGCCGTATTCTCCGTCAAGGGACCAGGCCACCGGAGAAGGGGATTCCAAAAGGATTTCCGCACCCGAAACAAGGGTTAAATAGTCGCCGTTGTAATTGCGGTATATTATGTCCTTTAGCATTGAACCGAATTCGTTGGGTTCCTCCGGCTCCTTAAGCAGAGCAACCTCAAATTTGCCGTCGTCAAGCATTACAAGGGATTCGTCAAATGTAAACACTCCTCCCACACTGGTGGAGTTGGATATCAGGGCGATAAGGTAGTCGTCCTCGATGACGCTGCCGTCCACCGTAATGCGGAGATGAAGGGGTTTTATGGCGGGCAAAGACTTAACCCCGCCTAAAACATAGGCGAAATGACCTAACTTCTGTTTTAATTCGGGAGGGGTGGAATAGGAGGTTTCGGAAAAAACCCCCGCCGCCGCCACATAGGTGAAGTACCTTCCGTTGAAGGAGCCTATATCTATTTTTCTGGTGTTGAGATTCATAAAGTTTTTACAGGCTTCGCAGGGGGCTTTGGGGAGTTTCAAAGAGGTGGCAAAGTCGTTGGTGGAACCGGTGGGGATATACCCTACGGGAGTCTTGCTTTTTGACAAAACATAGCCGTTCACCACCTCGTTCATGGTGCCGTCCCCGCCTAAAACGATAAGCATATCAAAATTGTTGCAGTGTTTTTTTACGAAATTAATTGTATGTTCCTTGTCCTTGGTAAGATAAATCTTAAGTTCGTTCCCGGGCTTAAGTTCCTTTTTTATTTCAGGCAGATATTCCTTTGCTTTGCCCTTTCCCGAATTGAGATTGGCTATTATGAGAATCTTCATTCCGCCGCTCCTTTTATATGGGTAAATATGCCTTTTTCGGTAATATAGCCGGTGACAAGATTATGGGGGGTAACGTCAAAGGCGGGGTTATACACCCTGACCCCCTCCGGGGATGAGGGTTTTTCGAAGAACAACCGGGTTACTTCCCTGTTTTCCCGCTCCTCGATGACTATATCTTCTCCCGTTTCCGCCGATATATCGGCCGTTGTTGAGGGGACCGCAACGTAAAAGGGGACGCCGAAATGTTTGGCGTTTACCGCAAGGGATAAAGTGCCTATCTTGTTGGCAAAGTCCCCGTTTTTGGCAAGGCGGTCGCAGCCCACTATGACAAGATCGATTTTTCCCTTCGCCATAAGGGAGGCAGCCATATTATCGCAAATCAGGGTGGTGTCAATACCGTTTTTTATAAGCTCAAAGCAGGTAAGCCTTGCTCCCTGGAGCAGGGGGCGGGTTTCGTCGGCATAGACTTTAATTTTCTTCCCTCTTGCCTTTGCCTCGTATATTGGGGCAAGGGCAGTGCCTATGCCGGCGGTGGCAAGCATTCCGGCGTTGCAGTGGGTGAGGATTGTAAAACCGTCCTTAATAAGCTTTTCCCCGTTTATACCGATATTTCGGCAGAGTCGGATATCCTCCGCCTCGATTTTATATGCTTCTTTTTTCAGGCTTTCCAGCATTTCTTCAACGGTGTCGCAGGAGTTTAACGCCCCTTTCATCCGTTCGACGGCGTAAAACAGATTCCTTGCCGTAGGTCTTGAGGAGGCTATAAGGTCGGCGGTTTTTTCAAAGCCGTACCTGAAACCCCGGGGGGTTTTGTCCTCAAGGCGGGTAGCGCAGGCGTAAAGCCCCAGTGCGGCGGCAACGCCGATGGCGGGGGCTCCCCGTACTTCAAGGTTTTTAATGGCGTCGTATAATCTGCGGGGGGTGGAGATTGAAATATATTCTTCGGTAAGCGGCAGCCTGGTCTGGTCAAGGATTACAAGTTCCGATTTGTTTGCGTCGAAGTATAGGGTTTTCATAGTTCGGAAGAGCCGTTGATAGCGGTCAGTACCTTTTCGGCAAGGTCGCCGAAGCGGACCGCCGCATTATTCCCGGCATCGATAACCTCCTGCTCGGTAAGGGGTTGCTTGTTCATCCCCGAGGCGGCGTTGGAAATAAGTGTTATGCCGCAAACCCTTATGCCGCAGCGGCGGGCTTCGATAACCTCCGGCACGGTGGACATTCCCACCGCGTCGGCTCCCATGGTGCGGTAGGCTCTTATCTCGGCGGGGGTTTCGTAGCAGGGGCCGGTAACGGCGATATAAACCCCCTCCCGCAGGGGGATTTCCAGCTTTTTAGCTTCGGTTTTTATAATTTCCCTGAAATGTTTGTCATAGGGGGCAGTCATATCCGGGAACCGGACGCCCAGGTCCGGGTCGTGATTTCCGATAAGGGGATTGGGAATCATGCTTATATGGTCGGTTATCAGCATAAAGTCCCCCACATTGAAGGAGGGGTTGATTCCTCCGGCGGCGTTGGTTACCAGCAGATTTTTTATACCTGCTTTTTTCATAACCTTGACGGGGTAAACCACCTTGTCTATGCCCCTGCCTTCGTAATAGTGGGTGCGTCCCGAAAAGCAGAGGACTCCGCCGTTAAGGTTTATAAAATACAACCTGCCTTCGTGTCCCGGGGCGGAGGAGGGGGTAAAGCCTTCAAGTTTCGAATAGGGCACCGAGGGGGGGTTGCCGTACCTTAAGGGGAACTTTCCGAGGCCGGAACCCAACACAACGGCGGTATTGAAGGCAAGACCGGGATAAAATTTTTCAGCGTATTCCTTGATCTGCAATGCCGCTTTTTCCTGCATAGTTATTCTCCTTGTGTTGTTGTGGGGATTTATGTAAACTGAAATTGTTTAAATAATGTTGTTTTGTAGTGTATTTTTAGTTTCATAATGACGGGCATATTTATTATGTAAACACTTGTATTATATTACTTGACATTATGTGAGAAGGTTCATTGATTAATATCGTAAGTTGAATGGTTAAGCGCGCCCCCTTCGGGGGCGCATTTTTATCCCGCAGTAGGAGGATTTCATCACACAAGTAGGCATATCTTACCGGGTATGCAAGCGGCGCATCTTTATTCCGCCGCAGGCGGATACCGTTTTTTCCGCAGTTGCGGTACTACCCCTCATCCGTCAGCCTTCGGCTGACACCTTCCCCGAAAGTCGGAAGGCTTTTTTACGTTATTTCAAATTCCAGTTTTTCTATATCTATTGTGTAGTATTCGCCGTTTTTATATAAAACTTCCCCGTTGCAGAGGGTCATATATGCCTCGCCGTCGCAGGCATATATCAGGGTGTCAACCCCGTCCCTTGCTTTTTTGGTGTTTACGGTATTAATGTCATACACCGCAAGGTCGGCGTCATAGCCCACCTTTATCAGGCCGGAATTCTGCCGTCCCTGGGACAGCCAGGCGGTACGGGTGGCGGCAATCAGGGCATCCCTTGACTTGCAGAGGGAAGGATCCAGGTTGTAGCCCTTGGTGAGAAGAGCCATCAGCTTTGCTTCCTTAACCATATTAAGATTATTATTGGAAGCCACGCCGTCGGTGCCGATACATACCTGAACGTTCCGTTCCAGTGCCCGCTTATAGTCGGGTATGCCGCTTCCCAGTTTCAGATTGGAGGTGGGGCAGGAGGCCATGAACACTCCTTTTTCCCCCATTAGGCTGTAATCCTCGTCGGTGCACCAGACACAGTGGGCGGCAATGGTGCGGGTGTCAAACCCGCCTGCCCTGAAGAAAAACTTTACGGGGGTCATTCCGTGGCGGGAAATGCAGTCCTCATGTTCCGACTTGGTTTCGGAAACATGGATATGAAGTCCCGCGTTTCTCGAAGCGGCAAATTCCGCCACCGTTGCCGCCGATTTGGGGGTGTTGGTGTATTCGGCGTGGACCGCATAATCAAGCCTTACCTTGTCGTTGTCCTTAAGGTATTCCTCAAGCATAAGGCATTCGTTGTATTTGGGCATATCTATAAAAGCCGAATCGTCAAAGCAGAGAACTGCCACCGAAATGTTTGCCTTTATTTTGGCGTCGATATAGGCGTCGGCCATTGCCTTCCCCATAAAATACATATCGTTGCAGGACACTGTGCCGTATTTAAGCATCTCGGCGCAGCCGGCAAGGGTTCCGTTGTAGATTGCTTTGGGGGTGAGCTTTGCTTCCTCCGGGAATATGGCTTCGTTAAGCCACCGGTCAAGGGGGAGATCGCTCCCCATCCCCCTGAGAAGGGTCATGGCGGTGTGGGAATGGGCGGAGCAGAAGGCGGGGGCAAGAAGATAACCCCTGCCGTCGAATTCCTCGCCGAATCCTTCGGTAAATCCGCCGATATGGGCGATTTTTCCCTCCCTTATGCCGACGCAGACATTCCGGGTTGTGGTGAAATCTTCATTGATGATTGTAATATCCTTAAACAGCATAAAAACACCTTTTCATAATTAAGTGACTAATTTTAACATAATATTTTCACCTTTTCAATATGCACTTGCAAATTTTATGGTGCTATGATAAAATGTGGAATGCGGTATTCAAAATAGATAACACGGTTTATCCAGTAGTGACAATCCCTCCGTCACGGCTAATGCCGTGACACCTCCCTTTGCACAAGGGAGCCTTTGGATAGATTTCGCAAATTTTATAACTGCTTACTGTAACGGAGGGGTTTCATATGCAAAGGAAGCATAACAAAGATATTGTTCCCGTTGCAAAGATGCTCCGTAAATGTATGACAAAAGAAGAAAAGCATTTATGGTATGATTTTTTACGTTTATACCCTGTCAGATTCACAAGGCAAAAAGTGTTGGGTAAATATATTACGGATTTCTATTGTGCAAAAGTAAAGCTTGTTGTTGAGCTTGACGGTTCCCAGCATTTTTCCGAAACAGGAATAAAACACGATGAAGAAAGAACAGAATATTTAAAACTATTCGGTATTCAGGTAATACGAATAGCTAATATAAATATTAAAAACAATTTCAATGGAGTATGTGAATACATACATCAGACTGTTGAAAGCTCTTTGAACAAAGCAGATATAATACAGCAATAAAAGTTTAAGATACTTGCACAGACTCTGAAAATAGCCTCCCTTGTGCAAAGGGAGGTGGCGAGGCGAAGCCGAGCCGGAGGGATTGTTATGTATTAAATCTGCTAATGATTTTATTTCGCGATAGATTGCTAAATAGTAACTGATCTATATAATAAAATTTGTCCCCTAAAAATAATATCATTAAACTAAATTGAAAGGAAAAACCATGGATAACTACTGTTTCGGTATTCCAAAGTCTTCGGAATATGAGTTTGACAAAGCGAATTTTGTTTTGCCCGGGGAAATCGAGGAAAAATATATCGAATCCAAAGACGAAAAATTCATATATGTTGACGCAAAATGTCCCGTCTTCGAAATCGGGGGGATTCTCCACCCGGATAAAAACCAGAATGAATATTTCCGTCTTGACGCAAGTCAGAAGGACAAATACACCGACGCCCACAAATGGTTAGGCCAGTCCACCGCCGGGGGATGCCTTCGCTTTTACACCGACGCCAAAGCGGTTGCGCTGAAGGTGGTTTACCGGGGGTGTGTGCTGGGAATGCACCACTTCTGCGACCGGGGGGTGTACGGCTTTGATATGCATACGGGTACCGGCACCGACCGGCGTTATGCGGGAAAAGCCATGCAGACCTTTGCGGAAAACCCCAACGAAAACTGCCAGGTGCTTGAGCTTTACGGCAGCGCCGTCGAACTTATGATCAACTTCCCCCTTTACGGCGGGATTCAGAAGCTGTCGATTGGTCTGCCGGCCGACTGCTTTGTTTCAAAGCCTTCACCGCGGAAATATCTGCCCGTCGCCTTTTACGGCTCCTCCATCACCCAGGGAGGGTGCGTTTCAAGGCCGGGGAATATGTATTCCAACCTGCTGTGCAGGGCGCTTGACTGCGACAATATAAACCTTGGTTTTTCCGGGTCGGCTTTTGGGGAAACCTATGCGGCGGACTTCCTGGGTACCAGGGAAATTTCCTGCTTTGTTATGGACTATGACTATAACTCCCCCACTGCCCAGACGCTGGCGGACACCCATCTTCCTTTTTATGAGGCATTCAGGAAGGGTCAGCCTGACGTTCCGGTGGTGTTTGTATCCCATCCCTGCTACGGGGAGCCTTCGGCGGAGGGTATAAAACGGCGGGACATTATAAAAGCAACATATGATGTAGCGTTATCCCGGGGGGATAAGGTGTATTTTGTGGACGGAAACGAATTTTTCCCCCAACCCTACAGGGATTTGTTTTCGGTGGACAACCTTCATCCCAATGATTTGGGGAATTATTATATGGCAAAGGCTATCTGGCCCAAGCTGGCAGAGGCACTGGGGGTTAAGTAGAATGGAAATGACCGATAACCAAAAGCGCACCTTATGGGAATTTGTCCGCTACTGTATTGTGGGGGGGACGGCATTTTTATTCGAAACCGCCACCCACTGGATACTGTGGAAATTTTTCCTTGGGAATGAAACCAACCTAAACACCTTTATTGCCACCGCCGCAGGTTTCGTGGTGGGGCTGGCGGTTAATTATATCCTTTCCATACTGTGGGTGTTCACCGCCGAAAACCAGCAGAAAAAGGGAAAAACCTTCAAGGCCTTTGCTATTTTCGCCATTGTGGGGTTAATCGGTTTCGGTTTGAAGGAGCTGCTTATGTATTTGGGAGCGGTGTTTACGGGAGTTCCCCTTGCCACCTTCGGGGACAAGGCGGTGCCCTACTACGCAACCCATATTATATCCGCAGGTATCGTTTTGGTGTGGAATTATATAGGAAGAAAAGTGTTTGTGTTCAGGGAAAAAAACAAATAAAGCCGATTGAAGGCAATCCGCCTGCGGCGGAATAAAGATGCGCCCCCGAAGGGAGTGCGCTTTGGTGAAGTAAAAATACAAAAAACGATAATTCCCTCTTCTTTTCATAATAACATATTAAGTAATAAAACAATATATCGTTGCTTTTTGTGTTGATAAAATTTACATATTATATATTAACAAACATATTAATAACAATCTTTTTGAGGTTTATATGCAGGATATTTCGAAAATCAGGAATTTTTCAATAGTTGCCCATATCGACCACGGCAAGTCAACCCTTGCCGACAGGCTGCTGGAGCTTACAAACACCGTCTCCCGGCGGGAGATGGAGGACAGAATTCTTGACAATATGGATCTGGAACGGGAACGGGGGATCACCATCAAAGCCCGGGCGGTACGCTTTGGCTATAAGGGCAAAGACGGGAACGAATATGTTATGAACCTTATCGACACCCCCGGTCACGTGGACTTCAACTACGAGGTTTCCCGTTCGCTGAAGGCCTGCGAGGGGGCTTTGCTGGTGGTGGACGCCACCCAGGGGATACAGGCCCAGACCCTTGCCAATGCCTATCTTGCGGTGGAAAACGACCTGGAAATCGTACCGGTAATCAATAAAATCGACCTGGTTTCCGCCGATATCGAAATGTCGGTAAGGGAAATCGAGGAAATATTGGGTATTCCCGCAAAGAACTGCCCCAAAATTTCGGCAAAAAACGGGATTAACATAACCGACGTGCTGGAAGCGGTTATAAGCGAAATTCCTCCCCCCAAGGGAGATGGGGAAAAACCCCTTTCCGCCCTGATTTTCGATTCCTACTATGACAGCTACAAGGGGGTCATCGTATATATCCGGGTTTTCGACGGCTCCATCGGGGTGGGGGACAGGATAACGATGATGCACACCAATGCGGTGTACGAGGTGGTGGAAACCGGCACCCTTTCCCCCCGCAATCTCTACCCCCGGGACAGGCTTTATCCCGGCGAGGTGGGCTATTTCACCGCCTCCATAAAAAATATAAGGGATACCGTGGTGGGGGACACCGTCACCAATGCCGAAAGGGGGCGTACTTCCCCCCTGCCGGGATTCAAGAAGGTTCATCCCATGGTGTTTGCCGGTATTTATCCCGCCGACGGTTCAAGACTAAACGACCTACGGGATGCCCTTGAAAAGCTCCGTCTTAACGATGCCTCTTTAACCTTTGAGCCCGAAAGCTCGGTGGCGCTGGGCTTTGGCTTCAGATGCGGCTTTTTGGGGCTTCTGCATATGGAAATCATAGAAGAACGTCTTGAAAGGGAGTTCGACCTTGACCTTATCACCACCGCTCCGTCGGTTATTTATGAGGTAACCAAAAACGAAGGCAGCGTGGTATATATAGACAACCCTTCCAACTTCCCTCCTCCGGAGGAAATAAAATTCGCCGCCGAACCGGTGGTGAAGGCAAGCATAATAACCCCCACCGAATATATCGGGGCGATTATGGACCTCTGCCAGACAAGGCGGGGGGTGTACAACGGGATGAGTTATCTTGACACCAACCGAGCTGAACTGAAGTATGACCTGCCGCTGAATGAGATTATCTATGACTTTTTCGATGCGCTGAAATCAAGGTCAAAGGGGTATGCGTCGCTGGACTACGAGCCCAAGGGCTATATGCAGTCTAAGCTGGTCAAACTGGATATTCTATTGAACGGCGATGTGGTGGATGCCCTGTCCTTTATCGTCTTTGCCGATTCGGCCTACCCGAGGGGGAGGAAAATCTGCGAAAAGCTTAAGGATAACATACCCCGTCAGCTGTTTGAAATCCCCATTCAGGCGGCTATCGGGGGAAAAATCATAGCCCGTGAGACGGTTAAGGCAATGCGGAAAGACGTGCTTGCCAAGTGCTACGGCGGGGATATTACCCGGAAAAAGAAGCTCCTCGAAAAGCAGAAGGAGGGTAAAAAGCGGATGCGTACCTTCGGTTCGGTGGAGGTCCCGCCTGAGGCATTCCTGGCGGTGCTTAAATTTGATGAGGAGTAAATTTATTTAATAATGTTCTTTAACACCCGCTCCCCTACGGGTCGCGTATTTTGGTTTACGCTTTTCTTGGAGCTCCTGCGCCCCTATGGGGCTTGTCACCCCAAGAAAATACACCCGTTCCTCCTT
Organism: Clostridiales bacterium UBA1389; assembly: GCA_002305335.1. GTDB lineage: Bacteria > Bacillota > Clostridia > Oscillospirales > CAG-382 > UBA1206. Next base: position 13,359 of record DBQR01000054.1, read on the forward strand.
CGGGGGCGTGTCTTTATGGTTATTGTTTCTTATCCTATACAATATGCAGCAACCTTCTCACTGTTTGAGATGAATTTTTAGGTGTTATAAAATATGAAGGATTCGGTTTCACTTTACATCCACTTCCCTTTTTGTGTGAGAAAATGCAATTACTGCAGTTTTTATTCCGTGGCATACGGTGATGGGGAAATTTTCGACAAATACACCAATGCGGTTATAAAGCGGATAAATTCCCTGCCAAGGCATCAAGTCAGAACCGTTTATTTCGGCGGGGGGACGCCCACGGTTTTGGGTGTTGAGCGACTGAATGAAATCCTTGAAACCGTGGTTAAGACACAAAGTCTTGACCAAAACGCCGAAATAACCTTAGAGGCCAACCCCAAAACCGTTAAAGGAAATGATTTTAATATCCTCCGGGACGCAGGTTTTAACCGGCTGTCTTTGGGGTTTCAGTCCGGTGATGAGGATACTCTGAAGCTTTTAGGGCGGATTTACGGTGCAAACGATTTTTATAAATGTTATGATGAAGCATATAAGCATTTTACCAACATTTCGGTTGACATAATGTTTGCCCTCCCCTATGACAAATCAAAGGGTTACTCCATAAAACCGCTTTGTGAAACCCTTGAAGCCCTGACCGCCATGAAAGTTCCCCATATTTCGGCTTACTCCCTCATCCTTGAGGAGGGTACCCCCCTTTACAGGAATAAAAGCAGTTACGCCTTTCCCGACGAAAACCGGGAGGAGGACGAGTATACCTTTATATGCTCTTACCTGTCGGATGAGGGCTACCAGCATTACGAAATATCCTCCTTTTCCCTGCCGGGTTTCGAATCAAGGCATAATCCGATTTACTGGAAGCGGGGCAGCTATATCGGCATAGGGCCTGCCGCCCATTCCTACTACAACAACCGGCGTTTTTCCGCTCCGCCTGACATTGATTATTTTATAAAAAACGCCGACAGGCCATTTTTGGCAGACACCGATTACGACTTTGCCAAAGAAATAACCCCGGATGAGGCGGAAAAGGAAAGGATAATGCTGGGACTGCGCACCTCCGACGGGGTGTTGCTTGAGAGGGAGAAGCTGATAATCGCTGAAAAGCTGTCAGAAGCGGGATTCGGAAGTCTGAAAGGCAATGTTTTTTCCCTGAATGACAAAGGATTCAGGGTGTCAAATTCCGTTATAACCCTACTGATTTAGTTTAATTTATAATAACTGCCTTCGGGTTTGTATGTTTTATACAAACCCGTTTTTGTTTTTTTATCGTATTGCACAGCTTTTTCCGGACTTTTGTAAAATTGAAAGACCGTCGAACCGAAGGTATAATGAGGGTGAAAAACATTATGGGTGGGACGCATGATACAGACGGAAAGCAGATGTCATAACAAATACAAAATAAACGAGCTGCCGGTGAAAATCGACAGCTATTTTAATGAGTTTCTGATTGAAAATCCCGATATAGTGGCGGATGTGGAATCCCTTTCCGCATACTTGGAAATGACCAGAGACGAATTAAACAATCTGGAAGGTCATAAAAAGGTGGGAAGGCATATCCGCCTTGCCAAAACCAAAATCGCCGCCATAAAAAAGCAGCTTGCCTACCGGGGGAGGATAAACGCCACCATGCTTGCCTTTGACCTGAAAAACGACCACGGTTACCGGGAAAAACCGGAGGAAGGGGGGCAGAGCGTGTTTATCTTTAAGGGGGAGGTTCTGGAATGGGGAAAGTAGGACGCTGTTAGCGGCAGTTATATTCACCTTCGGTGAGTTTATGAAAAACGCTTGATGCAGGAAGAATTTAAGGAAAACCCATGATAAAGACCATTGATATAACGCCTAATCCGAAACAGCTTGAATTTTTCAAATCAAAAGCTAAATATACGGCATACGGCGGGGCAAGGGGCGGGGGGAAATCCTGGGCAATGCGGACAAAGCTGGTACTGCTGGCCCTCAACCACCCCGGAATAAACATTCTGCTCCTCCGCCGCACCTTAGGGGAGCTGAGGGAAAACCATATAATCCCCCTCCGCAAGCTGCTTGACGGCATTGCCACATATAAAGAAACCGTAAAAGAATTCTGCTTTTCCAATTCCTCAAGGATTAAGTTAGGCTACCTTGACAACGAAAGCGATGTATTGCAGTATCAGGGGCAGGCATATGAGGTTATAGGCATGGAGGAGGCAACCCAGTTTACCTATTTCCAGTTTACCTGTCTTACCGAATGCAACCGGTATTCCGGAAACATGAAAACCCCCTTCAGTCCCCGGATGTACTTTACCTGCAATCCCGGAGGGGTGGGGAGCGACTGGGTCAAACGGCTGTTTATAGACAGAGCTTACCGGACGGGCGAGAATCCCGAAGATTATTATTTTATAAAGAGCCTGGTCTATGACAACGTTTATCTTATGGAAAACGACCCGGGGTATGTGAAAACCCTTGAAGCCCTTCCCGAGGTGCGGAAACGGGCGATGCTCTACGGCGACTGGAACGCCTTCGAGGGGATGTTCTTCCCCGAATTCGACGAAAAAATCCATGTGGTTACCCCCTGTGAAATCCCCGCTTCATGGCTGAAATTCCGTTCCCTTGACTACGGGCTGGATATGACCGCCTGTCTCTGGCTTGCCGTCACCCCCGAAGGGAAAATCGTGGTTTACCGGGAATTTTACAGGAGCGACCTTATCCTTTCCGAGGCGGCAAGGCAAATAGTCAATCTGACGCCCCAGAACGAAAGGATACGCTACACCGTCGCTTCCCCCGACTTGTGGAACCGGCGGCAGGACAGCGGTAAAAGCGGGGCGGATATTATGATTCAATCGGGGCTTACGGGGCTTAAAAAGGCGGACAGTCAACGCATTCCCGGCTGGCGTGTCGTGAGAGAATATCTAAAGGCCGGCGGCGGGGGAGAAGGACCCCTTCTGAACATCTTTTTAACCTGTTCAAACCTTATAAGGTGCCTTCCCCTGCTTATCTTCGACAAGGACCAGCCGGAGGATGCGTGTGACAAGCCCCACGAAATCACCCATGCACCGGAAGCGTTACGGTATGCCCTGATGTCAAGGCAGCCCCTCATCACACCTGCGAAAAAGCCCCCCTTTTCTTCGATTTACTCCTTTGACAAGCCCCGTATTACCGAGGATGAGGAGTACAGGAAGTTTATTTATGAATAACGAAATCCACCGGAAGGCGGCATAAATTGCCCGCCGGGGCGATTTTAGGAGGCAAAACGTGAAAATACCGAATCCCTTTGGAAAAAGGAAAAAGGCTTTTATAAGCCAAAGCGAAAACAATTCAACCGCCGCAACATCCGGCGGCTGTAAGGCAAAGCATTTAAAACATATTCAAAGCACCGACGAATGGGCGCTTTACGAAAAAGGAAAGGAATACAACAGCACCCTTGACCTGTACTGCAAGGTGGCTGCCAACGAAAGGTTTTACCGGGGGGAACAGTGGGAGGGGGTAAGATCGTCCGGGCTCCCCAAACCCGTGTTCAATATCTTCAAGCGGATAATTAACTTTTACTCCTCCTCAATCCTTTCCTCTTCGGTGGCAATGAAGTTTTCCTATGCCTCTCCCTTCGGGGAGGGACTGGGAGTTGACCCCACCGAAGCCCGGTACTGCGAAACGCTGCTTAACCGTATCTGCGAAAAGCAGTGGGAGCGGCTCAGGATGGACGAGCTTATGGACGACGCCCTGCGGGACGCCGCCATATCCGGGGATGCCGTCGCCTACACCTACTGGGACCCCGGCATAAAGACGGGACAGAGGTTTTCCGGCGACTTCAAAACCATTCTGGTTGACAACACCAATGTGTTTTTGGGAAACCCCAACTGCCCGGACGTTCAGAAACAGCCCTGGATTTTAATATCCTCAAGGGAGTATGTGGAGGACCTGAAGGCGCTGGCTAAGGCCAACGGCAGGAGCAATGAGGAAATCGAACTGATCCTGCCCGACTGCGACACAACCGAACAGTCGGGGGACCTTTCCAAAATCGAAATCGAAAACACCCGCTGCATTTCCCTGATTAAGCTGTGGCGGGGGGAGGACGGCTTAATCAAATACCGGAAATCCACAAGAAACGCTATAATCTGCGACACCGTTGACACCGGTCTTAGCAATTATCCGGTGTGCGTGTTCAACTGGACCAAGTCAAAAAATTCCTGGCACGGGGAGGCGGTTGCCACCGGCCTCATCGAAAACCAGATTTTCATAAACAAGGGTTTTGCCATGGTTATGAAGCACCTTATGGACACCGCTTTTTCAAAGGTGGTTTACGACGGCACACTGGTGGAAAGCTGGTCTAACCGGGTGGGGGAGGCGATACGGGTTGACGGTTCCGTCGAAAATGTTGCCAAGGTCATTCCCCCCGGACAGATGCAGTCGGGGATGCTGGAGGTTATTTCAATGGCGGTTAACACCACCAAGGAATGTTTAGGTGCCACCGACACCGCACTGGGCGACGTGGAGCCCAACAATACCTCCGCCATTTTGGCGCTTCAGAAAGCGTCAAGCCTTCCCCTTGAAACGGTTAAGCGGCAGTTTTACCGGTTTATCGAGGACATCGGTATGGTATGGCTTGATTTTATCACCAACTATTACGGGGAGGGACGGCTTGTCAGGATTAACGGCGACGAGGGGGAGAAGTTTGCCGTATTCAGTATGGGAAAAAACCGCCGCGCCCTGTACGACTGCCGGATTGATGTGGGGGCGTCCAGCTACTGGTCGGAAATTTCCAGCCTTAACACCCTTGACAATCTGCTTGCCCGGGGGCATATTTCCCCGGTGCAGTATCTGGAACGGATTCCCGCCAACCTTATCCCCAAAAAGGAGGAACTGATTGAGGAGCTGAGGCAGGTGCCGATTCGGAATGAGGCATTATGAAATCCGCCGCAAGCGGCGGATTAACCCCCTTCCCCTTTTAACCAACACAGAAAGGAAGATTAGATGACCGACAAAGAAAGGCTGCGTATAATCGACGAGCTTGCCGAGGACAAGGGCTTGACACCGGAGGATTTTCTGCTTTCCCTTGTAAAGGCGGAAAACGATTCCAAAATGGAAACATTTAAGAACTATCCGGAGGAAGTGGCAAAACGCCTGACAATGGCCGAAAAGGAAAAGTCCGAACACCGGAAAGCCAAATATGAACAGACCGAAAGGGAGTATGTAAACTCCCAGATAGCCGAATTTATTCGAAACTTCCCCGGCGTTTCGCCGGAGGAAATACCCGAGAAGGTATGGAATGAGGTTAAAAGCGGCGTTTCCCTTTCCCACGCCTATGCTCTGTGGAAGATAAGGGAGCAAAACAGTCCCGGGGAAAACCCGGAGGATATTAACACCGTCAACTCAGGTCGTTCCCTTCCCGTTGTAAACGACAGGTCGGAACCCCTTGACTTTACAAGGGAGGACGTGGAAAAAATGTCCCCCAACGCAATTAAGGGGAACTATAAAAAGATACTTAATTCCATGAAAAGATGGAAGTTTTAGGGCAGAAAATCTAAATAAGAAAGGAAAATCACATGTCCAACTACAATTCCATTGAAAAAATTATTTCCGCGGAAATACTCCGCACCAACGAGGACAACCTTATAGCCAACCGGATATGCAATACCACCTTCAGGGGGGAGATTAAAAATGCCGGCGATTCGGTCACCTTCATCGGCCTGAACGAGCCCACCGTTGACGATTACACCGGCACCATATCCTATGAATCCATCGACGACACCGCCATAACCCTTAACATCGACAAGGACAAATACTTCGCCTTTAAGGTTAAGGATTTGGAAGAGCTCCGCAGCTCCATCGGCCTTAAGCATTCCCAGACCAAACGTGCCTCATACAACCTTAAAAAGGCGGTGGACAGCTATGTCTTAGGGCTTTACGGCTATGCCGGAGCTTCCCTTCAGCAGGCCACCGTCACCCCTCAGAACGCCCTGACGGTGGTGGCGGAAATGAAGGAAGCCCTTGAAAAGGCAAACGTCCCCGACGGCCAGTCCTGGATAGTCGTTCCCCCCTTCCTCAAGACCAAGCTTATCCTTGCGGGAATCAAATTTTCGGTAAACCAGGGGATAAACGGCACCGGTGCTATCGGTTATACCAACGAGCTTGGCTGCGATTTGTTTGTTTCAAACCAGCTTGCCACGGTGGGGAATGTCTGCTATGCCCTTGCGGGGTCCTATTCCGCCATCGCCTACGCCGAGCAGATACTCGAAACCCAGATTATCGACCATCTTGAAAATTCCTTCGACGCTGCGGTAAGGGGACGAATCGTCTTCGGCGCCAAGGTCATAAAGCCGGAGGAGCTGGTCTGCGTCCCCATTGTTGACGGGGGCAATTCCCTTGCCGATGAAGAAGAACAGCAACAGCAATAAGAATAAACATAAGGAGATAAGAAATGGCAGTTAAAGTTAACACCGTACGAATCACGGCTTCCAATACCGGGTACGCTCTGGTTTCCGCCACGGGGACTTCCGCGGTGGCGGGTACCGCGGAGCAGTTTGAGTTCACCTTCCCCGCAAAGGACGAAACGGTTTGCATACTTGTCACCAACGGGAATGTTGCCACGGTTACCGCAAGACTTTCGGGTGTTCCCGGCAAGGGGCCCACTCCCCCCGTGCTTTCCCTTCCGGTGGGAACACTGGGGGCTTTCAGAATCGAATCGGGATATGTGAAAAACTCCGACGGAAAGATAATTCTTACCGTTACCCCCAATGCCTCAAACACCGTCAGTTCCTGCGGCGTTCAGGTTTACGGGATTTATTCCGGGGTCATAACCCGCTGATTCTAATATAAACGCTGAAAACGCGGGGGATAGCAAAACACAAATTCCTCCGCGTTTTCCGACAATATCCGAAGAAAGGCGTGAAATAAAATGAAAATTTCCGCAAACAAGATTTTTGAAAATGCCCTGGGTCTGATGGGACTTATAAATGAGGAAGGAAAGGCATCCGGCATCGCCGGCACCCTGCGGAAGAACGCAATTGCCTGCATTAACGCTTCGATTACCGAACTGACGGGAATAAACCGGACGGTTACCGGCTTACCCATAACCCCGGCAAGGATAATTTCCCTTGCCGATTATATCGAATGCGACGACTATATCGGCAGCCTTTTGTTCCCTCTTTCCCTTGCGGGGAGGCTTTCGGTGAGAATCGACAACGAGCTTTCGGTCTATTTCCGGGCGGAATACCTTGAAGGGTTAAGAAATATCAAAACAAACCGTAAGGCCCAATCCCTCCCCATTGAGGAGGTGTATCATTGAGGAAGGCAAAATTCGACTTTTACGGCGGAATTAACGAGAACGCTAAGGGGGACGGAAGGTACGCCGTCTCAAGTGAGGGCTTTTACATCGATTCTGCCGGTTCCCTGGTAAAGGGTGAGGGATTTGAGGAATATATAACCGCCCCCGGTATAGTTACGGGAATGTGGGCGGGGGTGATTTCCGATAAACGTATTATAGCCTATGTGGCGGGCAACCGCTTTTATTATTACAATTTCGATACAAGCGCTATAACCGACGCGGGCTATACGGGGGGCGGCGATACCGCCATGTTTTATTTCGGGGGATATCTGTATCTGCTTGGCAGTTCCGGCTATTACAGGTTTGACGGAACAAGCCTTGAATCGGTGGAAGGGTATATCCCCCTTGTGGCGGTGTCGACTTTACCCGACGGCAGCGGGACACCTTATGAAAGCGTGAATATGCTCACCCCTAAAAGGAGACAGAAATTTTCCTGCGACGGGACTTCACAGCTATTCCGCCTTGCCGAAAAGGGGATTTCGGCAGTGGTTTCGGTTTACATAAACGGGGTTTTCACCTCCCCTGACGATTATGCCGTAAACACCTCCGCCGGCACGGTGGAGTTTCTCTCTCCCCCGGAGGAGGGGCTGAACAATATGGAAATCACCTATGCCATGGCAGACTCCTTCAGGTCAACGGTCTTAGGCTGCAAGCATGCCCTGCTTTTCGGCTCCAACGCCGACGAAAGGGTGTTTATCTGGGGAAACAGCCTTTACCCCAACTGCCGCTACCACACCGACCTTGCCGACGGAGTGCCTTCGGCGGAATACTTCCCCGTTACCGGCTATACCTATATAGGCAACTCCCCCATTATAGACATTGTCCAGCAGTACGACCGACAGCTTATTTTCACGAAAAATACCGCCTATTTGTCCTACTGCGAAACCAGAACCTCCCTTTCGGGGCAAACCTATCTGTCTTTTCCGGTTTACCCCTTAAGCGGGACAAAGGGGAGCCTTATCTGCTGCAACGGCGCTTCGGTTGAAGGGATGCCGGTTTCCGTATGCGACGACGGAATAAACGTCTGGCAGGCAACCCTGGTGGAATCCTACAAAAACGCCGTCTGCATTTCCGACCCTATAAAAAACGAGCTTTTAAACCATATCCATAACAACAACACCCGCATTGCGGTATTTTCGGATGTTGCCGGCGGAAGGCTGTTTTTGGGTCTGCCCGATACCCTGTTTGTCTATGACATGAAGCTGAAATGCTGGTATAAGTTCCGGGGGATTACCCCGCTGCATTTCTGCTTAGCTTTCGGCAAAGTGTTTATGTCCACAGCCTTAGGGAAAATCTACCGTCTTTCCCGGTCGGGCATTGAGCACAACGCTTCTTATACCACCCACTACTGCGATTTAGGGTTAAGGGGGCTGGGGTCGATAAAGGATGTTGTTTTAACCCTCACTGCCGGCGATAATACAAAGGGGTCGATAACCGCCGAATATACCGACGGAAGGCGGAAATGCAGACGGAAACAGGATTTTTCGGTACCGGTAAACCTTTCGGGAAAGACGGTTAAGCTTAAAATACCCCTTTCCATATACTACACCGACGGGGTGGCTTTCACCTTTTCCTCCCCGGAGGGGAGGGATTTGATACTGCACAGCTATGAGGTGACTTATAAAGAAAAAGGAGAACTTCCGGATGGGATATGATTACAAAGATTATATAGAACAGGCGAAAAAATACCTAATGAAAACCTCCCCCGCCTTTGAAGCCTTTGAGGAGTATTATAAAAAAGCAGTTAAAAACATCGGGGAGGAGTACGGTTCTTCTGCCGATAAAATTAACGAGCAGCATTTTCTGGATTCCAACAAGACCTCCGCCAGGTCGGCGCTGGATGCCAAAAACATCTCCCAGTATATGGCGTCAAGGGGGCTTTCCCGTTCCGGGGAGGCGGAACAGGAGACCATAAACAGCAATCTGTCCCTCAATCAGGCTTTGTCCGAACTTACCCGTTCCAAATACGATGCTTTGTCCAAACTGTATTCAGATAAAAACAAGGCTTTGCTTGAGATGGAAAAGGAATATGCCGATAAAAAGCTAAAAAGCGACGACTGGCTGTATTCCGCCGCCTTTGACCTTGCCTCCGCCCAGCTGGCGGAGGACAGACGGCAGGAGGAGACGGCAAAGAAAGAGGAAGAACAGAAAGCTAAACAGGAATATGAGGAGTATGTCCGCAGTCTTGAACGGGAATATGAGCAGAAACTCCTAGCGGAAAAGCGGGCATATGAGGACAAGGTCAGGAAGGAGGAACAGGACTTCAAGCGGGAGATGGCGGAATATTCCGACAAATCAAAGGAAACCGGGGACGAAAGCGGAAAGTACACCCCCTCCCAGTCCCCTTCTACCATCGGAAAAAATATTATAACTTCACAGACCCTTGACGGAAAAAAGGTGTCGGGGGTCAGCGACAGGGTTAAGCTGGAGGAATACATAAACCAGCTTAAGGAGGCGAACGTTGACGACGCTTATTTGGGGGAACTGCTGATGGTATTGAAATCCGCCGGCTACGCCCCGCCCAGCGATACCGAAAGGAAGGCATACGGCATTGCCGCTTCTTCCGAGGAGGTTTACGACAATCGGCGTAAAAGCTACTTCGATATGTACCTCCTTCTGGGGACGGACAAGGAAAAAGCGGGGGAAATGGCTGACCGGGCGGCGTTTTATTCAAGGCTCGACTACTGCTATACCAATTCGGCGTCCACGGAGGAGTTTGCCGTCTGCTGCGAGATTTTAGGGATTACCAAAGCGCAGCTTGACGATTATCTTGCAAGGGTCAATAACATAGACCTTGACAGTAAAAACAATAAGCTGAACACCAGGTTATCGACGAAATAAAAAACACAGAAAGGATATTTGAAATGAACTTGGAGGAATACATTTCTCCGGCGCTGCTGGTGCTGCTGCCGGTATTGTACGCCCTGGGCGGGGCGTTGAAGAAATCCCGCCTGCCGGATTATATCATACCCTTTGTGATAGGGGCGGCGGGGGTGGTGTTCGCCTGTATCTGGCTGCTTTCCCGGAACTACCCTTCGGGGATACATGACCTTTTAAAGACCCTGCTTATGGGGTTTGTTCAGGGGCTGATCTGCGCTTCCGTGACGGTGTATGCCCACAATCTTGTAAAGCAGTATAAAAAGAGGGACGAAGAATGAAAAGACGCAAATCAGGGCTCTTCGGTTGGGTTTCGGCGGCATGGGGGATATTAACCGGCTTCTGCGCAGCCCTTGTGTCGATTTTGTATGATTTTTAGGTTACGGTTATGGCATATCTGACCGAAGCAATCGGGGTTATATTATCCTCCGCCGGAGTTATGGGAGCGGTTATTGCCTGTATCCTCCGGAAGGCGATGAAGAATGCGGAAATATCCGCGGAAAACCGGCGCAAAGCCAAGTTAGAGGAGGATGTGGCAAGGTACGAGCTGGACTGCGCCACTTCGGCGCTGCTTATCTGCCTTGCCAAATACGCCCGGGGAAAATGCAGCGAAACCGAACTTGAGGTGGCAGAGGCCAACTACACCGCCTGTGTGGCAAAAAGCGACATGACGATAAAAAGGCATTATTTTGAAGCGAGAAATGAAAAAAAGTAGGGGTTGTTTACCTTAAATCCAATAATAAAATTCGCTGTCTTA
>DBQR01000043.1:0-3409 GCA_002305335.1 Clostridiales bacterium UBA1389
GCTCCCAGCTGCGCTAATGCCCCGACTGCGGCATATTATAGCACAACATTTTTACTCTGTCAACAATATTTTAAAATATTAAGACACATATTTTTTATACGAAAATATGGCGTATTAAAGCAAAATACTTAAAATATTTTACATTACTTTTCATTTCAAGGACATTTTTTTCCCTCCGGCATACAATAAAAATGAAATACAAACCAACGGAGGGAATTTATGCAGAATAAATGCGTTACCGAGATTTTTGCGGGAATAAACTCCTGCGACGGCTATGAATCCCTTTTGGAAGGGGAAATCAAAAACTGCGAAAGGGTTTTTATCCTTAAAGGCTCCCCCGGATGCGGCAAGTCAACGCTGTTAAAGCGCCTTATGGCCAACGCCATTGTGCGGGGGATAAATGTCACCGCCGTAAAATGCTCCGCCGACCCCAATTCCCTTGACGCCGTCATATTCCCCGAAAAATCCATTGCCGTTGCCGACGGCACTCCCCCCCATGTCCTGGAACCCACCCTTCCCAACGTCCGGGAAACCATAATCGACCTTGCCGAAAATATGGACAGGGACGTTTTAACCTTTAACAAAACCTTTTTGGAACGGCTGAACGCCGAAAAAAAGCGGATATACAAAACGGTGTTTTCCCTGCTTTCGGCTATCGGAAAAATTTCCGATACCATGGAGCATATTCTTGCCGGCGGTTATCTTGAAGATAAGCTTGCTTCCTTCTGCGGCCGGTTTGTCAAAAAACATTTGTCCTTTTCGGGATGTATGTCCCCCGCCTTACTGCCGGTTGTCTGCCTTTGTTCGAACGGATTTGTCTGTCTCCCCATAAATACAAAGCCCTTTACCTATACCGTAGGAGACTTCTGCGGCTGTTCTGAAAAAATACTTACCCATCTTATTTATGCCTCTTTGTCCTTCGGCACGGAGGTACTTATAATTCCCTCCCCCATTGACGTTAAAAAGCCCGCCGGTCTGTTCTACCCCAACGAAAACATTCTTGTGATGTCGGAAAGGTATGTTACACCGAATCCGGACAAAAAAATTAATCCCCACCGCTTTATAAACGGTTCATATCTCAAGGAAAACCGGGGAAAGCTGAAATTATTAAATAAAATACGGGAGGAACTGATAAATGAGGTAAAGACCCTTATGGGGGAAGCCCTTGAAATCCACAGAGATATTGAAAAGATATACACCTTTGCCAGCGACTTTTCCAAAGCCGACGATACGGCGGATATGCTTAGGCATATTATTTTCGGTGAATAACACCGGGACAAACCTAATATAATTAGAATGAAAAAAGACAGGAGGCGACTTATGAAAAAGACATCCGACGCATTGTATTTTGTGTATGCTTTTTTGATTTCGGCTGCCGTTATGCTTACCTTCACCGCTATTGCGGCGTTGATTCTTTTAAAAAGCGGCATGGGGAACGCCCTGGTGGGAGCATCGGCGGCTTTGGCGGCTTTTATCGCCGCCCTTGCGGGGAGCATATATTCGGGAAAAGCCACAAACAACCCCTATTCCGCCTTGATTTCCGGGGGTATTTTCCTCGGAGCGCTTGCTCTTATTAGCCTCGGTGCTTCGGACAGCCGGTTTTCCATACCCTTTGCGGTTCCCCTTGCCTGCATTGCGGGAGGGGTTATTCCCTTTATCGCCCTTTCTAAGGCATCCAAAAGTTCAAGCAGTAAGGTAAAAAAGGTTATAAAACGCCGCCGGAGGGTGTAATCGGCTGAAAATTACAAAAAACTCTTGTAATTTTACATTGTTTGATATAAAATGAAGTCAAATTATCCCGAAAGGAGAAAAACGCCGGCATACGGCGTCATTATCAGGATAATGGCAGACAGGCAGAAAAAGAAAAACGACGAAATCAACGACATATCCTATGAAAACCCCGCCGGCTTTGAAAACAATGCCGGTGATATCGGTATTTCTTCCGGCGAAAGCACCGCCGGAAAGCCCCAAAACAAATCGTTAAAAGATTACAAAGCCATTTTCATTCTAATTGTAGCCTGCCTTTTGATAATGGCTTTTATTTTCTATTACAGGGATGTTATTGGCGTTATTAACTATTATTTGGGAAAGCTTTCCGCCATTATCTACGGGTTGTTTATAGCCTATCTGTTAAACCCCATAATGAATTACTTCCAGATAAAACTGGAAAAGAAGTATTCGTCCTCCAAAAAAGAAAAGGTAAGACAACGGGCGAAGATAAAGGCCAAAAGATGGGCGATAGCCATATCCGTCATTATCGGGGTGCTTATAATCGCCGTGCTGATTATGCTGATTATCCCCCAGGTGCTTAAGTCGGTTGTTGCCTTAGGCAGCGAAGCCCCCGGACTTATAACAAGGATTACCGAAAAGCTGGATAACTGGAATTCCGACAGAACCTGGGCGGGTTCCTTCCAGAAATATATCGACGCAGCTCTGGATTCCATCGGTGACTGGATTACCCAGACCCTTGTCCCTAAGGCTACCTATGCGGTAACGCTGATAACCTCGGCCGCCTGGTCTGCCTTTATGTTTATAGTAAACTTCTTTATTGGGATAATCATTGCCGTCTATACCCTGAAGGAAAAAAAGCGGTTTGTATCCTGGGGGAAAAAGCTGTCCTTTGCTTTCTTTAAACCCGAAACCGCAAATCTGATAATCGACACCGCCCGCCACGGCAACCGGGTATTCGGCGACTATCTGGTAGGCTCCCTTATTGATTCCGCCATAGTGGGGGTTATCTGCTTTGTTTTCAACCTGATTGCAGGTATTCCCTATCCCCTGCTTATCGCCACCATTATCGGCATTACCAACGTAATCCCCTTCTTCGGCCCCTTTATCGGCGCTGTCCCTGCGGGATTTGTCATACTTTTGATTGATCCCATTAAAGCCATGATTTTCGTAATATTTATAATAATTCTCAATCAGATTGAGGGGAATATAATAGCCCCCCGTATTTTAGGGAATATAACCGGTATTTCGGAATTCTGGGTTACCTTTGCATTATTGTTCTTCGGCGCTATGTTCGGGGTGTTCGGGCTGCTGATGGGGGTTCCCATTTTAGCTGTTATTTCCTATGTGTTTACCCGTCTTACCGACAAGCATATGAAAAAGAAAGAGCTGGTAACCGAAGCGGAATATTATCTGGAAGTGGACAGGTTCGATACCGAAAAGGGCGAATTTGTACTGATTGACAAGGAAAAGAAAATGCAGGAAAAGATGAATAAGGTCAAGCCCAGAAACGAAAAAATCGCAGGAATGTGGAATAGTTTTATAAACAGATTTAAGAGGAAAAACAATAAAGACGAATAAATTAACAGGCGAAACGTTATTTACGTTTCGCCTGTTTCTATCCCGCAGGCATAGCCGACGGATTTCATCCACGGCGTCAGCTGTGGATTTTATTTCGTTT
>DBQR01000043.1:3489-17341 GCA_002305335.1 Clostridiales bacterium UBA1389
CCCTCAAGGGGAAGGCTTTTTATATCTTCCCTACGACTTGATTTTTTTCTTTTTGATTACAATAATTACAACAGCTATAATAATTACTATAACAATTCCGGCGATTATATAGGGTAAAGAACCGGCAAGGCCGTCGGTTTTATCCAGGGGTTTGCTTTCACTGCTATCGTCGATAGGTTCATCGTCAATCAATTCCGCAAATTCGGTTTCCGTATCGTAATAGATACAATCGTTTTCGCTAACTTTATCGATGAATTTTGCATATAATATTGCATTTTCATTCAGCTTAAGGGGAAATTCCGCCTTTTCGCCGTTTTCAAAGAACCAGCCTTCAAAGGCTTTGCCGTTGATGTAGGGTTCGTCGGGAGGAGTGATTTCATCCCCTGCCGGAATATCAATGCGCCTGCTTGTGTTATCGTTCAACACAAAAGTGGCATTGACGCCAGTCGGCTTTCCGATAAACAGATAGTCAAACACAATCTCTTCGTCCCGTGAGGCGTTCACAAGATAAATGCTCGAAACTGCCTCCCCCGGAGTGAGATATTCCGAAAGGTCGATAAAACCCTGCCACGAACCCCGGATATCGCTGGCGACGGCGTAATCGAAATAGCCGAAATGCCTGTAAAGATACTGGGAAAAGTATATGGTTTTGAAATTGGTATTAATCGAAATATTCCACTTGACAAAGCTGCGGGCGGTAACCGAAAAATAAACACAAGGGTTTTCCGCTAAATTAACCCTGTCGGTGGGGGAGGTTACCGAAATCCAGGTGGAATCCGTCCCGGTAAAGCCGAGTACAACTTTACCGTCTTCCGTGACTTCCGCTTTATACTCGGTGCTGCCGGAGGTCCTTCTGATTTGATTTGAACTGTCGGGGAGGAGGGATTGTACCATTTCCGCCGTATTCCCCGCCGGGTTCGGCTTGCCTGCCGAGTTTGACAGAGTGGGGGAAATGCCGCTGTACCAGACGGTTTTGATTATAGTTTCGTCAATGTTGTACCGGGGCTTATCTCCGTTTACATAATATTTGTTATGCTTGAAATCTTCTTTTTTGATTATCCGGGAAAGCCTGCCGGAATCGTCCGCCGAATAAAACCCGTCAAAGCCCTCCGCACTTTGGGTTTCCATAGGATTAACCCCTATTTCAAAGAATGTCGTCTTTATGGAGGGACGGTTTTCTATTAAATCAAGGCTGTAAACGAAATTTTCCTCATAGGGAGAAAAATAGTTGTTAATGTCATAATAGGGGGAGTAGGTTGACATAATCATTTGTCCCGAATTGTTGAAGGTCAAAAGCCTTAAAAAGCTTTCCCCGTCGCAGGTGTAGCCATTTTCGATATGCTTGGGACCCTGGTTTATTTCGGCGAACTGGTAGTCGTGGAGGATTTCCAGAACCTCCCTGCCCGTCCCCTCCACTTTGCGGATACGGTTGGAAACCCCCTCGTTATGGCCGCAGAGAATCATCTTGACGTTTTCGTTGGGGACCACAATCTTTTCCCAAAGGTTCTTTGAGGAAGTTGCCGACCAGACCCCGCTGGCAAGCAGGTATTCATGGGTGGCGATTATGGCGTTATAGTTGGAATATGTCTCTAAAACCTGATTGGCCCATGCCACCGTCTTGTCGTCGGCTTCCCTGCCGTAGCTTAAGTAGATGATTATAAAGTTATAACCCCCTACGGTTACAAGGTCGAAATGGTTTATATTATTGTCAAGGGAGCCGCCGTACCACTTGTTTGAGTCGTATCTGCTCCGGGGGAAGTATTTTACATAATAGCTGTAGTCGTAACCGGTGTGCCTTGTGTCATGGTTCCCCGCTAAAACCCCGTTGGGGACGCCGGCGTCGTCAAGGATTTTCTGCATTTCGCTTGCCACACCGAATTCCTTGTCGGCTTCGGCTTCGCTCGACATCTGGTCGACAAAATCCCCGGTAAACAGCACATAGGCGATATTACCCTGATTATATTCGCCGGCGGCGTAATCCATAATGGATTTGTAAAGGAAATTAAGGTCGTCGTAGCGGGTATAATACTGGGTGTCGGTATGCCACAATATGGTATCGCTGCCGTTGCCCGAAAGGTCGGGGTATATATTTATCCGCATTTTCCCGTCCTTTGAGTAGGTAGGAATGTCCGCCTCAACCGTAATGCTTTCCCCGCTCTCGGCCTTTTCGAGTGCGTCCCATTTTGATGTTTTATAATTCCACGCAGCCGCAATATAGGGGGTTTTACCGTCGGTTTCGGCAGTACAGGAAACCACCGCTTTACCATCAAAACCCGAAACATCAATCAAAAAGGACTGATAGGGCAGACTGTTTCCCAATGCGGTTGTGGTTATGTTTCCCAAATCGCCGAAATCCGCCGATTCCTCATAAGAGTTTCTTAAAAATGCATTGTTAAAATCCCCCATGGGGTTTACAAACATATTTATGTTTTTAACAAGCTTAACGCCGTAGGTTTTATTGCTGTTGCCGCTTACGATATTGCCTTCTATAACCGGCATTTCGGGACTTTTTCCGGCAAGGGTAAAGAAGGAAAAGAAATATTCCTTATTCCCCGCCCTGTCCAAGGTATAAGCATAGATTGTATGCCTGCCTTCGGAAAGGGCTGAGGTATCAATGTTTACCATACCGGCTTTGACCACTGTTTTAATTTTTTTATCGTCAAGATAAATTTCCGCCGATTTCAGACCGGAAACGCTGTCTTTGATTTCAACGGTAAGTTCCCCGCCTTTATATACGATACCCCCGTTTTGAAAGCCGAAATCCGCCCCGGGAGCCTTGTTGTTGACGGTTATGTACTCCGATTTATCATAATAGCTGTTGCTTTCGGTATTGTAAAATCTTATTTCGTTTTCCCCTTCGGGGAGGAGGGTGGTGTCAACCTCGTAAACCATCCCTTTTGAGGTTCCGCCTTCGCTGTAATCAAAACTGAACCCTGCCATAACCGGAACGTTGGGGGTAGAGCCTCCCAGACCGGTGGCGGCGTTCCAGCCGTCCCCTATATCAAGGGGGGATTTATTATATGTTGTTTCGGTTTTGGTGGTCCCCGCTTTTCCCTCAACCGGCAGATACTTCACCAGGGTTAAGGGGAGGGCGTTCCCCATTACGTCGGTTACGGCAAGGGAGTTTAGCTTAACATCGTCTAAATTGTACTGCCCGTAAACAAGGTTTTCGTTGTAAACCGAACCGCTGTTGGTTACAAGGCGGATTATTATTTCGTTTTTGCCGGCGTTAAGGATTTCCTTTGTCAGCTCGATGCTGCCTTCGGCGGAAAGATCCCCCAGTTCCTTGCCGTTTAAATAAAACTTGCTCCCCTTGGAATCTATTCCCGAAAAGGAAAAGCTGAGATTCAATAAATCCTCCGCTTCCCTTGAGGGGAGTATTTTTATATCCCCCACCTCAAGACGGGTGGCGGCAGGAAAATCATAGATTAAATAAACCGTCCCCTTAAGGTATTCGGTTTCGTTGTCCGAAAACACGCCTAAGGGGAAAAATGCCGAAATCAGCAATATAACCATACTCAAGGCAAGAATTCGTTTTAAAAAAGACATTGTTTTTTGCATAATAAACGCCCTTCCGGTAATCAACGCAGTATTTATTGTCTAATTATATATTTATGCATAATATAAGTCAAGTTTAAAGGATAAATATATATAACAAATAATGTTATCTATTATAAAAGCTATTTTTTTAATAATAATTCATTGATTTTTTTTACCTGCGGTGTTATACTGTAATGTGAATTAACTTTAAGTTTCTAAAATTTTCAAAACCGAACATAATAACACAAGGATAGGAAAATGAAAAATACCCTTATAGCCTTTGACGGTCTTGACGGCGCAGGTAAGGAGACCCAGACAAAGCTTTTGACCGAATACTTTGAAAAGAACAACATTCCTTACAGGTATCTTTCCTTCCCCACCTACCATAAGGATTGGTCAAGGCTGGTGGAATGCTACCTTAAAGGGGAGTTCGGGGAAAATCCCGACGGGGTAAACCCCTATGCCGCTTCCTCCTTTTTCGCCTGCGACAGATATATTTCCTATATCCTTGACTGGAAAAAGGATTATGACGGGGGTAAAATAATTCTCTGCAACCGCTACACCACCGCCAATGCGGTTCACCAGCTTTCAAAGCTTGATGAAAGCCGGTGGGACGGCTTTTTGGCATGGCTGTACGAATACGAATTCGAAAAGCTGGGTATTCCCAAACCCGATTTGTCCATATATCTTTGCGTCACGCCGGACATCGCTTTAAAGCATATTTTGTCCCGCTCAGCCGAAGGCGACAGAAAAATGGACATACACGAAAAATCAAGACTTCATCTTGAAAAAAGCCATAAAGCAGCACTGTATTCCGCCGAAAAGTTAGGCTGGGTTACGGTTGACTGCGTCAGCGACGGCAATATGCGGTCGATAGAGGATATACATAACGAAATTACCGGAATTATTAAGGAGTGTGTAGAATGAGCAAAAGAGTTTATATTCTGCTTGCCGACGGCTTTGAGGAAGCCGAGGCCGTCACCCCTTGGGATATACTGAAACGGGCGGGGGCAAAGGTTACCCTGGTTTCGGTCAGCGGCAATAAAACGGTTACGGGTTCCCACGGCCTTGAAGCGGTTGCCGATATTCCCTTAAGCTGTGCCACCACCGGTTTTGATATGGTTGTCCTCCCCGGAGGTAAGGGGGGCACCGAAAACCTGCTTGAAAGCGAAGGGGTTAAAAATCTGCTCATCCACGCCTTTAACGGGGGAAAATATATCGCCGCCATCTGCGCTGCCCCTTCGGTACTGGGTAAGTACGGTTTATTGAAGGGCAGAAAGGCCACCTGTTTCCCCGGCTGGGAGGATATGCTGGAAGGGGCAGTTCTTACCGAAGATAAGGTCGTAAAAGACGGAAATATAATAACCGCAAAGGGGATGGGGGTTGCTTTTGAGTTCGGTATTGCCCTTGCGGAGGTATTGGCAGGCAGAGAAACCGCCGAAAACATAAAAGTTCAGACCCAACACGATTAAACAACATGGAAAAGAAACGGTCGTTCACCCTAACGCCCATATTCACCCCCTTTTTGGCGGCAATTCTGCTTATCCTCCTTTCGGTAAGCGGAAAGCTTTTTTCGTCCTATAACGACATTGAGGAAAACCCCAATGAGTTTCTGCTGCTTATATCGGTGGTACAGCTTATCGTGTTCGTTTTCCCCTGCATTATCTACTATTTTCTGAAAGGGCGTAAGCTTAACACCCCGTTTCTTATTTCCCCCATAAAGCCGGGACAGATTGTATTTGTCATATCCTCCGCATTGCTTCTCGTTTCGGGAAACCTGCTTATAAAATGCTTTTACTACATAGGGCTGGGTTCCCTCCCCTCGGGAGTTGATTATCTTATAAGCGATACCGGACAGCTTTCGGATGCCAATATGCTGACGGTCATTATTTCCATAGCCCTTATACCCGCAGTCTGCGAGGAACTGTTCTTCAGGGGTATTGTGCTTTCGGAATACAAGATATACGGTACCTTCAACGCGGTGCTGTTTTCCGCCTTCAGCTTTGCCATGATTCATTTTTCCCTCCCCTCCTTTCCCCTTTACTTCTTTTCGGGACTGGTCTTGGGGGTGACGGCGGCGGTAACCGGTTCGGTGTTTGCCTCTGCGATTATTCATTTTATAAGCAATGTTTTAAGTATATATATAAGCGATTCATTTTTGCGTGTTACAATTCAGAGAAGCGGGGGATTTTTTGCCGCTTTTCTTTCGGGAGCCTTATTCCTTTTGTTCCTGGTGCTGGTGCTTTCGACTTCCGAAGGCCTTATGTGGAAGAAAAGCGAGTCCGGCAAGCTTACCGAACTCCCCCCGAAAAGCTTAAAGCATATATCCACAGTGTTTTTCACCCCCGGTTTTTTCGGGCTGGTGCTGATTTTCGTGCTTATTACCGTCCTAAAATGACAGGAGTGTATTATGCCTGACAAGAATACACCGAATCAAAACAGCGAAGAGCTTTTTAAGCTGATTGAAGAAATCCGTTCGGAATACGATGACCTTGCCGAGGGGGAAACCCCGAAAAGCAGGGGTGATTCCGAAAATTCTCCTTTGCCGGAACCCGAAAGGGAGGAACTTATAAAACGGGCGGAAATTGCCTGGGCAGACCATTTCGGCGACAAGCCTTTAAGCGCGACCCTTTCGGAAACCAAGGGGGAAGCGAATATTTATGCCCATCTTTCCGACACCGTACCCGAAACCCTTGCCGATTTTACCGAAAATCCCGAAACCGGCAGTGAAGCCAAACCCGAAGACAACCCTACGGAAACCGGGGAAACCGAAACCGATGATGTTGTCAACGACATGGACGACGAAAAAAAGCCCTGGCCGATAAAGGTGCTTTTGAAAATCGCAGGTTTCTTCTGGAACATGGGCTTTATGGTCAAGGCGGCGGTTTATGTCACCGTCGTGCTTATCGCTTCGGCTTTGTTGTCCTTTTACGTCATTTCGGTGGGGAACGATGTCTTTGCCTTTGTAAAGACCGAAAAGGAATTTACGGTCAACATAGAGGAGGGCATGACTCGCAAGGAGGTGGCATACCTGCTTGAAAAGAACGGAATTATCGAATATTCCTGGGCGTTTAACCTGTTTATGATTTACCGGGGTGAGGAAAACCTTGAATTTCTCCCCGGGGAGCATACGGTTAAATCCACCATGAATTACAGCCAGATTCTCGATGCCCTTATTCAGGAACCCTTTGAACTTGTGGAGGTCAGCATAACCATCCCCGAAGGGTTCACCACCGACCAGATTATAGATCTGCTGGTGGACTACGGTATCGGCAAGCGGGAGGCATTTATCGACGCCATTAACAATTACCCCTATAAACACCAATTTGTCCGTATGCTTGACGAGCAGGGCTATTCGGAAAACCGCCGCTACCGGCTGGAAGGCTACCTCTACCCCGACACCTATTTCTTCTACAAGGATTCCAAGGAATATCTTGTAATAAATAAAATGCTTAACAACTTCAACAACCGGGTCTGGGTGTATTACGAATCCACCTTCAAGGCGGATATAGACACCTGGGGAATGACCTTTGACGATATATTGGTGCTTGCCTCCATGGTTCAGGGGGAAGCCAAGAACGTCATTGACTTCGAGTGGATTTCCTATGTGTTCCACAACCGATTGAAAAGCAGCGATCCCCAGTTTAAGTGGCTTCAGTCCGACGCCACCGTCCAGTACTTCCTCCCCGAACACGTGGAGGACCTGACCAGGGAACACACCGCCATAGACAACCCCTACAACACCTATCTTTACGAGGGGCTTCCCCCCGGAGCCATTTGCAATCCCGGCTTTGACGCCATTTCGGCGGCAATTTACCCCGACAAACCAATCGACGAGGACGACAAACCCATTAACGCCTACTTCTTTGTGTCAAACAAAGCCGGAAAAACCTATTACGCCGAAACCAAATCCCAGCACGACAAAAACAGGCAGAGAGTCGCCAAAGAAAATGAAAGTCTTGTCAATGAAAATCCCTGAGATATTGTCCCCGGCGGGGAACCCTGAAAAGCTGAAATTCGCCGTCCGGTACGGGGCGGACGCGGTTTACTGCGCCCTTAAGGAATTCGGAATGAGGGCTTTTACCGACAACTTTACCCCCGAAGAATTTGCCGAAGGGGTTAAATTCGCCCGTGAACGGGGAGTTAAGGTTTACCTAACCCTTAACACCATGCCGCCGGAAAGCAAAATAAGTGAACTTCCCTGCCTGCTTGACAGCATAAAAGGCACCCTCCCCGACGCGTTTATTATAAGCGACCCGGGGGTTATGGAAACCGTAAGGCAAGCCTTTCCCCGGGTACCTATCCATTTATCCACCCAGGCGTCGGCAGTAAACGCCGCCGGCTGTAACTTTTGGTATAAAAACGGGGTTAAACGGATTGTCCTTGCAAGGGAGCTTACCCTTGCGGATATCAAAAAGATAAGGCTAAACACTCCCCCCGATCTGGAACTTGAAGTATTCGTCCACGGGGCAATGTGCATTTCCTATTCGGGACGCTGCCTTCTTTCAAAACATTTCACCGACCGCAACGCCAACGAGGGGCGCTGTTCCCAGCCCTGCCGGTGGAAATATTATTTCAAAGAGGAAAAGCGGCCGGATGAAATCCTCACCGCCGAGGAATTTTCCGAAGGCACCTATATCTTTTCAAGCAAGGACACCTGCATGATAGAGCATCTTGACGACCTGACGGAGGCGGGAATCGACAGTCTTAAAATCGAAGGGCGGATGAAGTCCGCCTATTACACCGCCTGCGTGACCAACGCCTATAAAATGGCGCTTCGGGACCTGACTGCGGGACTTCCCTTCAACAAAGCCTACCGTGACGAGGTGGAGGGGGTAAGCCATCGGGAATACCATACCGGCTTTTTTTATGACAATGTAACCGAAAACCCCAACACCGTATCCATGGGGGGGTATATCTGCGAAAAGCCCTTTTACTGCGATGTGCTGAACTATGACGAAAAAACCGGCCTTGCAAGATGCTTTCAGCGGAATAAGATGTTTGCCGGATGTGTAGCCGAACACCTTTCCCCCGGAAAAACGGGAAAAGAAATCGTGATTGATAAAATATACGACCTTGATATGAAGGAAATCGAATCCACGCCCCGCCCCAAAATGGAGTTTTACATTCGTCATCCCGGCGCAAAGCCGGGGGATATTATAAGGGGAAAGTAAATGATCAGGCTGTTTAAACATAAAATAGTTATAATCTGCGGCCATTTCGGCACGGGAAAAACCAATATCGCCGTCAATCTTGCCCTTTCCGCCGCAAAGACCGGGTATAATACAATCATCGCCGATCTGGACATAGTAAACCCCTACTTCCGTACCGCCGATAATGCCAGAGCATTAAATTCCTTGGGGGTAACCACCCTTATCCCCCCCTACGCCAACACCAACGTGGATATTCCCTCCCTGCCCCCGGCGATGCAAACCGTATTTTCCGACGACAACTACGCCATACTGGACGTGGGGGGAAACGCCGAAGGGGGTACGGTGCTGGGGCTTTACCAAGACGACCTTATAAAAAGCGGCTATGATATGTATTACGTCTTCAACGCCTACCGTCCGGAAAACCTTGACCCCGATTTGTCGGTACAGTCCCTGAAATCAATCGAAATTTCAAGCGGCTTAAAATTTTCCGGTATAATAAACAATTCCAATTTAGGTGCAGAAACTTCAAGGGAAACGGTTTTGTCGTCGGTTGAAAAGGCGAAAAAATTCGCTTCCCTGTCGGAAGTCCCCTTGGTTATGACCACCGCCTTTGAGCAGAACGCTACAAAAAACATGGTTATCATTAAAGACATTACGAAAAAAATCTTTTAATATACAGAAAGGAATATAAAATGAACAAAGTCACCTTTGAAAAGAACCTATGCAAGGGCTGCGGTCTTTGCGCGGAGGTCTGCCCGAAAAAAATTATTTTTCTTGATAAAGAGGAAATAAACCAGAAGGGCTACCATCCGGCGAAGGTAACCGATATGGAAAAGTGCATTGCCTGCGCCATGTGCGCCACAATGTGTCCCGATGTGGTTATCACCGTTGAAAAAAATGTTTAAATAAAAAGCTACATACTGAAAGGATTGAACGTTTTTAATGTCTAAAATACTTATGAAGGGTAACGAAGCCATTGCCGAAGCCGCAATAAGAGCCGGCTGCAAGCTGTTTTTCGGCTACCCGATTACACCCCAAACCGAACTTTCCGAATATATGGCAAAGCAGATGCCGAAACGGGGGGGACTCTCCCTGCAGGCCGAAAGCGAAATCGCCGCAATAAATATGGTGTTAGGCGCTTCCGCCTCCGGCGCCCGAGCGATAACCTCTTCCTCTTCTCCCGGAATTTCCCTTAAAAGCGAGGGCATTTCATATATAGCCGGTTCGGATCTGCCCTGCGTTGTGGTAAACGTCCAGCGGGGGGGCCCCGGTCTCGGGGGAATCCAGCCCGCCCAGTCGGACTACTACCAGGCAACCAAATCCGCCGGTCACGGGGATTTCCATTTAATCGTCCTTGCCCCCGCCTCGGTTCAGGAAATGGCTTCATTGACCGTCCTTGCCTTTGACCTTGCCGACGAATACCGTATGCCGGCAATGCTCCTTGCCGACGGTGCTTTGGGTCAGATGATGGAACCGGTGGATTTCGACGAAATAAAAGTAAGACAGCTCCCCGAAAAGACCTGGGCCTGCAACGGTCACGAAAATAAACGTAAGCACAACATAATAAACAGCCTTTACATAGAGCCGGAAGTCCTTGAAAATACGGTGTTGAACCGCTATGAAAAATATAAAACCATTGAGGAAAAAGAGGTTTTGTACGAGGAATATATGACCGACGATGCCGAAATTATCCTTGTTTCCTACGGCATAACCTCAAGGGTTTCAAAGTCGGCGGTCAAAGCGGCAAGACAAAACGGCATTAAGGCGGGGCTTTTCAGGTGTATTTCCCTTTATCCCTTCCCGTCGAAGCGGCTTAATGAGCTTACCGACAGGGCAAAATGTATGATTTCGGTGGAAATGAACATGGGACAGATGATAAACGACATCAAGGTCGCCATCGACTGCAAAATACCCGTTACCCATTTCGGCCGCAACGGCGGTGTCATCCCCACCGTTGACGAAATTTTTGGGGAAATAAAGCGTTTAAGCGACGGGAATAAGGAGGTTAAATAATGACGGTTTTTCAAAAGCCAAAGGCTTTATGTAACGTTCCCTTCCACTACTGCCCCGGCTGTACCCACGGCGTTGTACACCGGCTTGTGGCTGAAGTTATCGACGAACTTGACATAGAGGGCAAAACCATAGGCATAGCCCCCGTCGGCTGCTCGGTTTTTGCCTACAACTACTTTAACTGCGATATGATTCAGGCGCCCCACGGGAGAGCTCCCGCCGTCGCCACCGGCGTAAAGCGGGCTAATCCCGACAAATTTGTGTTTACGTATCAGGGAGACGGGGATCTTGCCGCCATAGGCACCAACGAAACAATCCATGCCGGAGCCAGGGGCGAAAACATTACGATAATTTTTATAAACAACGCCATTTACGGTATGACCGGCGGTCAGATGGCACCCACCACCCTTCCCGGTCAGGTTACCACCACCTCCCCCTACGGGCGGGACAGAAAGATACAGGGCAACCCCATCAGGGTGTGCGAAATGCTTGCCACCGTTGACGGTGTGGCATATGCCGAACGGGTGTCCGTCGACTGCGTTAAAAATATTAACGCCGCCAAAAAGGCGATAAAGAAAGCCTTTGAGATTCAAAAGCAAAAATTAGGCTATTCCATTGTGGAAGTGCTGTCCACCTGCCCCACCAACTGGGGTCTGACCCCCCTTAAAGCCTGCGAATGGTTACGGGAAAACATGATTCCCTACTATCCCTTGGGGGTTTATAAGGACATTACAAAGGAGGGAGAATAAATGCCTGCCATTCTGCTTGCCGGCTTCGGCGGACAGGGAATACTTTTTGCGGGAAAACAGCTGGTTACCGCCGGGATGAACCTGAACAAACAGGTTTCCTGGCTGCCTTCCTACGGTCCCGAAATGAGGGGGGGCACCTGCAACTGTTCGGTCAATATCGACGACGAACCCATAGGCTCACCCCTTGTCACCAATCCGGATGTATTATTGGCTTTTAACAAGCCGTCTTACGATAAATTTATAAATAAAGTCAAACCCGGCGGTTTCGTGTTTATCGATTCCTCCCTGATAAACGAAAAATGCGGGAGAACCGATATTACCGCCCTTTACATACCCGCTACCGAAATCGCCGACAAAAACGGCTTTGCCAAGCTTGCCAACGTGGTGATGTTGGGCGCGGTTATTAGAATTCTGAATCTGTTTACCAAAGAGCAGTTTATCGACTGCCTGGTTCAGTCCACACCTAAAAGCAAACCGGAGCTTGCCGAATTAAACAAAAAGGCTTTCGAAATCGGGTACAATTACAATATTTAAAATGAAAACAACAAATCAGTCAAAACCCTGTGTAGGCGCGGTAATCGTCGCCGCGGGCAGCGGCACAAGAATGGGGAACGTTTCAAAACCCCTTATAAAACTCGGCGATAAAACGGTTTTCGAACATGTTTTGTCGGCTTTTTCCGCCTGCCCGTCGGTGGACGAGATAGTTATTGTCTGCAGGGACAAAGCCCCATTTGAAAAGCTTGTGAAAAGCGAAAAGCCCGTCAGATTTGCCGAAGGGGGTAAAACCAGGTTTCATTCGGTTTCCAACGGGGTTGACGCCCTTAAATATGCGGATATTGTCTGCATACACGACTGCGCAAGGCCTTTTATTACTCCGGAGGAAATCGAAAAGCTGATTGGGGAAGCCGTAAAAACCGGGGCTGCCACCGCCTGTACAAGGGTTAAGGACACCGTAAAATATGCAGACCCAGGCGAAAAATGCTTTTACACACCCAAGCGGGAAAACCTAATCGCCGTTCAGACGCCCCAGGTTTTTAAACGGGACATTTATATTGCCTCCCGGGCGGTTGCCATCAGGGACAGTCTGTACGCCACCGACGAAACCTCCATCGCCGAACACGCGGGTTTCGCCGTCAGTTATGCGGAGACTTCCGAACTTAACATAAAGCTTACCGACATAAACGATGTTAAAATCGCAAAAGCGATTTGTTTTCTGAAGGAAAAAGGAGAACTGTAATGCGTATCGGCCACGGCTATGATGTACACAGATTCGGTTCGGACAAAAAGCTTATCCTCGGCGGGGTGGAAATCCCCTTTGGGGTAGGTCTGATAGCCCATTCCGACGGGGATGTTGTGCTTCATGCCCTCTGCGACGCCTTACTGGGTGCTGCGTCTTTACGGGATATAGGCTTTCACTTCCCCGACAATAGTAATGAATTCAAGGATATTTCGTCTATAATCCTCTTAAAGAGGGTTTATGAAATGATAACAAATAAAGGGTATGCCCTTTCAAACTGCGACATTACCGTTATTGCGGAAAAACCAAAGCTTTCCCCCTTTATTCCCGAAATGGTAAAGACAATTACCGAAGCCCTTGATATTGACAAAGACAGAATAAACATCAAAGCCACCACCGAGGAAGGCTTGGGGCTTGCCGGGAACGGCATAGGCTGTCATGCGGTGTGTTTGATCGACAAGGAGTAGGCTATGAAAACCAAACTTAAAGGCAATATCGTTACCCCTATCAGGATAATCCCCAACGGGGAACTAAATTTCGAAAACGGTATTATCACCTATGTGGGAAGCCGGAAAAACGACGATAATTTATTCGAATGCCTTGACTTCGGCGAAAATTACATCTCCCCGGGGTTTATCGACCTTCACGTTCACGGGGGCGGGGGTTCCGACTTTATGGACGGCACCGAGGAGGCTTTTTTAAAGATCGCCTCACTCCATCAGTCCCACGGCACCACCTCCCTGCTTGCCACCACTTTAACTTGTCCCGACGAAGAACTGTTTAACATCTTCGATGTGTTTGACAGAATCAAGGGGAAAAATATTAAAAACTGCCTTTACGGGCTTCATCTTGAAGGACCCTATTTCGCCAAAACCCAGAAGGGAGCCCAGGACGAAAAATATATAAAATTCCCTACAAGGGAACATTACGGCTTAATTCTTGAAAAAGGCGGCAAATATATTAAAAGATGGTCTGTCGCCCCCGAACTGGAGGGGGCTATGGAACTGGGACGAATCCTTTCCGAAAAAGGTATTCTCCCTTCCATGGGACATTCCGATGCGGAATACGAAACCGCCCTTGAGGCCTTTGAAAACGGCTACACCCATCTTACCCATTTTTATTCGGGAATGTCCACCATAACCCGGAAGGGCGGGTTCAGGCAT
>DBQR01000043.1:17363-44978 GCA_002305335.1 Clostridiales bacterium UBA1389
GCCGACAAGACTGCCCTTGTAACCGACTCCCTGCGGGGAGCGGGAACTTCCTCCCGCACCATGATTTTAGGCTCCCTGACAAGCGGTTATGAGGTTATAATCGAGGACGGAGTTGCCAAACTTCCCGACCGTTCCGCCTTTGCGGGGTCCATCGCCACCACCGACCGGCTGGTAAGGAATATGATAAAATATGCTTCCGCGCCGCTTACCGATGCGGTTAAAATGATGACCTACACCCCCGCAAGAATCGCAAACATGAAAAACAAGGGGCTTTTGCGGGTGGGCTTTGACGCTGATATTGCGGTATTCGACGATAATATAAACATTAAGGCCGTGTTTATCAGCGGAAGTCTTGTTTCCGAATGAAAGGGGTTTTATATGATAATCAAACAGGGAAAAATCGACAATTTAGAATACCGGGTTTACGACAGCCGCTACAATATGGGGTACGCAGCCTCAAAGGACGTGGCTTTTACAATTAAAAAACTGCTTAACGAAAAAGACGAAATTTCAATAATTTTTGCCGCGGCTCCCTCCCAGAACGAGCTGCTTCAATGTCTTGTCGCCGACAAAACCATTGATTTCCGGCGGGTGAACGCCTTCCATATGGACGAATATGTGGGGCTTAACTCAAACGCCCCCCAGGCCTTCGGTCAGTTCTTAAGGGACAGATTGTTTGACAAGGTTCCCTTTAAGTCGGTAAACATTATAAACGGCACCGCCGATAATATAGAGTCCGAATGCGAAAGGTATGCCGCTCTGTTGGGGGAGGCAAAACCGGATATTGTCTGTATGGGAATCGGGGAAAACGGCCATATCGCCTTCAACGACCCCCATGTGGCATATTTTAACGATAAAAAAGCGGTTAAAGTGGTGTCCCTTGACGAGGTCTGCCGGAATCAGCAGGTAAACGACGGCTGCTTTGAGGATATTTCCCTTGTCCCCACCCACGCCGTAACCCTTACCATACCCACTCTTGTTTCCCCGGAATATGTGTTCTGCGTAGTCCCCGCCGCCACAAAGGCCAACGCCGTATATACCCTTATAAACGGGGAAATCGGGGAATACTGTCCCTGCACAATTTTAAGAAAGCATAATAACGCCATTCTTTACACCGATAAAGATTCCGCGTCACGGATACTTTAATATGTACAAACGCATAAACCTGGCCGACGGCGTTAACTTAACAGGCGTTTTTTCCGACAAGCACAAGACCAACCTTCTGCTTGTCAGCTTTATTTTGCCGCTAAACTCCCTTAACGCCGCTTCCTTGAACCTTATATCAAAGGTGCTTACCGGGGGTACCTCCTCCCATTCCGACTTCAGGTCCCTTGCCATCGCCTGCGAGGAAAATTATTCCCTGTCCCTTGACGCCTTCACCCACAAGAAGGGGGAAAGCCTGTTGCTTTCCTTTTCCATGTCGGCTTTGAAAAACAAATATTCCCTTTACGGGGAGGATATTTTCAGGGAGGGGCTTAAGCTTTTCAGCGAAATCATCTTTTCCCCCTTTATGCCGGAGGGAGTATTTTTCGGTGATTATGTAAACCGGGAAAAGGAGTCCGTGAAGGAACTTATCCTTTCCCTTGTAAACAACAAACCCGCCTATGCCCTTCGGCAGGCGGTCAAACTCATGTGTGAAAATGAACCCTATGCCATTCCCTCCTACGGCGACCTCGAAACCCTTGAAAGCCTTGATAACATAAAGCTTACGGAAATCTATAAAAGCCTTATATCCTCCGCACCGGTGGAGATTGTCTTTACCGGGGAGTATGATACAGACGAACTTTCGGGTTTAATCAACAGTCAGCTTCCCTTTTCGCCGAGGAAATACATACTTCCCGAAGTTTCTCGGACAGAAAAGGCGGAAATAGTAAAAACCTTTACCGAAAAGGCCGACGCTTCCCAGTCGACTTTGGTTTTAGGCTTCAGAACCGGGGATATTATATCGGATAAAAACTATGCCGCCTTCACCCTTTTCAATGAGGTTTTCTCCCAGTCACCAATTTCCAAGCTGTTTATGAATGTCAGGGAAAGGCTTTCGCTTTGCTACTACTGTAATTCCCTTTCCGACAGGATAAAAGGGGTTATGACGGTTTCGGCGGGGATTGACAGGGAATCCTTTGAAATTGCAAAAAACGCGATTTTAAGCGAGCTCGAGGATATTAAAAGGGGGAAAATCACGGAAGACGAGTTTCATTCCGCCCTCCGTTCCGCCCTAAGCGGCTACCGGGAACTTTACGACAGCCAGACTTCGGTATGTACATATTACCTGTCAAGGGCTCTTTCGGGAAACATCGCAACCCCGGAGGAGGAAATGAAAAAAATTTCTTCCGTTAGGGTTGAGGATATTTCGGCAATCGCAAAGAACATAACCCTTGACACCGTATTCCTCCTTGAAGGGAATTAAGAAAGGCAAGCTTAATGGAAATAACCCATAAGTCCTCCCCACGACTGGGCGAAAAATACACTAAAATAATCTTCGACAGCGGGCTTACCGCCTTCATTATACATAAAAACCATATTTCTTCATATGCCATATTCGGAGTTAACTTCGGCTCCGCCGACTGTAAATTCCTGTCGCCGGAGGGAAAGGTTAAAACCTTTCCGGCGGGTATCGCCCATTTTCTCGAACACAAGATGTATGAAACCAAAGACGGGGACGCCATGATACAGTACGCCCTCTACGGCGGGGACGCCAACGCCTACACCGCCGGCGACCGGACTATGTTCTATTTCCTTTCTTCCGAATCCTTTTACGAAAATCTTGAGGTGCTTATCAACCACGTCACCCACCCTCATATAACAAAAAAGTCGGTGGAAAAGGAAAAAGCCATCATTATTCAGGAAATAAATATGTACAACGATAATCCCTCCTGGCGGGTGAGAAACAATATGATGAAATGCCTGTACGGCAATTCGTCCATTTCCCGGGACCCCGCCGGAAGTTCGGAATCTATTATGGCGATTTCAAAAAAAACTCTTGATGACTGCTATAAAACAGTGTATAATTTATCCAATATGGTGCTGTGTGTCTGCGGAAATATCGACGAAATCGAATTTGTTCGGAAAGTCGAAAATCTGACGGAAAAAAGTCAAAGCACTGTGTTTACCCGGGTTGACGAAACCCCCGAAAACAAGGTTTTATCCGAATGTATTGATTACATGGACATTTCCCTGCCGGTATTTTCGGTGGGGGTAAGGTTCCCCTCCCCCCGGACAAAGGAAGGGGTTAGGGAATTTGCCGCGGTTGAAATTATTATGTCCCTGCTGTTCGATAAAACCACCGCTTTTTATTATAACAATTACCATTCAGGCGAATTTGAAAGACTGTCCTTCAGCTACCAGACCATGCGGAAGGCTTTCTTCGGGGAAATTTCCGGGCTTTCGAAAAACCCGAGGGGGTTGTTTGAAAAAATCAAAGAGCATATTACAGCCGTAAAGGAAACCGGTTTTTCCGACACCGATTTCCAACGGGCGAAAAAGGCCTTGTATGCCGACACCATATGCGACTACGATTCGGTGGAAAATATTGCGGACACCTTCGTTTCCTTTTATTTTGAAGGGGACGATATGCTGGACTACCCCGATATCGTGGCTAACCTTACAAAGGACTACACCGAAGAATGCTTAAGACGTCTTTTCGATATAAACAATATGTGTCTTTCCGTTATCTTTCCCAAAAAGGAGGTTAATTCATGAAAAACACCATAGGTTTTCCCGGCTTGGGGCTCGAATTCACAGTAAACGAAACTGCCTTTACCCTGTTCGGCTTAAAGGTGCAGTGGTACGGTATTATTCTCACAATCGGAATAATTTTAGCCTCGATGCTGTTTTACCGGCTTACCGTAAAGAGGGAGAAAATCCCCGAAGACCATATTCTCAACATAGCCCTTATCACCATACCCGTTGCCATCATAGGCGCCCGTTTTACTTATGTCATAACGAATTTGAGGGATTATGAAACCATATGGGATGCCCTGAACATTCGGGGAGGGGGGCTTGCCATTTACGGTTCGGTGGTTTTCGGCTTTTTTTCCATTTTACTATACTGCAAGGTCAAAAAACTCCCCTTCTATAAAATCGTCGATATCGCTTCCCTTTCGGTGATGGTGGGGCAGATTATCGGCCGCTGGGGGAATTTCATAAACGCCGAAGCCTTCGGTGTTTCCAAAAATATAAAAAATCTCCCCTGGAGGATGACCATAAGGGAAAACGGCGGTCCGGTCATGACGGTTCACCCCACCTTTTTGTATGAATCCCTGTGGAACCTTTTAGGGTTTTTAATTCTTTACCGGCTTTACAAAAAGAAAAAATTCGACGGTCAGATTTGTCTTATGTATGTCGCCTGGTACGGTTTCGGCAGGGGTCTGATTGAATTTCTCCGCACCGACAGCCTCAGGGGGATTTTCGGCGAAAAGCTATTCGTTTATTTCGGCCTGGGCAGCTTTGTGATTGCCACAACATTGTTGATAATCCTTTTAAGAAAAGCCAAAAAGCATGAAGAAGAGTTAAAGGTCTATCAGGAAGTTTACGGAAGTGTCGAAAACACAAAAGAAGAACCCTCCTATACTGCGGAACAAATAGATACAACCGAAGAAACAAACGACGGTGAGGATACACCCGACGAAGGAGAAACCCATGGCAACAATAATTGACGGAAAACAAATCAGCCAGAAGGTTAAGGACGAGGTTAAACGGGAAGTTGCGGCTATCGTTGAAAGGGGAAAACGCCCTCCCTGTCTGGGGGTGGTGCTGGTGGGGGAAAACCCTTCTTCTCAGATTTATGTCAGGAATAAAGTAAAGGACTGCGGGGAAACGGGTATTACCTCAAGATCCTTTGTACTGCCCGAATCCACAACCGAAACCGGGCTTCTAACCCTAATCGACGAATTAAACAAGGACAAGGACCTTGACGGTATTCTCGTTCAGATGCCTCTGCCGAAGCATATTGACGAACGGAAGGTTATCGAAGCCATTTCCCCCAAAAAGGATGTTGACGCTTTTCATCCGGTGAACGTGGGGAAAATAATGACCGGCAGCTTTATCTTTGCCCCCTGCACTCCTTCCGGGGTTATGCGTCTGCTTGACGAATACGGTATCGAAATCGAAGGCAAAAACTGCGTTGTGGTGGGTCGGAGCAACATTGTGGGAAAACCCATGGCACTGCTGTTGTTGCATAGAAACGGGACGGTTACCGTCTGCCATTCCAAAACCAAAAATATTGCCGAATATACCAAAAATGCGGACATTCTTATTGTGGCTGTCGGCAAAGCCGGTCTGGTGGACGGCAGCATGATTAAAGATGGAGCGGTTGTGGTTGACGTTGGAATGAACCGTATCAACGGCAAGTTCACCGGGGACTGCGATTTTGAATCCTGCTTTGAAAAGGCGTCCTTTATTACCCCCGTTCCCGGCGGCGTGGGTCCCATGACAAGGGCAATATTGCTTTGCAATACCCTGAGGGCGTATAAAACTAATAATAAATAAATTTCCCTTCCTTGTACAAAGGGAGGTGGCAAGGGGTAACCGAGCCGGAGGGAATGTCACCCGCCGCAGGCGGATTTCATCCACAGCGTAAGCTGTGGATTTTTTTCTTCTCTTCGTATTTGCGACACTACCTCTCATCCGTCAGCCTGCGGCTGACACCTTCCCCTCAAGTGGAAGGTTAAAATGAAAAATCGGGGTGCTTGCCCCGATTTTTACTATAAGATTTACCTTATTGGTTTATTCCCAACAGTCTTAACCTTATTTTGATATAATCCAAAACACCGAGATTACCGGTATCGTTGGCGGCCCTTATCTGGGCTTCCTCAAGTTCGATAATATCCAGCAGGCTGAGTCTTACGGAAATATAGTCAAGCACCGAGCATATTCCGTCGCCGTTTACGTCCCCGTCAATCACTAAGGTTAATGTAATGTCGCCGATGGTCAATGTGGTGCCGGTAACAACCTTTCCGTCCCGGTCGCCGGATATGGTAAAGCCGGTATTTTCGAACATGGCTAACAGTTCCTCAACAGTCATCCCTTCGCCGAGCATAATATAGTCATTCCTTATGTCAAGCACCGGTTCGCCCGCTTCTTCCTTAACCACATACCAGGGATTTACCGTAAAGGTTATTTCGTCGAAATTGCCGTAAACGTCAACCACCTTAAGGGTCTGTTCCCCCTGGGCGGAAAGGATTTCAAGGTTTCCGTTTTCGTCGGGACTTACGGCTTTGCCGTTAAGGAACACCGCAAGCAGGTCGCCTGTTTCAATTGTGGCCGTTACCTTACCGGTATAAATGCCGTCTTCTTCTACCCCGGTAACCGCCGGCGGGGTGGTGTCTATGGTAACGCTGAATTTCAATTCGGAGGAGTTGCCCAATGTGTCATTTGCGGTTATTACGATTTCCGAAGTCCCTTCGGGGAGATCCGAAACGGGGATAATGAATTCCACGCTTCCCTCAACCGGACTGCCGCCGTTTACGGTATAGCTGACATCACCCACATCGGAAAAGCCATCGGAAACCGAAACCGTAATAAGGGCATTCATATTGCTTATGGTTTTACTAATGTCGCTTCCCAGTCCGTTTATCCTGATATCGGGGCCCTGATTGTCCAAAATCATACCGTCGGAGCTTATATAAGCCTCGTTGCCCGCTTCGTCGGTCACATAAACGTTAATTACGTAAGAGCCGTATTCATCTATTTCAAGCGGGGTTTCATACACAGCCCATTCCGACGGATCAAGGCCTTCAAGCTCTTCTTGCGACAGATAATCGTAGGAAATGCAGTACATGACGGCGGTTACGGTGCCTTCGTCGTCAAAAGCGTCTATGACTATTTCCGTAGGTTCGGTAACGACATGGTTGAAGCCGAAGCCGCTTTTGCTGTCAATGTCAAGGGATTTGTCCCCGTCATAGGTAAAGGTGACGTAGGGTTCACCTATGTCCGAAAAGCCGTAGACTTCGATATCAAGATAGACGGAATAAATCCCTTCCACCACGTACATATCCGCCTGCTGCACATAATAGAACCTGTCATAATCGCCGTCAACCTCAATTGTAAAATTGTCGGAGAAGCCATAGCCGTCATCCGGGATTACCCTGAAGTAGAAGTTACCCATATAGTTGGCGCTGTTGCCGGGAACAATACTGAAGGGCTGGTCATCGTTCCAGGTAACCTCCACCGGATAATTGGAGGAATTCCCGTCGTTTATGTCAATGATGATTTCCGTGAAATTGGTGGCATAGTCGATGGTTATAAAGTGTACCCAGGCATCATCCTCCAAGCCCGACAGATCGTAATAATAATGGTAACATTCATCCTCATCAACATAATCGGACAGATACGGGTTGATTTCGGTTCCGTCGGAATTATAGAGCGCGCCGTACATTAAATACTGGTTGTCGGAACATTCGACAGTCAGCTCTTTCGTATCGTCATCGTACAAATAATAAACTGTCGGACCTTCGCAATCGATGGTAACCGGGAAGGACCATTCGCAGTATTCATTGTAAAAGTACTCGTCAGTTATCATAAACTCATATGGGTTTTCCAGATTATCGGGGATGGCATTTTCCACTTCCCCGTCTTCCCAGTCAAGCCATGCGAAGAAGTCCACCTGTACGGTGGTGTTGTTGGGAAGGAGTTGACCGTCCCCGTCCGTGCCCATCCACATGAAATAGCTGTTGAAGGAATAGGCTTCGTCGTCGGCATCATAGACGTTCTTTGCCACCATGGGGGTGTCGTCAATATAATAAATTTCACCGGTAGCCGTATCCGATACCACCATTATTACATGGGAGGCGTTCCTTACGAGGGCAGGTAGGGCAAGTATTCCGTCGGAAACATAATCGGTGTCCGAATTTGGATTGGAAATGGCGTTTCTTGCGTCATCATGGTATTCGATTACATAAGGGTTGACTCCGAGATAGTCGAACAGCTCCATTTCACTGCCCGAGAAGGTATAGCATACGGAGGGACCTATCGGAACGGCAGGATCAATACCGGTCATGTAGCTGTATAGAATCTGATAACCGTAATACATGATTTCCTCATAGGTGAAGCCATAATCGTAATACAGCCTGGCTATTATATCCGTTTCATCCCTGAAGTCGAAGTCCTCAATACAGGGGGCTTTACCCCAATCCCCGTAGTAACCGATAAAGGACACATGCTGGAAAGGAGCATCCCCGCTGGGTTGGATGTACACATACCCTTCAAGGAACGTACCTTGGGGAAGTATATTCAATAAATTTTTAACATGCGAATCAAGGAAAAAATTCACCGTAATTTCCGCAGTTTCACCGGGTCCGACGGTAAATTCATTGTTTTCGCTGTTGGTGGTAAAATCGATAAATTTATATTTCACAAGGTCAAAAATATTGTCGGTAAAATAAAGTATCAGTTCCGGAGTATAGTCATAAAAATCGGTGAAAAGCATTGTACCGTAAATGGAAAATTCCTGGGTGGTGCTGCCGTTGTTTTCAACGGTAAAGGTGAAGGTATAATCCCCTTCTTTTTCCGGGTCGTCACCCAGCTCGAATATGGGTTCGGGGAGGTAAAGTCCCAGTTTTGCCGCTTGTATCGCAAAATAGGGATTGGCAAGTCCCGCCCCCTGCCGCCTCGGCAGAAATGCCGCATTGTCGTATTTATATGTATTCAGCGGTATTGATGTTGAAATCAACAGATTTTCCGCCCTTTCGGCGCGGTCTGCCTTTTCCATATCCGGGTTTTCCGCCTTGAGATACTCCAGCATAAGGGCAAAGCAGCCCGTAACGTTGGGGGCGGCCATGGAGGTTCCGCTCATGGTGATATATCCGTCGTCGGTGTTTCCGTCGGCACCATATACATAGCCCCCTATACCCGTCAGCACCGGATTGAAGGTGAGCATTGAGGTGGTACCCCAGGAGGAAAAGTCGCTGGGTATGACATTGGTACTGATTTGTATTGCCACCGGGCCGTTATGTATATACAACACTTTGGGGTCTGAGCCCGCCAATGCCTGACCGCATTCCTTGGAAACGAATATGGCGGGAATGTAATATTTTTCAATGGACATATTCAACAGCCCGTCATCGTTGTTGTAAACTATAATCCCTTCGGCTCCCCGGCCGTAGGCGATAATCTGCTTATCCTCAAAGCTGATTTCCCCCCGGGAAACAACCGCTATTTTACCCGAAACGTCAAGCCCGTTGTAGTCCGAAGGCCGGCCGTAGCCCGGTATCATTACGTAATCCAGGTATTCACCGCCGAAATTCTCTATGAAGTTGAAGCCCTCCGGTGAAATGTCGGTGTACTCATAATTCGAAGCGCCGACCCCTATTGCGATGGTAACGTTCATCAGATTATTCGCTGAGGCCACGCCTATGTTACCCGGATAGCTGGCAGGTTCGCCCACATAGCCGATGTCCATATACTGGGCATTGAATATATTATCGCCGTAACCATCTTCATAATATAATTTTTCCGAACCGTCAAGCAGGTTGCCTTCATTCCCTGCCGAAAAGATGCAGATTATTCCCGAATTATGAAGGGTTTCATATACGTCCCCCAACAGATGGGAAATAAGCATACCCGGGGCGGAAAACCCTGCGGGAGACCCCCAGGAGCAGTTGATTATGTCCACGCCGATGGTATAAGCATCCTCAAAGGCCGCAAGGTAAACCGAGTCGTAGGTGGAACTTTCTTCATCGTCGAATATCTTGAATACGGCAAGCTGAGCGGCGGGGGCGACCCCCTTGAAAGCGGTATCTCCCACCGAATCAACAGTCAGACCTCCGATTATGGATGCCACATGGGTGCCATGCCGTATATAATCCATGGCATCATCGTCCTGGTTGAAGTAATCGTACATAAAGGGGATTTTGGCTGAAACATAACTTCCCCTTCCGATCTGCTGAATCAGATCTTCGGAATCTTCTTCGGTAAGCACCGGCTGAGTGATATGGCCATAATCCTGAAAGGCTTCATGGCCATAATTGATGCCGGTGTCAAATACGGCTACCAGCACATTGTCGCCGGTAACGCCGTAGTTATCCTCCGCCTGCTGCACACCGGTATACTGGCGTGAAAACAGGACGTTTGTAAATTCCCCTTCGTTGATTTCCGCCTTGTCAAGCTTGTATTCGTTGTCGATGTAAACCCCCTTGACGCCGGGGATATTTTCTATTTTCGAAAGGGTTTTATAGTCGGTGGTAACGGCTATTCCGTTTAAAAGCACCGAATATGTAGCATTGATATCGACTTTTCCCTTGTCTTTGATCATTGAAATAAGTCTGCTCTGGGTGCGGTTTATTTCCGCCTTTAGGCTGCTTAACCTGGCTTCGGTAAGCTTTCCCTGCGCTTTTTCGGTTTGCGCCACGGTGTCGCCTTCAAACACCACCACTGCTTTTACTTCCTTATCGCCGGCGATACCCGCCTTTGCGTAAACGGAGTTCCTGTAAGCATTTTTCGCCTGTGCCGGAAACATAAAGGAAAACGTGGTGGCAAGCAGACAGAAGATTATGAAAACGCTTGCTGTCTTTTTAACAAAGTGCTTCATTATATTTCCCCTTTCTTAACATTCCTTGTCCCATATATTAACATATTTTTGTCTGAATGTCAACAAAATATTAATGATTTATTGGAAATTTTTAACTCCCTTTTTACCGCATTAGGTTGAATAAAAAAAATTCCGCCGACGGCGGAATTTCTTTTGTTATGACAATTTTTATGACCTTTTTATGCCTAAGTTTATAAACAAACCTACAAAGGATATGGATGTCAGTATAATAAAAGTGGGTATGTAGGATTCATATGAGGAAACCAGCATTGCCGAAAGGGTGGGGGCGAAGGAGGCGGGAATGAGTATAAGATTAAGCAGCGAGAAGTTCAACGCAAAATTCTTAAGACCGTAGAATTCCGCCGTAAAGGCCGCCGACATGGTGGGGGCAAAGCCATAGGAAAAACCGCAGAGGAAAAGACCGACGATACCTAAAACCAATGAATCCGTTACAAAGCTCACAAGGGAAATCCCCGTCGCCAAAATAACCACGCCGCTGGTAAGGTACTGAGTTTTTCTAAGACCGAAGCTGTCGAAAAACAGTCCGCTGGCAATCCTGCCGAAGGAGTTGCACACCGGTACCAGCAAGGCGATAGCGGTCAGCCCCTTTACGACTCCCAGTTCGGTCATCATGTTCTTTGCGTCGGCGATGGCGGTGGACCCCACCGAGGCAAACAGCATAAAGAACACAAACAGCATCCAGAATGTGGGGCGTTTTATGACATCTTTTGTTTCGTAGTTTACCGCTGACTGGGGTTTTGCCCCTTTCCTCTGGGGGAATACCGTACCTGTGGGGGGGAATTTAACGAAAATTGCGGCAGTAAACATTATTATTCCGATTACGATACCGAAAATCCGGTAGGTGTTTTCCCAGCCTATCGACGGCATTTCAAACATTTTGTCGGCTACGAGTCCGATAAAGAAGGCACCCAAACCGAAGGCCATAAGCTGGGCTCCTGAGGACAACCCCTTCCGGTCGGGGAACCAGGAGTTGGTGGCGGATATAACCACGTTGTACACCACCCCCACGCCGGTGCCCATCATAAAGCCGTAAGCGAAATAAAGCCAGAAAACGCTGCTTCCCTTGTTAAGGAAGGACACGATTATAAGCCCTGCTGTGGTAAGTACCGCCGACACCCCGATGCGGATAAAGGCGGAAACCTTTTTTGAAATAAGCCCCGAAACAAAGCCTCCGATACAGAAAAACCCCATGGTTATCGTAAAATTAAGCTGAAGCTGGGGTTTTGTCCAGCCGAAATCGATAAAGGGCCTGCTGATGGTTGACCAGGCATAAATTATACCCGAAAACAACAGCACCAAAACTCCGAGGGTAAGACGCCAGTACCTGTACTTAACCGTTTGTTCCCTGTTCATAGGTTAATTATCCTTTCTTATGATTTATTCTGCATATCCACCAGGGATGACGCGCCGTATGTTGCCCTTAACTTGGGCTTTTCGATTTTTCCGGTGGGGTTCCTGGGTACATTGGCAAAGATGATTTTATGGGGGCGTTTATATCTGGGCAGACCCAGACAGAATTCGTTGATTTCCTCCTCCGTACAGGCCATTCCCTTTTTGACTTCTATTACGGCGGCGGAAATTTCCCCTAACCTGTGGTCGGGCAGTCCTATCACCGCCACGTCCTTAACCTTCGGGTGGGTGGAAAGGAAGTCCTCTATCTGAACGGGGTAAATATTCTCCCCGCCGGTTATAATAACGTCCTTTTTCCGGTCGACAAGATAAACAAAGCCGTCCTCGTCCTCCCTTGCCATGTCGCCGGTGAATAGCCAGCTGTCCTTCAGCACCTCTTTGGTGGCGGCTTCGTTATGGAAATAGCACACCATGACGCCGGGGCCCTTTACGCAGAGTTCCCCCACTTCCCCGGGTTTGACCGGTTCGCCTTTATCGTCTACAATCTTCGACTCCCAGCCGTAGCCTGCCCTGCCGATGGAGCCCACCTTGTGGACGTTCTCGATTCCAAGGTGCATACATCCGGGGCCTATGGATTCCGAAAGGCCGTAGTTGGTGTCGTACTGGTGATTGGGGAAATATTCCAGCCACCGCTTTATAAGGCTCTGGGGTACCGGCTGGGCGCCTATATGCATAAGCCTCCACTGGGAAAGTTCGTAGTCCGAAAGCTTGAGTTCCCCGCTGTCAAGTGCCTGAAGGATATCCTGCGCCCAGGGTACCAGCAGCCAGACAACGGTGCATTTTTCCTCGGATACCGCCGAAAGGATGTATTCCGGCTTGGTGCCCTTCAGTAAAACCGACTTTGAACCTGCAAGGAAGGAACCGAACCAGTGCATTTTCGCTCCCGTGTGATACAAAGGGGGGATGCAGAGAAATACGTCGTCCCTGGTCTGGCCGTGGTGGTTTTGTTCCACCTCGCAGGAAAACATAAGCGCTTTATGCTTATGAAGAATGGCTTTCGGGAATCCGGTGGTGCCGGAGGAAAAGTAAATGGCGGCATAATCCTCATCGGTTATTTTGGGAGAAACGAATTCCGCCGGCTGGTTTTCGGTAAGAGCTTTATAATTGTCGGCAAAGGTGGGGGTTATACCGTTTCCCACATAAATCAATGAACGGTTTATACCTATCCGTTCCACTACTTCCTCAACGCGTCCGATAAATTCGGGACCGAACACCAGAGCGTCGGCTTCGGCAAGATTAAGGCAGTATTCGATTTCGTCGGAAGAATATCTGAAGTTCATGGGAACCACCAGCGCGCCGGTTTTCAGCACCCCGAAATAAATGGGGAGCCATTCAAGGCAGTTCATAAGGAGAATCGCAACCTTGTTTCCCTTCCCGAAACCCATTTTGGAAAGGGCGTTGGCAAAACGGTTTGCCTTTTCGTTGAATTCCCGCCAGGTCATTTCCAGCCGGTAGGGCTTGTAGGGGGTGGGCTCGATAAGGCTGAAATCCTTCCACAGCTTTTTAGGGGGCTTGTCTTCGGGATTCAGCTCTATCAGCGCCACCTCGTCGCCGTAAAGCTCTGCGTTTCTTTCAAGTATCTTTGTTATTGGCATTGATGGTTCCTCCGTTTTTTTTAAAAAATAAAGACCGCTTTCGCGGTCTTTTATATAACAAGTCAGCCGTTTTACGCCATAACTTATCAGACCGCGCTTAGTAAATAAGCGTAGTAATAATAATAGGCGTAAGTGTAGCAGCGCTGCATGGATTTCCTCCGGATGCTCAATTTTTATCAATATAACACAGTCTGAACTTGTTTGTCAATAGATTTTGATATTTTTTTGAATTTTTTTGGAAAATCAATTTACGTTGACAACAACCCTGCATTCGGGAGAATCCCCCAGATAGTTGTTGTAGGTGTAATAGAAGACGTCCTTTCCGGTAAAGCCCTTGTTGGGATAATAATTAAAGGTGCCGTCGGAATTTATGGTAACCGTCCCGTTTTCGGGGGATACGGCTATGTTGTACCTGGTATCCTGACTGAATTCCGCAAGCGCGCCTTCCAGTATGGTATCCTTTGAAGCATTGAAGGAAAGGTCGCTTTTCTTGTCGGGATTTGCCTTTAGCTTATGCTTTGCGAAAAGATAGGTGTATTCGTACTGAAGCCGGGGAAGGAATTCCTTGCTGTTACACATTCTCGCAAAGAAGTTGTCATCGTCATAATAGAAGTGGGTGGCGTTTTCCATATAGCCGTAAACGGCGCCGTAATACAGATATTCAAGATATCTGCGGACATAGTAGATGTCCCCGTAGGACTGGAACGACACCTCGATTTCAACGCTTATGCCGTATTTAAGGGCATTTTTAATACAGGTGTAGATACTTTCAAGAGTATAATCAAGATAAAAGGCGTAGTTGGGCTGAATGGAGGTTATATCAAATCCCATTTCCCTGCAGTAGAAGAATTTTTCGGCGTTGTAGAAGGGTATCCACAGATAGTTGGACCCGTACTCATGGACATAATCCCCCACTTCGGTCATGACATTTGTATAGTCCACTTCCCAGCCCACGGTTTCGTTAAGCCAGTAAAAGCCGTCAAGGGCGATATTCTTGTAGTTTCTTTCCTTGAAGGTGTCGCCGCACAGCTTCATAAACCACATTGTTACTTTTTTTCGGCCTTCGGGGGTGGAAAGATTTTCCCCCGCATTGTCCCCGTCCACGTCCCCGAAATTGGTGACCTGCTCGGAAACGTTAAGGAAGGCAAGGTAAACATAAACTTTATAGTCCTCGTCAAGGTTAAGGGCTTTCTTAACCTCCCCGGTAACCTCATCCAGCCTGTCAAGGCCGTTTATGCCGTTGAAGGTTATGTCATAGAAATACAGCCAGTCTTCCTTTTTGGTGTTTTCGGTGGCCTTGTTCCCCGAAGGGAGATTGGGCCCCGACGGGGTGTAGAGGAAGCCGTCCATAAATGTATCCACAATGTTGCCCTGTTTGTCAAGATATGCCACATAGGGAAGGAGGGTATTTTCGTTCCCCTTGTCGCCGAACACCAGGGCAATGTCGGAAGCCCTGACGGAAGTGTTTTTATTGTTGGCATAGCCCCGGTCGGATTCCCTGGTGTAGAAGGTAATGGGCTTTATACCGCTTTGGGAAATGTTTTGGGTGGTCTCTTCAACCGCCTTGGTGCCCCAGACTTCGATTTCATCGATGAAGGCAAAGCCTCTTGACTTGATATTTATCCTTACAAACCTTGCGGCATAGGGCTTTTCGAGGGTGTAGTCCAGCATGACGGGTACCCCCTCCTTGTTTTGCTTTTCGTGCTTCTGTCCGTACACCATATACCAGTCGGTGCCGTTTTCGGAAAGATAAAATCTTATATATTCGGGGTATTCTATGCCGTAGCTTTTCTGAACGAGAATGTCTATTTTAATCTGGGAAACGGTGGAGGTTTTTCCGAGGTCGTAAAAAATATCCCTTGCCCCGCCGCTGGTGGCTATCTCAAACCATTCCCCGGAATAGCAGTAGGTGGATTTGGCGTATTTCCCGTCGGTAAGCAGGGGAGAAGATGCGGGGGTGTCGTCGGTTTCCCCTATGTTGAAATAAACCGAAGCGCTTATCTGCTGGGGCTTGCCTAATATAAGATTCAGAAAGGTGCTGTAGTCGGGTTCGGATTCATCCCAGTATTCGGTTTCCTTTACTTCCGGCAGGTCCAACGGGGGATATGCCGGGTTTTCAAAGGTTTTGCCGCTGCCAATCAGGGCTTTCAGCTCCTCCACCCAGTAATAGCCCTCTCCCGAAGAAAAGGCGAATTTAATATATCTTGCTTTTATGAACTTTGCCAGAGTTATTGTATAGATGTAATTGGGGCAGGGGTCGGGGGCGTAAACCCTCCCGATTATGTAATAGTCCTTCCCATTTTCGGAGGCGTAAAAGTCCACATAGTCGGGATAATCTATATTTATACCTTCTCCCAGAGCATAAAGCTTGAAGGAGTAAAGATTATCGTAAACCTTACCTAAATCAAGGGTAATATAAGGATTGTCGGCGGCGGAAATCCCCACCCATGCGTCATGGCCGAAGCGGCTGGACACCACTCCCCCTTCGGTGAGAATGGTTTTGTTTTCCCCCGCCCTTTCGTCAAAGCCGGCGGCGGTTACGGTGTATTTTCCGCCCTTTGCCACGTTTTTTGAATAGGTTTTGTTTACCGCAACCCCAGTGGAAAGATTGCTGATGGCGGTATAGTCGTTGGTGTCGGAATCGTACTTTTCCTGGGTATTATTTACCTGCTGGGTTTTAGGGGGTACATTTGCATAAATCAAAACCTCGTCGGTAAAGAAGAAAAGCTTTGAAAGGGTGACCCTGAACCGGATATATCTTGCGTTGACCGGTTCTTCCAGCACAAGTACTCCGTTGCACATGGTACGGTCGACGTAGGGGTCTATCTCGGTTTTGCCCAGCTGTTTCCATTCCTTGCTGTCGTCGGAGGCATAAACCACCGCCCTTACGGGGAGTCCCACCCCGTCAATATCCATGGCCAGCAGGCGGATGTTGAACTCATATAATTCTTTTCCCTCATCCCCCAAATCGACTACGATACCCACATCGGTGGTAAAGCCCACCAGACTTGCGTCCCGGTAGGTTATACCCTCGTCGCAGGCAAGAATTCCGTCGGTAAGCTGTTGATTATATAAGTCGGGATATGCGCTTTCAGAAGGAGCCGTTACGGTGTAGGGCTTTTCGGCACTGACCAGAGTACG
Organism: Clostridiales bacterium UBA1389; assembly: GCA_002305335.1. Taxonomy (GTDB): domain Bacteria; phylum Bacillota; class Clostridia; order Oscillospirales; family CAG-382; genus UBA1206. The sequence goes on from DBQR01000043.1 coordinate 34,056, forward strand.
GTATTCAAAGGGGTTTTCAACTACCCCGCTGGTATCGCTGGTATCGCTGCTTTCCCCGCTTTCCTCACTTGATTCGCCCTTGCTTTCCCCCGGTACCGAGGAGGAATCGTTATTGTTTTTCTTTTCGCAGGATGCAAAAATAAGGGCGGAGGATAAAAGGGTCAAAATTAAAAGATAAGAAATAATTTTTCTCATAGCTGCTCCCGTATTTTTTATTTTAGCTTGCAAAACGCAGTTTATATGTTATAATCTGAATATAACTTAAAACCCGGCAAAATTGATATGCTTTGCCGCCTATTCTGCCCTGTCGGCGGGAAGATAAACCATAAATTCGGTTCCCACGCCCAACTGGCTTTTAACCTCCGCTTTACCGTTGCACAGGTCAAGAATGCGCCTTACCAGGGTAAGGCCGAGACCGTTGCCTTCCGAACGGTGGGAAAGGTCGCCCTGATAGAATTTTTCGAACATATGGTTCAGGGTATCGCCGCTCATTCCTATCCCTTCGTCGGTGACGGTTACGGTAACGAAGTCAACTCCCTTTTCAAGGGTTATGTCGATGGTTGACTCTTCTCTGGAATATTTTATGGCGTTGCCTATGATATTTGTCCATACGGTGGAAAACAGGCTTTCCGAAGCGTAATACCATACCTCGTCCATTTCAATATTGAAGTTTAACCCCTTTTCGCTCCACCTGTTTTCAAGGGTAAGAATACACTGTCTTATCTGCTCGTCAAGGCGGAACCAGGTTTTGTCGGTAATAATGTTCTGGGTTTCCAGCTTTGAAAGCAGCAGAATATTCCCCGTAAGGGTGGAAAGTCTTTTTGAATTATACAGTATTTTTTCTATATATTCCTGTTTTTCCTCTTCGGACAGGGATTTTTCCTGTAACAGAGTTGCATAACCTTCTATGGCGGCTATCGGAGTCTTAAATTCATGGGAAACATTGGTGACAAAGTCGTTAGACAGCGCTTCGTTGGTTCCCAGTTCTTTGACCATGGCATTAAAGCTGTCGATTACCGTCTGAATTTCGCTTATATAACTTTTGGCGTCAAGGGTGGCGTTGAAATCCCCCTTTGCCACCCGCTGGGACAAATCGGAAAGCTTGGTTACGGGGGTTATAATGTTTTTGCCCAACATCAAAGCCGCTAAAAAAGTAACCAGTACGCTTATGACTATGGTGGTTACAAGAGCAATTGAATAGCCGCTTTCGTCGCTTCTGATAACCCCGAAATACTTGAAAACCACAACGGTTACAACGCCCAGCAGCATTGTCCCCGCCATGACCGCCCCCAGCAGAAGTATGTAATACAGTCCTATACGCCATTTTTTATTGCTTGTCATAATAAAAACCTTTTACTTTCTGACCGCCTTGTAGCCTAATCCCCGTACGGTGACGATTTCAAAATCGGGATTGTCCCTGAAACGGTCCCGGAGGCGGTTAATATGCACGTCAACGGTGCGGTCCTCGGTTTCGGAATCCACCCCCCATATGTCGTCCATAAGCTGACGGCGGGTGAAAATACGGTTGGGGTAGGACACCAGCTTATATAGTAGAAGGAATTCCTTTTGTGGGAGAATATCCCTGCTGTTGCCGTATATCACAGTCATGCTGTCGTATTCAAGGGTAAGGCCGCCGATGGTCTGCTTGCGTTCGCTTAATACTTGGGCTCTGCGGAGCAGTGCTCCGACTCTCAGCACCATCTCGTTTACGTTCACCGGCTTAACCATATAGTCGTCGGCGCCCGTCATAAAGCCCTGCTGCATATCCCGGAAGCCGTCCTTGGCGGTGATAATAAGCACCGGGATGGAGCTTCCCATTTCCCTCAGCTTTTTAATCAAATCGTAGCCGTCCATGTTGGGCATCATTATGTCGGAAATAATCAAATCAATATAATCGCCCTTGATTATCTGCACGGCTTCCTCCCCGTCGGAAGCACCGAAGGGTTTGTAGCCGTTTTTGGAAAGCACCTTCATAAACAGATTGCGAAGCTCGTTATCGTCTTCAACCACAAGTATTCTGTACATGGAAAACCTCCTTTGCCTATGCCGTTTCATTAAATTATGCCATAAATTACGCCAAATATCAATAGACAATTTTTAAAATAAGCCAAACCTGAAAAAATTGGAGAAAACAGTTTTATGAAACACATTTTCGTTGTCAATCCCGCGGCGGGAACAAAAAACGCCCATAACGAAATAAAAGAGAAGCTGGCTTTATACAAAAAGCCCCTTGATTACGAAATTTACGTCACTTCCCGCTCCCTTGACGCCACAAAATTCGTTCACGCCTACTGCGTCGAAAACAAATATCCCGTCAGATTTTACGCCTGCGGCGGGGACGGGACGCTGAATGAGGTGGTAAACGGGGTTATTGGGCATAACCATGCGGAGGTGGCGTGTTATCCCTGCGGCAGCGGCGACGATTTTGTAAAATACTACGGAGGCAAGGAAAGGTTTATAAATCTGCCCTTGAATATCGAAGGAAACGCCGAATACATAGACCTTATGAAAATCGGGGAAAGGTATTCGGTGAACGTAATCAGCTTCGGTTTTGACAGCGTGGTGGCGAAAACCATTTTCAACGTAAAGCGGAAACCGGTTATCGGGGGAAGGAATTCATATTATACCGGAATCGCCAGAGGGCTATTTACGGGAATGAGGAACAAGTGCACAGTCACCGTTGACGGTGAAGCGTTAAACGGTAAGGATATGCTTCTCTGCACCGTCGCCAACGGCAACTATGTGGGGGGTCACTTCAAATGCGCCCCGCGGGCGAATAATAACGACGGGCTAATTGAGGTGTGTTTCGTAAAACCGGTTTCGGTGTTTACTTTCTTAAAGCTGGTGAACAAGTACAAGGAAGGGCAGCACCTTGATGACAAAAGCTTCGAGCATATGCTCATTTACCGTCAGGGGAAAAGGGTGGAATGCGAATCGCCGGACAAAAATTTCTGCATTTCGGTTGACGGCGAGGTTATCGATATAAACAGGTTTACGGTGGATATCGTACCGAAGGCAGTGAAATTTGTGGTTCCGAGGGAAGGTTAAGTTTTAATATATTTTAATAATTTAAGGGTTTTGTGTAAATATCCACATAATCCTTGCACTTGAACAAATAAAAAACACAACCGCGAAGCGGTTGCAAGCTGTTTTTTATTTGCTCAGCGGACATTAATCATAAAAAACCCGCAGGTGCTACCCTGCGGGTTGTCTTATTTATTCAATCTGTCAATCAGATAGGGTATGACCTTCTCAAAGTCCACTCCGTATCTGTTATGATTTGGGTCGGCAAGGGTTTCGGCAATGCACTTTACCGTATAGTCCACCGCCACCTTCAGGGAATTTTCTGTCCCCTTGTCGTTCATCAATGCTCCAAGAAAAGCGGAAGCGAACACATCGCCTGTACCGTGGAACACCACCGGGATTTTTTCCCTGTAATAGCTGAAAAATTCGCCGGTGCGGGAATCATAGGACATAACCCCAAGCTTTTCCTCCTCAAAGGAAACCCCGGTCAAAACCGCCACCTTTGCCCCGAGACCGCATAAACCCTTAAGCATATCCTTGATATAGGCTTCGTCGTATTTTTCCCTGTAAGGCATATCCAGCATAAAGGAAGCTTCGGTTATATTGGGGACTACAATATCCGCCTTTGCGCACAGCTTCGCCATGCTTTTCACGAATTCCGGCGTAAAGCCCTTGTAAAGCGCCCCGTTGTCCGCCATAACCGGGTCAACGAGAATCAGGGCGTTTTTGTCCTTGTACAAATCAAAAACCGAGGAAACGATTTCAAGCTGGCGGAAGCTTCCTAAATAGCCGGTATAGACCGCCGAAAAGTCAAAGCCTTCCTTTTCCCAGTGGTCGATTATGGGTATAATATCGTCGGTCAGATCCCTGAAAGTAAACCCCGTAAACATGGTGTGGGTGGAAAGCACCGCGGTGGGTATCACCGCCGCCTCAACCCCCATGGCGGAAATTATGGGAAGAGCCACCGTTAGCGAGCATTTTCCTAAGCAGGATATATCCTGTATTGTAACTATTCTTTTCATATAAATCACCTTCAATTAAGTATTATTCTTGTTTTTTCCCCCGATTATCCTTGCGATAACCGTTCTTTTAACCTTCATCGCCCCTTTGGGGCAGAACTCCTGACAGCAGAAGCAGGATATNNTGTAACATTCCTGACAACCCACGCATTCCGCCTTTTTAAGCGCCGGCCTTGACCTTAACGCCCTTGAAACGGCTTTTCCCGCAAACCTTCCCGCAAAGCTGCCGGAATCGCTTAAAAATTCAACCGAACGGTTTGAATTTACTTTTTTATAGCCGGAAACGATAAACTTTGTGTAATCCCCTTCAATATCCAGCATTTCGCAGCTTTCGGGGATATATCCCCGGTCGTATGCCGCCGTAAGGGTGGGGACATCCTCTTTTTTATAACCGATAAGCTTTGCGCAGAGAAGATCCAGATTGTGGGGGGATTTTGAAGCGATTACCGCCCCGATTTTCCTCGGTGTGCCGGCGGTGGGACCGTTTCCCTCCATGCCCTCCACCGCATCGCATATAGTCAGAACCGGCTTGAAATAATCGTTAAGGTCAACTATCATGTTGGCAAAATCCAGCGGATTGGGGTATTTGTAGTGATATTCCGGTTTTATGGTGCCGGGGACAACCCCGAACATATTTTTCGCCCCCGCCGACATACCCATCATCCCGTGGGTTTTAAGCTTGCAAAAGTTAATAATGTAATCCGCTTCGTCAAGGTAGGATGTATAACAAAACTCCTTTGCTATCTTAGCGTCGGGAAACTTTGCCGCCGACTGTTCAAAGTTCCGGTTCAGCTTTGCCCCGTGCTGTTCCACGGCTTTTACCCCGGCTATGGAATAGATACGGTTGACATACACCGAAGTATATATCCCTCCGGGGGAATCCCCCACTACCGCCTTTGCCCCTTTTTCGGTTAAAATATCCGCAAGGGCGCAGAGCATCGCCGGATGGGTGGTGGCGGCTTTTTCGGGTTTTATCCCCACCACCAGATTGGTCTTTATTGCAATTTTGGTTCCTTCCTTTACAAAATCCAGCCCGCCGACGGCGGTAAGTATCCTGTCAAGGGCTTTACGGCATTCGGCCGGATCATAGCTTTCACAGGCGGTTATTGCAACGTCGGGCATTTCGCTTACCTTTCCATCTTTAATGTTTGTTAGTATATCATTCTTTTAATAATTAGTCAATATCGATATATGAAAAACCGCCGGAAAAAGCGTTCCGGCGGTTGGGATATTAACCGATTTATCCGACTTGGATAATGCCCAAAGAAATTTTCCAGAGCAGCACCCTTAACACCGATTCCTCTATGCGTTCCACGGAAATTTCGTTATTTTCCACCGCTTCTATTACCGCGGGGATCTGGTGCACAAAGCTGTTTCCCAGCAGCAGGTCGTTTCCCGCCTGTATGGCAAGGACGGCGGCTTCGTTGTCGCCGGTGTACAGCTTAATTGCGTCCATACCCAGATCATCGCACATGACCACCCCGTCAAAACCAAGGTCGTTTCTTAATATGTCAATCACCTTTTTCGAAAGGGAGGCGGGGTACTCGTCGTCCATACAATTCACTATGTTGTGGCTTATCATAACCGCATTGCAGCCCGCCTCAATCCCCGTTATAAAGGGGATAAAATCGCTGTCAACAAAGGTCTGATAATCCCTGTTGTCGATGGCAATCCCGGTATGGGTGTCCTCGTTGTTGCCATAGCCGGGAAAATGCTTTAGCACGCCGCCTATTCCGGCGTTGACCATCTCGGTGACAACGGTGTTTATATATTCGGCGGTCCGGGAAGCGTCTTTGCCGAAGGCTCTTTTATAAATAAAATCGTCGGGGTCGGCGGAAACGTCGCAGACCGGTGCCAGGTTGACGTTTATACCCAAATCCAGCAGAAGTCCGGCTTTCTCGATGGTGTCGCTTTTTATAAGGTCAAGGCCGCCGGCTTTATATAAATCCTGGGGTGATTTAAAGGGCTCGTCCCGGAAGGCTGTGTATCTGCTTACCCGGTTTACCGTACCCCCCTCCTCGTCAACGCCGATAAGGAGAGGAATTTCCGATTCTTCCTGATAAGAAGCGATAAGCTGAATTATCGAATCCTTTGTTTCGTCCTGGAAGTCGACTGCATACATGATAAAACCGGCGGTATGGTAGGTGTTGATATCCTCGATAGCCTGGTCCTTGCGAAGGCGGACAAAGAATAACTGCCCCACCTTTTCCTCCAGGGTCATTCGGGAAATAAGGCTTTCGGCATATTCCACAGCTTCGTTGATTTCGGCTGAAGTTTCCTTTGATTCGTCCGACTCGTCGCTTTGTTCCGAAACGGTGGTTTGGCTTTCGTCGCTGACGGCGTTTGAATTATCCGGCTTTGAATTGTCGGTGTTTTCGTTTGGGGTACAAGCGAATAGGGTTAAAATCAGTAAAAATGCAAGAATACGCAATATGTTTTTCCGGAACATAAATATACCTTCCTTTATTTTTGAATTTATAAATATACAGAAATACAACCCGTAAATCAGCCTCCCTTGTGTAAAGGGGGGTGGCGAGGTGAAACAAAGCCGGAGGGATTGTCACCCGCCGGCATAGCGGTGGGATTTCATTGCGCTTCACTTCCGTATATACGGCACTACCCCTCATCCGTCAGCTTTCGGCTGACACCTTCCCCGAAAGTCGGAAGGCTTTTTATTTCCGACATAAATATACCACCATTAACTTATTTTGTCAATATTGCGCTTATATTCGTATCAATAACGAAAAAAGATACCTTAATCTTTATATCCTTGACTTATTTTCCCTTTCAAGTTATAATTTTGGTATAACAAAGTAGGTGATTTTTTGAAAAAACGCAAATTCTTATTTGTTCTTATTTTGCTGACCCTGCTGTCCGCCGGCTGCGGAAAAACAAATAACTACACAAGCAGTACCGATGACAGCCATTACAGCGAAAACGAAAGCCTGCCGGCAAGCGAAGCCGAATCGTCGGACGAAAATTCCCTGTCGGCCGACACCGTAAAGCCCCGGCTATATATCGCTTCTACCGAAAAGAAGATTAGGATTAATCAGGGAGAGGAGTTTGACCTGCTGTCGGGAATCACCGCCACCGACAATGTTGACGGGAATATGAAAGACAAAGTTAAAATAGAAAAAGGTAATTTCGACCCCGATATTCCGGGGGAATACACCCTAACATACACCTTAAGCGACTCCGCGGGAAACCGGGCAAATCCGGTAACCCGGACGATTATAGTAAGGGATTCGACTGTGTTGGAACCGCCACCGGTGTTTACCGGAACTATTGAAGGAGAGGTTTTGAATCCCCCAACACCCGCTCTGTTCGGCGGCGCGTGGTATTACAAAGTGGTGTCCTCAAAGGACAAATGGATAGGTATTGAAGCCACAGTCACCCTTCCGGAAGTTTCAATCCGCCGATATAACGGGGATTACAACCAATCCCTTGACGTTGACCCTGATTTTCAGAACCTTGACAACCCTTCGGTTTACATGGGGGGTTATGCCTACAGCGAATGCGACGTGGGGCTTTCCTTTTCCAAGGCTTTGGTGGACGTGAAAAACCAGACTTTATCCAAGGGAAGCATTGCCTTCCGCCCCTTCTGGCGGTATATTACCGGCGAAAATCAGGACGCGGGGGGGTATGATGCCCACGATGGGGAGTATGCGGTTTCGGCAAACGGCAAAAACTGCATTGCCAACTATCATTGGAGATATACGGAGTTTTACTATCTTCCCGGGGACAAGCTGAGGATTGTAATTTACCTTCCCGAGCCCAATAAAATGCAGCTTCAGATTGAGGTTATCGAGAAGTCCTCTCTTCCCTCTTCGGTTGAGATAAGGGCGAAATACGGCTGGAAGGACCCCGCCAACTTCAAAAGTCCCGTTTTCCAGACCCCCGGTCAAGGCACGGGTATGAATGTAGAATTCAAGCGGGTGAACGCNNGCTTACCGCAATATGGCATGAAACCTATCTTTACCGGCAAATCGACGGTATAATTTACAGAGTACCCATGTGGGAAAACCGTCGGGCTGCCATAAAAGCTCCGGAAAACGACGTTTTTACAGTTTCCTATGTAGGGGTTGACCCCAACATCGGAGGTGAGGTTGTATCAATTCATCCGGGAATTATCAAAAAGTAAAATAATCAATAGAGAGGTATTATGTATTTACATAATTATAATTTGACCATCCGCTCCGCCGTCAAAGAGGACGCGAAAATTCTTACCATGTGGTGGAACGACGGCAAAGTCATGGCACATGCGGGTTTCCCCCTGGGGTTGGGCACCACCGTCGAAAAAGTTGAAAACATTATTTCGTCAAATAACGATGACCGCCGGGTTTTGATTATCGAGATTGACAACATCCCCGCCGGGGAGATGAGTTGCAGGCGGAAAGAGGGCAACACCGCCGAAATCGGTATAAAAATCTGCAATTTCGACTATCAGAACAAGGGTTACGGTACGAAATTACTTAAAATGTTTATTTCATACCTGTTTAACGATTGCGGTTTTGAAAAAATCATCCTTGACACCAATCTTAACAATACCCGGGCTCAGCATGTTTACGAAAAAATCGGATTCAGGAAAGTCAGGGTGCGGGCGGATGCCTGGAAAGACCAGTTGGGAAATTTCCAGTCAAGTGTAGATTATGAGATGCGTAAAGAGGATTTCATTGAGCAGACATATATGAATTAAAGCATACATTAGGTTTACATAATGCAGGGACGGATATTATCCACCAGCAACGCAAAAATCAGATGTTTGCAATTTAGCTGTTTAAGGTAAATCTAAAATAAAACCTCCCTTGTGCAAAGAGAGGGGGCGAGGCGTAACCGAACCGGAGGAATTGTCACCCGCTTGTTATGCAGTAAATATATTTTATCTTCTCCGTCGGCCTTCGGCTGACACCTTCCCCGAAAGTCGGAAGGCTTTTTTCAAATCCGCCCGTTATGTCGGAATTGTATCGTATTAAAAACAATCAATAGTAAATACTATTTCCGAGGTGAGATTATGGCTAAAGCGGGAATGAGAAGACCCGACCCGAAAGAACCCCACGGAACTGAGTCCGATAAAAAGCTTCATATACCCAAAAACGAGGTAAAACCCGTACCCGAACTTCAGGGTAAAGCCAAAAGCGGCAGGGAAAAAGCAAAGCCGTATAAACACTGAAGCATAATAATATTACTATATTACAAAACACCCTGCAAAACGCAGGGTGCCTTATTTATATCTATAATCCGTTTATTTCCTCATTATTGCGACTTTATATGGGAACAGCACCGCCGTCATTATTCCCTCCGCCACGGCGGGGTCGTTTTTCATAATCTTTTCCGCTTCACCGGGGGAGGAAGCTTCGAAGATGACTATTCCGAAGGTGTGCTCGTCAAGACCGCCGGTTTTCCCCGCAAGAATGAGTTTTCCCTCCGCCAAAAGGTCCTGCAGGTACTTAAAATGCCGGGCAATTATTTCCTCGTCCTTTGCCGTCCAGTTTGCTTCTGTCTGATAATAGGGTTTGGGTTTTAACACATATATAAACTGTTTGTTTTCCATAATCAACACCTTTTTTTCAATTATACGCAATGGTTATATTTATACATATTAAATTACATGTAATACCGCAACTTTCAAGTATAACGCTTCATCTGTTCCGATGAGGGTTGCATGGTCTTTACCCTGTGTTCTTAATTCTACAAGCTTGGCATTTACGCCTGTTGCGGCTACGCTTTCCTTAATCATATCCAAAAACAGATTTATAGTAAGATGCTGGGAACAGCTGCAGGTAATTAAATAACCACCTTTATTTATCTGTTCTAACGCCAGCATATTTATATCCCTGTAACCGTTGTAACCTGCCTTAACAGTATCTTTGGATTTTGTGAAAGCGGGCGGGTCAAGGATAATAACGTCAAACTTCCGGCGTTCTTTTTTATACAGACGAAGCTGTTCGAAAACATCTGCCCGGAGAGCTTCAATGTTTGTAAAACCGTTAAGTCCGGCATTTCTGCGGACCGCCGAAATTGCATCCTCACTTACATCCACCGCGGTAACTTCGGTTGCTCCGTATTTACTTGCGCAAAGGGAAAATCCGCCCGCATTGCAAAAACAGTCAAGGACGGTTTTATCCTTCACATAATATTTCAGGTTGTCCCGATTTTCCTTTTGATCCAAAAAATACCCCGTCTTTTGTCCGTTAACAATATCCGCTTCCAGCATAATGCCGTTTTCTTCTATGATAACCGTTTGAGGCACTTCGCCATACAGCACGCCTTTAACTTCCTTTAAGCCTTCCTTGCTCCTGACCGATACATCGCTCCGTTCATATATTCCTTCCGGTTTGAAAATTTCAGTTAAAATTTCTGTTATCATGGCTTTTCTGACTTCCATACCGAGGGATAAGAACTGAACCGAAAGATAACCGGCATATTTATCGACAATCAATCCCGGAAGCAGATCCGATTCACCGAAGACTACTCTATAGTTATTACCATAACCTAAGCTTAAACGATAGTCATTGGCTTTTTTAATGCGGTTGTAAAAAAAGGTTTTATCAATCGGGGTCTCGTCACGGGATAAAATCCGGACGATAATTTTTGATTTATGGTTAATATATCCGTAGCCGATAAAACCCCCGTCATGACATTGAACCTTTGCGATACTTCCCTGTTCGCCATGCCCGTCTATTCTTAATACCTCATTCGCATATACCCAGGGATGTCCCGCGAGGATACGCTTTTCTTCACCTTTTTTCAATGTCAGTATATACATTATTTACTCCTTATAATTCATTAACTTCACAAATATAATTATAACCTGAAATAATAAAAAATGAAAGTAAAAAATATGCCGTTGTGCATTTATTTTCTGCCCGGTGAATGTTAT